>NZ_JBIVJP010000003.1:232853-491974 GCF_044750285.1 Streptomyces sp. NPDC088812 | reverse complement strand
GTGTGGTGCGTCAGTCCCGCCGCCGCGGTGTGGTGCGTCAGTCCCGCCGCCGCGGTGTGGTGCGTCAGTCCCGCCGCCGCGGTGTGGTGCGTCAGTCCCGCCGCCGCGGTGTGGTGCGTCAGTCCTGCTGCGGGTGGTGCGCCGGGATGGGCGGCAGGTCGCCGGTCGTCTCGTACGCCGCGAGCATGTCGATGCGGCGGATGTGGCGCTCGTCACCGGAGAACGGCGTGTTGAGGAAGGTCTCGACGAACTTCGTCGCCTCCTCCTCGGTGTGCATGCGGGCGCCGACGGCGACGACGTTGGCGTTGTTGTGCTGCCGGCCCAGGGAGGCCGTCTCCTCGCTCCACGCGAGGGCGGCGCGGACGCCCTTGACCTTGTTCGCGGCGATCTGCTCGCCGTTGCCGGAGCCGCCGATCACGATGCCGAGGGAGCCGGTGTCCGCGGCCGTGCGCTCCGCGGCGCGGAGGCAGAACGGCGGATAGTCGTCCTGGGCGTCGTAGATGTGGGGGCCGCAGTCGACCGGGTCGTGACCCGCCGCCTTGAGCCATTCGACGAGGTGGTTCTTGAGTTCGAAGCCTGCATGGTCCGAGCCGAGATACACGCGCATGGGACGAGTGTGACACGCGCGCCACCGGGTAGCAGCGCCGGGTGTCGTGGCCGAAAGACGTCAGTAGCGCTACTGAACCTCAGGGGAAGCTCCAATAACAATACGGATTCGAAGGTTCCTGAATTCGAACACCTCGGATTCACTGGACCGGCTCGTACCCACCCCCGTACGGCCCGAACACCGCACGTATGTGAGACACCTCCACGCGGCGCAAAGGATTCCGTCCCATGACTTCGCAGCAGACCCTGACGGAGGCCGGCCACGGCCCCGGCGGGCCCGGTGAGCCCGGTGCCGGGCTTCAGGCGGGCCTCAAGAACCGCCATCTGTCGATGATCGCCGTCGGTGGCGTCATCGGCGCCGGGCTGTTCGTCGGTTCCAGTTCCGGGATCGCCACCGCCGGTCCCGGCATCCTCCTGTCCTACGCCCTCGTCGGCACCCTCGTGGTGCTGGTGATGCGGATGCTCGGCGAGATGTCCGCGGCCCATCCGACCTCCGGTTCGTTCTCCGCGCACGCCGACCGCGCGCTCGGCCCCTGGGCCGGGTTCACCATCGGCTGGCTGTACTGGTTCTTCTGGGTCGTCGTGCTCGCCGTGGAGGCCACCGCGGGCGCCGCGATCCTCGAGTCGTGGATCCCCGCCGTTCCGCAGTGGG
Source organism: Streptomyces sp. NPDC088812 (assembly GCF_044750285.1). NCBI lineage: Bacteria > Bacillati > Actinomycetota > Actinomycetes > Kitasatosporales > Streptomycetaceae > Streptomyces > Streptomyces sp. NPDC088812. The sequence goes on along the minus strand of NZ_JBIVJP010000003.1, from coordinate 490,716 downwards.
GGTGGGCGCTCATCGTGATGGTGGTGCTGACCGCCACCAACCTCGTCTCCGTCGGCTCCTACGGCGAGTTCGAGTTCTGGTTCGCCGGCATCAAGGTCGTCGCCATCGGTGCCTTCATCGTGGTGGGCGCGCTCGCCGTGTTCGGTGTGCTGCCCGGCGCCGACAGCGAGAAGGCCGCGCTCGGCAACCTGGTCGACCACGGCGGGTTCCTGCCGAACGGGGCCGGCGCCATCCTCACCGGTGTGCTGCTGGTCGTCTTCTCCTTCATGGGCAGCGAGATCGCGACCCTGGCCGCCGGTGAGTCCGAGGACCCGCAGCGGGCCGTCACCAAGTCGACCAACAGCATCATCTGGCGCATCGCCGTCTTCTACCTCGGGTCGATCTTCGTCGTCGTCTGCCTGCTGCCGTGGAACGACCCCTCGATCAAGGAGAAGGGCTCCTACGTCGCCGCCCTCGACTCCCTCGGCATCGCGCACGCCGGTCAGATCATGAACTTCATCGTGCTGACGTCGGTGCTCTCCTGCCTCAACTCCGGGCTCTACACCGCCTCCCGCATGGCCTTCTCGCTCGGTGAGCGCGGCGACGCGCCGAAGGCGTTCGCGCGGACGACGCGCCGTGGTGTGCCGATGGCGGCGATCGTCGCCTCCGTGGTCTTCGGGTTCGTCGCCGTCTTCTTCAACTACAGGTTCCCCGACTCCGTCTTCCTGTTCCTGGTGAACTCCAGCGGTGCCGTCGCGCTGTTCGTGTGGCTCGTCATCTGCTTCTCGCAGCTGCGCATGCGGAGGATCATCGAGGCGGAGGCGCCGGAGAAGCTGGTCGTACGGATGTGGCTGTACCCGTACCTGACCTGGGCCACCGCCGCCCTGATCGTTTTCGTCCTCGGTTACATGCTGACCGACACGGAGCACGACGGCCGCCGGACCGTCCTGCTGTCGCTGCTCGTCGCGGCCGTCGTCCTCGTCGTCGCCTTCGCACGACAGCGGGCGAGGGGCGTCACGAGGAGCGGCGGGAGTGGCGGCGGGGCCCGCCCTCCGTTCAGAGCACGGTGAAGCTCTCCTTCACCTCGTCGTACGTGCGCAGCGCCGCCGCCTCGACGTGGGGCTGGTACCAGGTGTTGATCTGGTACGACGTCCCGCCCTCGTCGAAGCCGAGGAGGCGGGCGTGCCAGGGGGTGCCCTGGAGCGTGAACGTGTACTCCCAGACGACCGCCGGATTGCCGCGGAACGTCGTCTCCTCCAGGCGGATCTTGCGGTAGTCCCGGCCCTGGTGGGCGTTGCGTTCCGAGGCGCGCCAGGTGTCCATCAGGTCGCCTTGGGCCAGGGAGGAACTGGCCACGAGCTCCTGGGTGCCGTCGGGGGACGTGTAGTGCACCTCGGCGCCCGTCTTCACGTCCCGCCGCCAGCCCTCGGGCGTCGCCCACGCGTACCCGCCGGCCTCCTGGTGCGCGCCGGGCGGCAGGCTCGGCGGTCTGGAGGTGCCCTCGACGGTGGAGGTGGGGGTGGGGGCGGGAGTGGGAGTGGGAGTAGTGGCGGAGGTGGTGGCCGGGTGGTGCGTGGGTGAGGAACCCGCCTGGTTCCCGCCGTGGCCCGATCCGGACGACGCCAGCGCGATCCCGACGGCGGCGGCCACGGCCGTGACGCCGGTGGCGGCCGCGAGCGCCGTGCGGCGGCGGAGGGCGGCGGGGAGGCGGGGGCGGCGCCCGGTGGGACGGGGCGCGGGGGCGGGCGCTGCGGCGGGGCTGCGCCCGGGCGGCGTGGCGGGGCTGCGCTCGGGTGGCGGGGCGGGGCTGCGCTCGGTGGGCGCGGCGGGGCTGCGCTCGGTGGGCGCGGCGGGGCTGCGCCCGGGCGGCGCGGCGGGGCTGCGCCCGGGCGGCGCGGCGGGGCTGCGCCCGGTGGGTGCCTGGGACCGTGTGAGCGAGACGCCGGGGCGGGAGGAGAGCGGGGTTCCGCCGGCCGCGTGGGGTTCCGGCCGGCGCGGGTCCGCCGGTTCCTCCCCGGCCGCCGGAGTCACCGGAGTCGGCGAAAGCGGCGTAGGCGGCGGTATCGGCGGAGGCGGCGCGGGCGTCGGGAAGGCCACCGGCCGCAGCACCGACTCCAGGTCGGTGAGACGTGCGCGGACCGTCGGTTCCTTCTCCAGGAGGGCGGCCAGGACGTCCCGCAACGGTCCTGCCGTGGGCGGGAGTTCGGGTTCCTCGTAGAGGACCGCGTGCAGGGTCGCCAGGGTCGTGTCGCGGGAGAAGGGCGAGTGGCCGGCCAGGGCGGCGCAGAGCGTGGCGCCCAGGGACCACACGTCGGAGGGCGGGCCCTGCGGGCGGCCGGAGATACGCTCGGGGGCCATGTAGTCGGGGGAACCGACCAGCATGCCGGCCATGGTGAGCGCCGTCGTGTCCTGGATCGCGGCGATGCCGAAGTCGGTGAGGACGACGCGTTCGCCGCCGTCCTCGACCAGGACGTTGCCCGGTTTGATGTCGCGGTGCAGGACACCGCGCGCGTGCACCTGGTGCAGTGCGGTGACCAGGCCGAGGCCGATCCGGGCCGTCGCGCGCGGGTCGAGGGGTCCCGCCTCGGCCGTGATCCGCTCCAGGGAGCGGCCGGCGACCAGCTCCATGACGATCCAGAGGCGTTCGCCCTCGTCGACGACGTCGTAGACGCGGACGACGTTGGGGTGGTCGATCCGGGCGGTGGCCCTCGCCTCGCGCAGGGTGCGTTCGCGGCGGGTGCGCGCGTCCTCCGCGTCGAGGCCGTCGATGCGCATCTCCTTGACGGCGACCTGCCGGTCGAGCATGTCGTCGGCGGCCCGCCACACCCGCCCCATTCCCCCCTGGCCGATACTCTCGACCAGCCGATAGCGTCCCGCCACCACAAGACCCGGAATCCCGGAACTCCTGGTGTTTCCCGGACCGCCCGTGTTTCCCGGGCCCCCCGCTCCTCCCGCATTCCTCGCATCACCCGGCAATTCACGTCACCCCCTCCATTGCCCGCTTCCTGAAAACAATGGTCACACTTGGTGCCGCACCAGCATAGTGCGGAGAAATCTTGTGGTACCTCTTCAGGTACTGCGAATTCAGGCGCAGCCAAGGGGGGCGAACATGAGTTCTCGTCGTATGACGGCCGTCGCCGGATCGCTGGTCGTGGCATCTTTCTCGGCGGTGTTGGTGCTTTCCGTGCCCGCCGGGGCGGACGACCAGGGGCCCGGCAGCAGTGACGGGGGAAAGGCCGTCGACCAGGCACCGGACGGCGTCGAGTTGACCACGCTCCTGCCGGAGCGGATCTCGGTCGACAACGACTCCGGGGAAACGGCGATCACCGCCACGGTGAAGAACGAGGGGACCAAGGAAAGCGGTGCGCTCAGGCTTTTGGTCGTCGGATTCGACGGGCTGACGGTCGAAAACGTCCAGGGGTGTTCGCGGATCGCGGAGAAGGATCTCCCCGAGGGCTCGAACAGCGGTTTCTCGTGCCCCGTCGGCTCGCTGGCGGCCGGGGCGTCGACGTCGTACGACATCGACGCCGGCTTCGATCTCGGCAAGACCGGGAAGATCTGCCTGCCCGTCCAGACCACGGACGGGTCGAAGACGTTCTGGCAGCAGGGGCCGGTGCCGTTCGGGACGACCAACCCGTCACCGAACGCGCCCGCCACCCCGCTGCTGCTCGGTACCGACAACACGCCCGTGGGGCCGGGCGGCGACGAGTTGCCCAGGACCGGGCCCGGCCGGGAGGTCGTGCCGCTCGGCGCGGCCGGAGCGGCGCTGCTCGCGGCCGGCGCGGCCGGACTGTGGTGGTCGCAGCGGCGACCGGCGGGCCGGCAGGGCTGATCGCGGAACGCCGCCGGCGGGAGGGGCGAACGGCGAACGGCGAGGGGAAACGGAAGCGGGGAAACAGAAGGACGGGGAAACGGAAGAGGCCCGCCGGTGTGCCGTCGTGGGACGGCCGGGCGGGCCTCTTCTCGTACCGACCGACCGGGGTCAGCGGCGGGCGAGCTTCCAGGCGGTGGGCAGCAGGCCCATCGCCAGGGCCGCCTTGAGGGCGTCGCCGATCAGGAACGGGGTGAGGCCGGCGGCGATCGCGGCGGAGGCGGAGAGGTCGGCGGCGTAGGCCAGGTAGGGGACGCCGACGGCGTAGATGATCGCCTCGCCGACGAGCATGGTGCCGGCCATGCGCCACATGCTGCGGTCCGCGCCGCGGCGGGCGAGGGCGCCGACCACGGTGGAGGCGAGGATCATGCCGAGGACGTAGCCGAAGGAGACGGCGCCCGCGCCGGACGCGCCGTCCGCGAACCACGGCACGCCCACGACACCCGCCACGGCGTAGAGGGCCAGGGAGAGGAGGCCGCGACGCGCGCCCAGGGTCGTGCCGACGAGCAGCGCGGCGAAGGTCTGGCCGGTCACCGGGACCGGGGAGCCGGGCACCGGGACCGCGATCTGGGCCGCGAGGCCGGTGAGCGCGGCGCCGCCGAGCACGAGCGCGACGTCCCGGACACGGGAGGCCGGGAGGAGGTCGGCGAGGACCTGTCCGGGACTGGCGGGGGTGGCGGCAGCGGTGCTCATGGGGACTCCGCGGGGTCAGGGGCGGTTCGGGACACCGCGACGCTATCCCAGGGGAGTGGGGCCCATCACCGTCACGGGTCGACAAACGGCCGTTCGGTGACTTGGTGGGCTTTGGACAACATGCCGTGGTTACACCCGGTACGGCGTGACGCTGGTCACTGAGGTGACGTGGTGCGGGCTACGGGGAGGGAGGGGCGGGCGTCTGTAGGGTTTCGCCAATCGGGCGCGACCTGACCGCCGAGGCCCCGCGGACCGCCGACGCGGCGCGGGCCACCGGAGCGGCGCGGACCGCCGACGCGGCGCGGGCCACCGGAGCGGCGCGGACCACCAAGACCGCGCAGACCACTGGCACCGCCCGGTACGGCCGACACCGCCCGGTACAGCCGACATCGCCCGGTACAGCCGACATCGCCCGGTACGGCCGGAACCGCCCGGTACGGCTGGCATCTCCCCGCCGCCACCACCCGCCGCCTCCCCCGCCGCCACCGCCGGTCTCCCCCGCAGCCACCGCCACCCCCGCCACCCCCGCCGCCGTCTCGCCCGTCGGTCGCCGTCTGGGCAGCGGTGGAGCGCTTTGCTAGCTTCGGGCCCATGGTTGCCCAGGCCCGGAACTTCTCGTCGCGTCGCCACGTCGACCTGCGGCGCGTCGGCGCGGCCGCCTGTCGCTCGCCCCGGTGAGGCGGGCGGAGCCGATCCGTCACGCCTCCTTCGCAGACGGCGCAGTGTCGGACCGGCCCCGAGGAACTCCTCCATGTCCCGTACCACGGCATTCCCTCCCACCCCCTCTCCCGTCCCCCGGGTCGCCGACAGCGCTCGGCGGCGGACCAGCGCCAGCGTGATCCTGCGGTCCGTGCTCGAGCACGGACCGGTCGCGCGCAGCACCATCGCCCGGCTGACCGGGCTGTCCCCGGCCTCCGTCACCGGCCACTGCGCCCACCTCAGCGGCCTCGGACTGATCCGGGAGGCGGACGCGCCGCGGCGCGGCAACGGGGCGGGCAGGCCGCACGTCCCGGTGGATCTGGACGACGGGCGGTTCGTGGTGGGCGGCGTGCACGTGGCCGTGCCGTACATGACGGTGGCACTGCTCGATCTGCGCGGCCGGGTGGTGGCGCAGCGGGAGGCGAAGCACCGTGGGACCGACCCCTTCGCCGTGCTGACGCGGGCCGCCGACGGGCTGGAGGCGCTGCTCGCCTCCGCTCCCGGCCGCCGGGCCCTCGGGGTGGGGGTGGCCGTCGGCGGCTGGGTCGACCGGGACGCGGGGACCGTCGTGGAGCATCCGCTGCTCGGCTGGCGGGACGTGCCGGTGCGGGAGGCGATCGGCGACCGCACCGGGCTGCCGGTCCAGGTGGACGGCCACGCGCGGGCGTTGGTCAACGCGGAGCGGCTGTTCGGGCGGGCGCGCGGTAGCGGCAGTGTGCTGCACCTGTTCGTCGGCAACGTCGTCGACGCGGCGTTCGCCACCCGCGACGAAGTGCACCACGGGCCGCGGTCGCAGGCGGGCGCCATCGCCCATCTGCCGCTGGCCGGGGGCGGTGAGCCGTGCGCCTGCGGGCGGACCGGCTGCCTCCAGGCGGAGCTGAGCGAACGGACGCTGTGCCGGCGCGCCCGCGCGGCCGGGGTGACCGACGGGACGAACCCGATGCACGTCGTCGCCGCGGCGGCCGGCGGGAACCCGGTGGCCGTACGGCTGCTGCTGGAGCGGGCCCGGACGGTGGGGCGGGCGGTGGCGCTGCTGATGGACGTGCTCAACCCGGAGCGCGTGGTCGTGACGGAGGTCGGAGCGCTCGCCCGGGAGGACTGCCTGGCGGCGATCCGCGCGGAGGCCGGGCCGGCGCGTGCGGCCTCGGTGGCGCCGACGAGTTTCGCGGACTCCGTGCTGGCGGTGGCGGGCGGCGCGGTGGCTCTGGACGTGCTCTACCGCGATCCGCTCGCCGTGCCGCACGACGGGAATTAATTCAGAAACTCGGAATGTTGACAGGAGCCCGACGTGGCGTGGAATATCTACCTCATGAGCTGTCGCACCTTCTGTTGCTGACGCCCCGGCGCGCCGGAGCGCGCCCCATCCCCCCTCCCCCGAGGGAATTCTGTACGCGAACTCCCCACGCAGGTTTCCTCTCTGCGTGGATACGCGGCGCGAGTTCCCCACGCGAGTCCTCTGTGCAGGTTCTCCGCGCGAGTTCCCCGCGTGAGTTCTCCGCGCAAGTTCTCCGCATGAGTTCCCCGCGTGAGTTCCCTGCGTGAATTCCTCGGATGGATTCTGTCTCCCGCATCGATTATCCGTGTCGGATTCCTTTCCTGCCCGGAATTCCGCCCGTCTCCCACGGCCCACGGCCGCCGCGCCGCCGCCGCGTCCTGCCGCCGTCTCTCCGCCGCTCCTGTCTGGGGGTCCTCCCATGCCCGTTTCCCGTGCGCCCGGTGTCGACCGGCGCCTCTTCCTCGCCTCCCTGCTCGGAGTGACCGCCGCCGCGGCCGGTCTGAGCGGCTGCGCCGAGAGCAGCGCGGCCACCGGGTCCGAGGGCGCCTCGACGGCTCCGCTCGCCGACAAGGTGCCCGCCGGCACCAGTCTGAAGATCGCCTCCTATCAGAACGCGCAGGAACTCCAGCTCAAGCTGGCGAAACTGCCCGAGCTGCCGTTCAAGGTGTCGAACTGGCTGAACATCGGCGCCGGCCCCGATGTCATCAACGCCTTCCGCGCGAAATCCCTGGACGTCGCCAACAATGCGGGCATCCCGCCGATCCAGGCGTACTACCAGGGATTCGACGCGAAGATCGTCGCGATCAACATCACGCGCAAGCCGAACTACCTCTTCGCCACCAAACCCGGCAGCGACATCGAAAGCGTCGACGATTTCAAGGGCCGGAAACTGGCGTTCTCGCAGGGACAGGCGCAGGGCGTCGTCCTGCTGCGGGCACTGAAGAAGGCCGGCCTGGCGTACGACGACGTGGACCTCGTCCCGCTGACCAGCAACCAGTTCCTCACCGCGCTCCAGTCCGGCCAGGTGGACATCGCCCCGCTGGGCAACACCCAGGCGCCCTCCTACCTCCAGCAGTACGGTTCCAAGGGCGCCCGCACCATCGCCACCGACGTCGTCGACCTGCTCAACCTGCTGTGGGCGCCGGTGTCCGTGCTGAACGACCGGGCGAAGGCGGCCGCGATCGCCGCGTACGTGCCGCAGTGGGCGCAGAGCCAGGTGTGGCAGTACGAGAACCCCGACGTCTGGAACCAGGAGTTCTACGTCAAGACGCAGAACCTGACCCTCGCCCAGGCCGAGGCCATCACCGCCCTCGCCAACAAGCCGCTGTTCCCGCCGAGCTGGGACGAGGCGATCGCCTGGGAACAGGAGACCGCGGACCTGCTCGCGGAGGGCGGCTTCGTGAAGAAGTTCGACGTCGGCGAGCTCTTCGACCACCGTTTCGAGGGCATCGCCGCGCAGTCCGTACCGGCCGAGTACCGGAAGTGACCGCCATGACCACGACCACCCTGGACAAGGCTCCCGTCGTCGCCGACGACGAGCGCCCCCGCACCCGCCGCCGCCGAGGGCTCGCCCCCGGCCGGCGCCTGCCCGCCGCCCGCCTCACCGGGCCCCTGCTGCTGCTCGCCCTGTGGGCGGCGGCCTCCGCCGCCGGACGGCTCGACCCCAACGCGATCCCGGCGCCCTGGACGGTGCTGGAGACCGGCGCCCACCTGTGGACCGACGGGACGCTGACCACCGACGTCCTCACCTCGTTGCAGCGGGCCGGGGCCGGCTTCGCGATCGGCCTGACCGCGGGGGTGGTGCTCGCGCTGGCGTCCGGGCTCACCCGCACCGGCGAGGCGCTGATCGACGGGACGGTCAACCTCAACCGGGCGATCCCGACCCTCGGCCTCATCCCGTTGTTCATCCTCTGGCTGGGTATCGGCGAGACCTTCAAGATCGCGATCATCGCCATCGTCGTCTACATACCGATCTACCTCAACACGCACGCCGCGCTGTCCGGCATCGACCACCGTTTCGTCGAACTCGCCGAGGTCCAGGGCCTGTCGAAGGCACGGTTCATCCGGGAGATCGTCATCCCCGGAGCGCTGCCCGGGTTCTTCGTGGGGCTGCGGCTCGGCGTGACCGGATCCTGGCTCGGTCTGGTGGTCCTGGAGCAGATCAACGCCACCAGCGGCCTCGGCTACATGATGTTCCAGGCGCAGAACTACGGCCAGTCGGACGTCATCCTGGTCGGCCTGGTCGTCTACGGCATCTTCGGTCTGATCTCCGACAGCACGGTCCGTCTCGTCGAACGGAGGGTGCTGTCGTGGCGCCGCACACTGAGCAGCTGACCCGTCCCGCCGTCCGGCTCAGGGGACTCACCCGCTCCTTCGACGGGCGTACCGTCCTCGACGGCATCGACCTGGACATACCCGCCGGCCAGTTCGTGGCCCTGCTCGGGCACAGCGGCTCCGGCAAGAGCACCCTGCTGCGGGCGGTCGCGGGCCTCGACCACAAGGTCACCGGCAGCGGACAGCTGACGGCACCGGAGCGGGTGTCGGTCGTCTTCCAGGACTCCCGGCTGCTGCCCTGGCGGCGGGTGCTGCCGAACGTCCTGCTCGGACTGGACGGCAAGGAGGCCGAGGAGAAGGGCCGCGAGGCCCTCGCCGAGGTCGGGCTCGCCGGCCGCGAACGGGCCTGGCCCAGCGAACTGTCCGGCGGCGAGGCCCAGCGCGCCGCCCTGGCCCGCTCGCTGGTGCGCGAGCCCGAACTCCTCCTCGCCGACGAGCCCTTCGGGGCGCTGGACGCGCTCACCCGCATCAGGATGCACACCCTGCTGCGCGAGCTGTGGGAGCACCACCGGCCCTCCGTGCTGCTCGTCACCCACGACGTGGACGAGGCGATCGTGCTCGCCGACCGGGTCCTCGTCCTCGACCACGGCCGCATCGGCCTCGACCTGACCATCGCCCGCCCGCACCCGCGCTCGTACCGCGACCCGCTGCTCGGCGAGTACCGCGAACGGCTGCTGGCCGCGCTCGGCGTCACCGAGGACGTCGCGTGACCGTCCGCCGCGGTGACCGGCTACCGGGGGCTGCCGCCCCCCGGCCCCCGCTGCGGCCCTGAACGGGCCTCGTCCTCACACGCCGGACGGGCTGGACACAGCCGTCCGGCACCCGGCACCCGGCACCCGGCACCCGGCACCCGGCACCCGCCCACCGTCCGGCACCGTCCCACCCGAAGGACCCCCATGCCCCGGCAACTCCACCTCAACGCCTTCCTCATGAACACCGGCCACCACGAGGCGTCCTGGCGGCTGCCCGAGAGCGACCCGTACGCCCACGTGGAGCTCGCCCACTACGTGCGCCTGGCCCGGGCCGCCGAACGCGGCACCTTCGACTCGCTCTTCCTCGCCGACAGCCCGCAGCTGTGGGGCACGGTCGCGCAGCGCCCGGCCGGCGCGCTGGAGCCGCTCACGCTGCTGACCGCGCTGGCCACCGCGACCGAGCACATCGGCCTGATCGCCACCGCGTCCACCTCCTACAACTTCCCCTACAACCTGGCCCGCGCGTTCGCCTCGCTGGACATCATCAGCGGCGGCCGGGCCGGCTGGAACGTCGTCACCACCGCCGGCGCCGAGGCCGCCCGCAACTTCGGGCTCGACGCGGAACCCGCCCACGCCGAGCTCCCCCACTCTCGACTCCGCTCGAGCGGGGGGACCCCCATCGCCCGCGCCGCCGAGTTCCTCGACGTGACGCTGAAACTCTGGGACAGCTGGGAGGACGACGCGGTCGTCGCCGACAAGGCGGCCGGGCTCTGGGCCGACGACGCGAAGATCCACCCGCCCCGGCACCGGGGCCGTTTCTTCGGCGTCGAGGGTCCGCTCAACGTGCCGCGCACCCCGCAGGGCCATCCGCTGCTGGTGCAGGCCGGCTCGTCGGAGAACGGCAAGGCGTTCGCGGCCCGGTACGCCGAGGCGGTGCTCACCGCCCAGCAGACCCTCGACGACGCCCAGGCGTTCTACGCCGACCTCAAGTCCCGTACGGCGGCGGCCGGCCGCGACCCCGAGCACATCAAGGTCCTGCCCGGCATCGTCCCGGTGATCGGCTCCACGGAGGCCGAGGCGCGGGCGAACGAGCGGGTGCTGGAGGACCACATCGTGCACGCGCACGGGGTGTCCCGGCTGGAGAGCCTGCTGCAACTGGAGCCGGGCACCCTGGAGCTGGACGCGCGGCTCCCCGCCGACCTGCCGCCCGAGGACGCCGTCGAGGGCGCCAAGAGCCGCTACACGCTCGTGGTGGAGCTGGCCCGGCGCGAGCGGCTCACCGTGCGGCAGCTGATCGGACGGCTCGGCGGCGGGCGCGGGCACCTCACCTTCGCCGGGACGCCCGAGCAGGTCGTCGACGCGATCGAGACCTGGTTCACGCGGGGCGCCGCCGACGGCTTCACCATCATGCCCGCGCTGCTCCCCTCCGGCCTCGACGCCTTCGTCGACCACGTCGTCCCGCTCCTGCGCGCCCGCGGCCTGTTCCGCACGGACTACGGCCCCCGGCAGACCCTCCGGGAGCGCTACGGCCTCCCCCGCCCCGCCAACCGGTACGCCACCGCCGCCGGCACCCAGGCGGCCGCCCCCGCCCTCGTCTGAAAGGACCCACCCATGTCCCTCGACATCCGCAAGGTCACCGCGCACATCGGCGCCCAGGTGTCCGGCGTCGACCTCGCCGAGCCGCTCGGCGAGGAGACGGTCGCCGCCCTGCGCGAGGCGCTCAACGTCCACAAGGCGCTGGTCTTCGACGACGTCGACCTCGACGACGAGGGCCAGCAGGCCTTCGCCCGTCAGTTCGGCGACCTCACCACCGCCCACCCGACCGTGCCCGCCGTGGACGGCGCCCCCAACGTGCTGCCCGTCGACAGCGAGCAGGGCATCGCCAATCACTGGCACACCGACGTCACCTTCGTCCTCAACCCGCCGCAGGCCAGCACCCTGCGCAGCCTGACGCTCCCGCCGTACGGCGGCGAGACCCTGATCGCCAGCTCGGCGGCCGCGTACCGGCAGCTGCCGGAGCCGCTGCGCCGGCTGGCCGACGGGCTGTGGGCGGAGCACACCAACGACTACGACTACGCGGTCCCGGCCGAGGACATCGACGAGGAGCGGGCCGCGCAGCGCGCCCAGTTCACGTCGATCAAGTACCGCACCGCCCACCCCGTGGTCCGCGTCCACCCGCTGACCGGCGAGCGGGGACTGTTCATCGGCGGGTTCGCCCAGCGGATCGTCGGCCTGTCGGTGGGCGAGTCCCGCACGATCCTGGACCTGCTCCAGTCGTACGTCGTCCGGCCGGAGAACATCCTGCGCCACCGCTGGTCGCCGAACCAGCTGGTGCTCTTCGACAACCGCATCACCCAGCACTACGCCGTCGACAACTACGACCGGCAGCCGCGCCGGCTGCACCGGGTGACCGTCGCCGGTGACATCCCGGTCGGCATCGACGGCAAGGAGAGCTGGTCGGTGCAGGGGGACGCGGCGCACTACACGTCCGTAGCGGAGTAGCCACGGGGTGTTCCGGACGTGTCCGGATACTGGGTGGCCCATTTCCCTGAGCGGACGGGCCGCCCAGACTGTGGGGGTTTTTGACCTCTCACGCATTGGACGAGCCGCGCCCATGCCCAGCACCACCACAGGGACTCCGCCGGAGGCGGACGTCTCCCTCTCCCACGGCCTCAAGCAGCGCCATCTGTCGATGATCGCCCTCGGCGGCGTCATCGGCGCGGGCCTCTTCGTCGGGTCCGGCGCGGGTATCGCCGCCGCCGGACCCTCGATCGTCCTCGCCTACGCCCTCTCCGGACTCCTCGTGATGCTGGTGATGCGGATGCTGGGCGAGATGTCGGCCGCGTATCCGTCCTCGGGCTCCTTCTCGGCGCACGCCGAGCGGGCGATCGGCCCCTGGGCGGGCTTCACCGCGGGCTGGTCGTTCTGGGTGCTGCTGTGCACGGCCGTCGGGCTGGAGGGCATCGGCGCGGCGAAGATCGTCACGGGCTGGCTGCCGGGCACACCCGAGTGGGCGTGGGTGGCGCTGTTCATGGTCGTCTTCTGCGGGACGAACCTGGCCGCCGTGAAGAACTTCGGCGAGTTCGAGTTCTGGTTCGCGGCCCTGAAGGTCGGGGCGATCAGCCTGTTCCTGGTGCTGGGCGTGCTGGCGATCGCCGGGGTGCTGCCGGGCACGGACTCCCCGGGTGCCTCGCACCTCACCGACTTCCTCCCGCACGGCGGTGAGGGCCTGGTCGTCGGCCTGCTCGCCTCCGTCTTCGCCTACGGCGGCCTGGAGACGGTCACCATCGCCGCGGCCGAGTCGGAGAACCCGGTGCGGGGCGTGGCGAGCGCGGTCCGTACGGCGATGTGGCGCATCGCGCTGTTCTACGTCGGCTCGATGGCCGTCATCGTCACCCTGGTGCCCTGGGACGCGCCGGACGTCGTCGAGAAGGGCCCGTACATCGCCGCCCTCGACCGGCTCGGCATCCCCGGCGCCGGCCAGCTGATGAACGTGGTCGTGCTGGTCGCCCTGCTGTCCGCGATGAACGCCAACATCTACGGCGCCTCGCGCATCGCCTACTCCCTGGTGGGGCGCGGCCAGGGCCCCGCGGCGCTGGGCCGGGTCTCCGCCGGGGTCCCCCGGACCGCCGTCCTCGTCTCCTGCGTCTTCGGCTTCGTCTGCGTGCTGCTGAGCTACTGGCGGCCCGACGACGTGTTCACCTGGCTGCTGAACATGATCGGCGCGGTCATCCTGGTCGTCTGGATCTTCATCGCCGTCTCCCAGCTGCGGCTGCGCGGCCGCCTGGAGCGCGAGGCCCCCGGGAAGCTGGTGGTGCGGATGTGGGCGTTCCCGGTGCTGACGTGGGTCGCGCTGGCCGGCATGGCGGCGGTGTTCGTCCTGATGGCGCGTGAGCCGGACACCCGGGTGCAGCTGTACTCCACGGGCGCGATGACGGCGATCCTGGCGGCGGCCGGGTACCTCCGGCAGCGCCGGCTCGCCCGGGACTGACCCCCGTCCCGCGGTCCCGTCCGAGGCCCTCACGTGAGACCTTGGGTTCTAGGAGTCGTTGCAACACCCCAGCTCAAGGGGTGCGATGGACTTCGAGATCCGGGAGAACCGGGGCAAGGCTCAGGGCCGCAGGACCCTGGTCCGTGAGCGGGAGGAATACTTCCGGCTCATGGATCAGGGCCTGAGCAGCGCCGAAGCCTGCAAACGTGTCGGGATCAACTACCGGACGGGCAAGCGGTGGCGTAACGGCCGGGCAGCCTCCGGCAAGGACAAGGCCGCACCGCCGGTCCGTGCCGTGACAGCGCCCGAGGGTCCGTCGAGGTATCTGCGGGAAGCGGACCGTATCCACATCGCCGACCGGCTGCGGGAGAAGGCGTCCGTCCGGCAGATCGCGGCCGAGCTGGGCCGCAGCCCCTCCACCGTCAGCCGCGAGATACGCCGCAACGGCATGCCGCTGCGCAGGGACACTTCCCGCTGGGCCTACCGGCCCTACGCCGCCCAGGCCCGCGCCGATGCCCGCCGGCCCCGCCCCAAGCCGGGGAAGATCGGCCAGAACCCTGAGCTGCGCAACTTCATCCAGCATCACCTGGACCTACGGTGGAGTCCCGAGCAGATCTGCCAGGCTCTGCGCAGCCAGTTCCCCGACCGGCCGGAGATGCACGTGGCGCACGAGACCGTCTACCAGGCCCTCTACGTCCAGGGCCGGGGTGAACTGCGCCGTGAGCTGGCCAGGGCGCTGCGCACGGGCCGGGTGCGGCGCAAGCCCCGCCGCCAGGCCCAGCAGCGCACCCCACGGTTCGCCACCCCGATGGTAATGATCAGCGAACGTCCTGCCGAGGCCGAAGACCGGGCCGTGCCCGGACACTGGGAGGGCGACCTGATCATCGGCAAGGACGGCAGCTCCGCGATCGGCACCCTCGTCGAACGCGCGACCCGCTACGTGATGCTGCTGCACCTGCCCGACGGCCGCAGTGCCGAACGCGTCCGCAACGCCCTGGTCGAAACCGTCCGGACCCTGCCCTCCCACCTGGTGCGCTCCCTGACCTGGGACCAGGGGGCCGAGATGGCCGCCCACGGCTCCTTCACCGTCGCCACCGACGTCCCGGTCTACTTCTGCGACCCGGCAAGCCCCTGGCAGCGTGGATCCAACGAGAACACAGGCGGCCTGCTGCGGCAGTACTTCCCCAAGGGCACCGACCTCACCGTCCACACCCGCGACCACTTGGCGGCCGTGGCCGCCGAGCTCAACAGCCGCCCACGCAAAACGCTCGACTGGGAAACCCCAGCCGAGCGCCTGCATAAACTGCTCGCGGCCTGATCAACCGACCACGTGTTGCAACGACCCCTTGAATCCGCCGACACGTGAGGGCCTTTCCCCTGCCCTGCCTCACCCCTGCCCTGAGAACGGACGTGCCCTGAGAACAGACGTGCCGCACGGAGGGCTTCGCGTGCTGGCGGCGTTACGGCTCGCAGGGGACGTTCAGGGACATGAGGGACGCGGTCGGTCCCTCCAGGCGGACCTCGCTCACGGCGGCGTTGCGCAGGCGGGGGAAGAGGCGGCGGTAGTGCTCGACGGGGATCGACAGCAGCCGGCACAGCGCCAGCCGCAGGAGGGTGTTGTGGGCGACGACCAGGACGCGTCCGCCCTCGTGGGCGGCGGCGATCCGGCGCAGGGCCGCGGCACCCCGGGCGGCGGCGGTCCGCGGGTCCTCGGCCTCGGGGAAGGGGTGTCCGACCGGGTCCGCCAGGAAGGCCTCGGCGCGCCGCGGGTCCGTCACGGCGAACTCGGCGAGCGTACGGCCCTCGACGACCCCGAAGTCGCACTCGCGCAGGGCGGGTTCGCGCCGGGCGGCCAGGCCCAGGGCGCGGCACGCGGGTTCGGCGGTGGCGGTGGCGCGGGAGAGGGTGGACGTCCAGACGGCGTCCACGGGGTGGGCGGCGGCCCAGCGGCCGAGCGCCTCCGCCTGGGCCCGGCCCCGCTCGGTGAGGGCCACGTCGGTCAGCCCCGCGTACCGGTTCTCGGCGTGCCACACGGTCTCCCCGTGGCGGGCCAGGAGCAGGGCCGTCCGCAGCCGGAGCGTCGCTCCGGGCTGCTCGTCCTCGGTGTCGTCGGCCTCTGCGGCCCGGCCGGTGTCCACGGTCGTCACGGTGCCCTCCCCGGTGTCGGCGATCGTTCGTCGCACCGGCGGATACGGAAGTACCGGCCGGTCCGACTCACCGTCACGAAGGCTTCCCCGGCCGGACAGCGCGGACACGAGGGGGCGGTGCGGGTCCGCCGGGGGTGCTGCGCGGACCCGCCCCGCCCGGGGGCCTGATGACCGGGCGGACCTACAGGTTGCTGAAGTCCGGGCCCTTGGTGCGGGTGCGCTTGATCTCGTAGAAGCCGGGGACCGAGGCGACCGCGAGGGTGCCGTCCCAGAGGCGGGCCGCCTCCTCCCCCTGGGGGGCGGGGGTGACGACGGGGCCGAAGAACGCGATCTGCTCGCCGTCGGGACCGGGCACGGCGATGACCGGCGTGCCGACCTCCTGGCCGACCTTCTCGATGCCCTCCTTGTGGGAGGCGCGCAGCTCCGCGTCGAACTCGAAGTCCTCCTGGTCGGCGTAGTCGATCAGGTCGGCGGGCAGCCCGGCGTCGGCGAGGGCGCCGGCGATGGACTCGCGGGTGGGGCCCTCGCCGTTGTTGTGGAAGCGGGTGCCGAGCGCGGTGTAGAGGGGGCCGAGGACGTCGTCGCCGTGCTTCTGCCAGGCGGCGGTCACCACGCGGACCGGCTTCCAGGCCTTGGTGGCGAGCATCTCCCGGTACTCCTCGGGCAGCTGGTCGAGCTTGTCCTCGTTGAGGACGGCGAGGCTCATGACATGCCAGCGGACCTCGATGTCGCGGACCTTCTCCACTTCGAGCACCCAGCGGGACGTCATCCACGCCCACGGGCACAGGGGGTCGAACCAGAAGTCGACGGGGGTCTTCTCCGACATGTCTCTCCTCGGGGCGAACCGTTTCCCCGGTGAACGCCTCCGGCCGTGCGGCGCATTCCCCGGTGCCCGGCGTCAGGGGCGCATGGCAGGATCGGTGCTGTCCAGCGCCATACGGCCGACCCCGAGGGAGTACCGCCCGTGCCCGGTGAGAACCTGTCCCGCGACGAGGCCCGGGAGCGGGCCGCCCTGCTGTCCGTCGACGGGTACGACGTGTCGCTCGACGTGCGGTCGGCGGTGGGCGAGGCGGCCGGGGACGGTCCGCGGACCTTCCGCTCGGTCACCACGATCCGCTTCCGCTGCAACGAGCCGGGCGCGTCGAGCTTCGCCGACCTCATCGCCCCGAGCGTGACCGCGGTCACCCTCAACGGCCGCGACCTGGACCCCGGCCAGGTCTTCGACGGCTCCCGGATCCTGCTGGAGGACCTGGCCGCCGAGAACGAACTGGTGGTGGACGCCCGGTGCGCCTACTCCCGCACCGGCGAGGGCCTGCACCGCTTCGTCGACCCGGAGGACGGCGAGGTCTACCTCTACACACAGTACGAACCGGCCGACTCCCGCCGCGTCTTCGCGAACTTCGAGCAGCCCGACCTCAAGGCCCCGTACCGCTTCGAGGTGCGGGCGCCCGAGGAGTGGGTGGTGTGGAGCAACGGCGCGGGCGAGCGGACGGACGGGGTGTGGCGGTTCGCGGAGACGAAGCCGATCTCGACGTACATCACGTGCGTGGTGGCGGGGCCGTACCACTACGTGACGGATTCCTACGAGCGGGTGTTCGAGGACGGTACCCGGCTGGAGATCCCCCTCGGCGCCCTGTGCCGCAAGGGCCTCGCGCCCCACTTCGACGCCGACGACGTCTTCCTCGTCACCAAGCAGGGCCTGGACTTCTTCCACGACCGCTTCGACTACCCGTACCCCTTCGGCAAGTACGACCAGGCGTTCGTGCCCGAGTACAACCTGGGGGCGATGGAGAACCCGGGGCTGGTGACCTTCCGGGAGGAGTACATCTTCCGGGGCAGGGTCACGCGGGCGTCGTACGAGGGGCGGGCGAACACGATCCTGCACGAGATGGCGCACATGTGGTTCGGCGACCTGGTCACCATGGAGTGGTGGGACGACCTGTGGCTGAAGGAGTCCTTCGCGGACTTCATGGGGGCCTTCTCTCTGGTCGGCGCCACCCGCTTCACCGACGGCTGGATCACCTTCGCCAACCGCCGCAAGGCGTGGGCGTACCGCGCCGACCAGCTCCCCTCCACCCATCCGGTCACCGCCGACATCCGCGACCTCCAGGACGCCAAGCTCAACTTCGACGGCATCACCTACGCCAAGGGCGCCTCGGTCCTCAAGCAGCTGGTGGCGTACGCCGGGCAGGACGCGTTCCTGGAGGGCGCCCGCCGCTACTTCAAGCGGCACGCCTACGGCAACACGCGCCTGGGCGACCTGCTGTCGGTGCTGGCGGAGACCAGCGGCCGGGACATGGGCGCGTGGGCGCGGTCCTGGCTCCAGACGGCCGGGGTGAACGCGCTGACCCCGCAGGTGCTGCTGGATGCGGAGGGCCGGGTCGCGGAGCTGGCGGTGCTCCAGGAGGCGGCGGAGTCCCACCCCGAGCTGCGGCCGCACCGGGTGGCGATCGGGCTGTACCGCGTGGCGGACGGCCGGCTGGTGCGGTACGCGCGCGCCGAGACGGACGTCGACGGGCCGCGGACGGTCGTCACGGAGCTGGCCGGCGCCGAGGCTCCGGACCTGGTCCTGGTCAACGACGAGGACCTGACGTACTGCAAGGTCCGCTTCGACGAGACCTCGCTGCACACCCTGCGGGAGCACCTGGGGGACTTCACCGACCCGCTGGCCCGCGCCCTGTGCTGGTCGGCGCTGTGGAACCTGACCCGGGACGCACTGCTGCCCGCCCGGGACTTCGTGGACCTGGTGCTGCGGTTCGCGGGGCGCGAGTCCGACATCGGGGTGCTCCAGATGCTGCACGCGTGGGCGGAGTCGGCGCTGGTGCACTACGCGGCGCCCGGGTGGCGGGCGGCCGGTGAACGGCTGCTGGCGGAGGGCGCGCTGACGGAGCTGCGGTCGGCCCGGCCGGGCAGCGAGCACCAGCTGGCGTGGGCGCGGTTCTTCGCGTCGGTGGCGTCCGGGCCGGCCGACCTCGGCCTGCTCCAGGGGCTGCTGGAGGGCTCGGCGAAGATCGACGGCCTGGCGGTGGACCAGGAGCTGCGCTGGGCGTTCCTGGAGCCGCTGGCCGCGCACGGGGTGGCAGACAAGGGCGTGCTGGCCGCGGAGCTGGCCCGCGACGACACGGCGTCGGGCAGGCGCCACCAGGTCCGCTGCCTCGCCGCCCGTCCGTCGGCGGCGGTCAAGGCGCAGGCGTGGGCGCAGCTCGTGGAGTCGGAGGCGCTGTCCAACGCGCTGGTCGAGGCGACGATCGCCGGCTTCGCGCGGCCCTCGCAGCGCGAGCTGCTCGCGCCGTACGCGCCGAAGTACTTCGAGGTGATCGCGCGGATCTGGGAGCAGCGGTCCATCCAGATCGCGATGCACGTGGTCAGGGGTCTGTTCCCGGCCGCCCAGGACTCCCCCGGCACGCTGGCGGCGACGGACGCGTGGCTCGCGGCGCACGAGTCGGCGCCTCCGGCGCTGCGGCGGCTGGTCCTGGAGGCACGGGACGACCTGGCGCGGTCACTGCGCGGACAGGCGTGCGACGCGGCGGCCGACGCCGGCTGAGGCCCTCGCGGCCGGTGCCGGGCCCAGCCCTCCGGGGCCCGGCCACCCGGCCGAGCCTCCGGGGCCCGGCTGCCCCAGCCGAGCCTCCGGGGCCCGGCTGCCCCAGCCGAGCACGCAGGACCCGACTGCCCGGCCGAGCCCTCGGGGCCCGGCTGCCCCGGCCGAGCGCTCAGAGCCCGGCTGCCCCGGCCGAGCGCTCACGGCCCCGCCGCCGCGCCCGACCTTTGGCCTGAACTCCGGCGGACGGTGACCGTTACGGAATTCATTCCATCCGAACCGTAACCCCCTGGCCCCACCCGGCGGGACCAGGGGTTTCGGCGCCTACTCGGCATCCGAACACGCGTCCTTTAGGGCGAGCTTGTCTGCTTTTGTCGACAGACGTGTAACAGGGGTTAAGAGGCGGATCGGGCGAGGGAATGTCCGGGGCATGAACCACAACACCCCGCTCCCCCCGGCCACCCCCCGCCCCGTGTGCCACCTGTCGGACGTACAGCGCCGCGTCATGACGGCGGCCCAACTGCGCACGCACGGCGTGTCGTCCGCCGAGACCGTCGAGCAGTGCCGCCCCGGCGGCCCCTGGCAGCAGATCCTCCCAGGGGTCTTCCTGCTCCACCCCGGGCCGCCGACCAGCGAGGAGCGGCTGCACGCGGCGCTGCTGTACGCGGCCCGCGAGGTGCCGACGCCCGGGGTGCCGGTCCAGCCGGGCGTGGGGGAACCGCACCGCCCGGTGTACACCGAGGCGGTGATCACGGGGCTCGCGGCGCTCACGCTGCACGGCTTCACCACCACGCCCCCACTGCTCTCCGTGGAGCGCATCGACGTCCTGGTCCCCCGGCTGCGCCGGCTGCGCTCGGCGGGCTGGGCGCACATCGTCCGCACCCCCGCGCTGCCCGCGGCCGAGCAGGTGACGGGCGTGCCGGTGGCGCCGGTGCCGCGCGCGCTGGCCGACGCGGTGGCGTGGCTGACGGACGCGGCGGCGGTCCGGCGGCTGCTGACGGAGGCGGTGCGCGGGGGCCACTGCGAACCGGCCGCGGTCGTCGCGGAGTTGAACCGGGCGAAGCTGCTGGGCCGCCCGCACGTGGTGGACGCGGTGGACTCACTGCTCGCCGAGGGCCGGGCGATCGCGGAGCACCGCCTCTACACGATGGTCCGCGAGTACGGCCTGCCGGACCCGGTGTGGAACGTCGACCTCCGGCTGCCGGGCGGCCCGCATCTGGGGGGTCTGGACGCCTACTGGCCGGAGCACGCGGTGGCGGTGGAGCTGGACACGCGCGCGCCCCGGCAGGGCCATCGGCAGGACGACGACGCCCTGTGGTCCGAGTACGCGCGCAAGCGCGAACACCTGGAGCGGCTCGGCATCACGGTCGTGCACATCACGCCCAAGAAGCTCCGCGACGCGATGGAACAGCAGGCGACGGTGGTGCGTACGGCCCTGATGGCGGCCGGGGACCGCGATCCGGCCGCGCACGTCGTGGTGCTGCCCCGGTAGTGACCCACCGGGGAGCGGCATCAGGAGGGGAGAGGAGGGGCCGTCCGGCGAACGGACGGCCCCTCCTCGTGCGGGCCGGAACGCGCGACGCGGACGCGTACCGGAACCGGCGGCCGGCCGTCAGGCCGTCAGGCCGTCAGGCCGTCAGGCCGTCAGGCCCTACGTCTCCGGCGCGGACACCCGCCCGGTGACCGGGCGTTCCCGCCACAGCCTCAGTGCCACGTCGACCAGCCGTACCCGGGTCAGCCCGGCGACGGCGTCCAGGTCGTGCCAGGCGGCCATGTCGGTGGAGCCGCCGACCTCGTGGCGCAGCTCGCCGCCGACGACCCGCCCCTCGTACACGATCCGCACCCCGTGGTGGTCCACGGGCCCGCGCAGGCCCGCCCGGCGGAAGACATGGCGGGAGGAGTCCACACCGAGCAGACCGGTCACCTCGACGCGGTACCCGGTCTCCTCCTCCAGCTCGCGCACGACGGTGTCGTACGGGTCCTCGCCATGCTCCATGCCGCCGCCCGGCAGCACCCACTCCGGGGTGCCGTCCGGCGCGGGTGAGCGGGCGAGCAGGAGCCGGCCGTCCCGGACACACACGGCGTAGGCCGCCACCCTCGACTTCTGGCGCACAGGGGGACGTTAACCGGTCCGGTCCGGATCGTCAGGTGAGTATCCGGGGGCGGACCGGAGCAGGGGAGGGCGCGGCCGGCGGAGGGGCGGCGGCGGCGCGCGGGAGCCTGACGGTTATGGGAGGGATGCACGGTCCCTGGGGCGACTTGTCGCGTTGGCCGTCGATGCCCGCAATCGCCATCGCGGGTTTTCCCCATACATCCATTGCGATTCGGTCAACTGTCCCCAAACACCTGTTCCTTGCGTAAAGCTGTGCGGTCGTCCGGGATCACCGTCCGGACACGCGCGATCAGGCGGGAAACGGCCCGGTCACGCGACGCTCGTTCCTTTACCGACAAGGGATGCCGATGACCCACACCCCCCAGCGCGAACCCCGACCGGGCGCGAGACGAGCGGCCCGCATAGCCGTGGCCGCGGGTCTGGTGGCCGCGCTGTCCGCGGCCGGCCCGATACCGGCGGCCTTCTCCGCGGACGGGACCCCGGCCGCCGCCGACCCCGCCGTGAAGTCCGCCGCCGACAAGCTCGGCTCCGACGACGCCGACCTCCTCGCCGACGCCAAGGCGGCCGGCGACAAGACCGTCACGCTGATGGTCGCGACCGCCCCGGGCAGCACCGAGCAGGTCGCCGAGGAGCTGGACGCGGTCAAGGGCGGTTCCGTGGGCCGTTCCTACGACAAGCTCGGCTACGTCCGCGCCACCGTCCCGACGGGCAGGGCGGACGCGGCCATCGCCGCCGCCGCGAAGCTGTCCTCCGTCCACGCCATCGACCTGCGCCAGGAGATCGTCCTCGACGACCCGACGCCGAGCGCGGACACCGCGAAGGCCGCGAAGGCCACCGCCACCGCGAAGACCTACGCGGCGCCGAACGCGAAGACCCCCGCCGAGAACCCCTACAACCCGTCCTTCGAGACGGGCGCCGTCGACTTCGTGAAGGACAACCCCAAGGCGGACGGCCGCGGCGTCACCATCGGCGTCCTGGACTCGGGCGTGGACCTCGCGCACCCCGCGTTGCAGAAGACCACCACCGGCGAACGCAAGATCGTCGACTGGGTGACCGCGACCGACCCGATCATCGACGGCGACGCCAGCTGGCGCCCGATGGTCACCTCCGTCTCCGGCCCCTCCTTCACCTACGGCGGCCGCACCTGGACCGCGCCGGCGGGCAGCTACTCGGTGAACGTCTTCCGCGAGTCGGCCACCGCGGGCGGCGACGCCGGGGGCGACGTCAACCGCGACGGCGACACCACCGACGTCTGGGGCGTGCTCTACGACGCGGCGGCCGGCACGGTCACCGTCGACGTGGACAACGACGGCGACTTCACCGACGACACCGCCATGAAGCCCTACAAGGACGGCTTCCAGATCGGGTACTTCGGCACCGACGACCCGTCGACCGACGTAGCCGAGCGGCAGCCGTTCGTCGTGGAGTACCGCAACGACGTCCCGATGGACCCCTACGGCGGGGACTGGGTCGGCAAGACGGCCGACTTCGTCAACATCGGCCTCATCGCCAGCGAGCACGGCACCCACGTCGCCGGCATCACCGCCGCCAACGGCCTGTTCGGCGGGAAGATGAACGGCGCCGCCCCCGGCGCGCAGATCGTCTCCTCCCGCGCCTGCGTCTTCGGCCCCGGCTGCACCAACGTCGCGCTCACCGAGGGCATGATCGACCTCGTCGTCAACCGCGGCGTCGACATCGTGAACATGTCGATCGGCGGCCTGCCGGCGCTCAACGACGGCAACAACGCGCGCGCCGAGCTGTACACCCGCCTCATCGACACCTACGGCGTCCAGCTCGTCATCTCGGCCGGCAACGAGGGCCCCGGCGCCAACACCATCGGCGACCCCGGCCTGGCCGACAAGGTCGTCTCGGTCGGCGCGGCGATCTCCAAGGAGACCTGGGCCGCCAACTACGGCTCGCAGGTGGAGAAGGAGTACGCGCTGCTGCCGTTCTCCTCGCGCGGCCCGCGGGAGGACGGCGGCTTCACGCCGACCCTCGTCGCCCCGGGCGCCGCGATCAACACCGTCCAGACCTGGCTGCCGGGCGCCCCGGTCGCCGAGGCCGGCTACACCCTGCCGGCCGGCTACGCGATGCTCCAGGGCACCTCGATGGCCTCCCCGCAGGCCGCGGGCGCCTCGGCGCTGCTGCTGAGCGCCGCGAAGCGTAAGGGCATCGAGCTGACCCCCGCCGACCTGCGCACGGCGCTCACCTCGACCGCCGACCACATCAAGGGCCTCCAGGCCTACGAGGAGGGCGCGGGCGCCATCAACGTCGTGGACGCCTGGGAGGCCATCGAGGACGGCGCCACCGCCCACGAGTACACGGTCAAGGCCCCCGTCGACACCGCGATCGACTTCGCCCTGGAGACCCCGGGCTACGGCACCGGCATCTACGACCGCGAAGGCGGCCTGAAGACCGGCCAGAAGAAGACGTACGACGTCACGATCACCCGTACGACCGGTGCCGACAAGGCGATCCGCCACGAGCTGCACCTGGAGAACAACGCGGCCGGCACCTTCAGGATCCTCGGCTCGGACGAGGTGAAGCTGCCGCTGAACCAGCCGGTGACCGTCAAGGTCCAGGCCGCGCCGAAGTCCGCGGGCATCAAGAGCGCGATCCTCGAGGTCGACGACCCGAAGACCGAGGGCATCGACAAGCAGGTCCTCAACACGGTCGTCGTCTCGACGCCGGTGGCGCACACCTTCACCGCGACGAGCAGCGTGCAGCGCAACAGCTCGCAGAGCTACTTCCTGACCGTGCCCGAGGGCGCGACTGCGCTGGAGGTCGCGATCGGCGGGCTGAAGGACAAGAGCCAGACCCGGTTCATCTCCATCCACCCCTACGGTGTCGCCGTCGAGGACAGCTCCACCGTCTACTGCTACAACAACTACCTCGACGGCAACGGCTGCCGGCCGGACGCCCGCTCCTACGCCGACCCGCAGCCCGGCGTCTGGGAGATCGAGGTCGAGTCGCGCCGTACCTCGCCGCTGCTCGACAACCCCTACACGCTGGACGCCACCGTGTACGGCGCGGCCTTCGACCCGGAGACCGTGACCGTGCCCGAGGCGAAGGTCGGCACCCCGGCCGCCGTCTCCTGGACGGTGACGAACGACTTCGCCGCCGTCGACGGCACGCTGGCGGGCGGCCCGCTCGGCTCGTCCAGGACGGCCCGTCCGACCATCGCCGACCACGAGAACCAGACGACCACGGTCGAGGTGCCCGCGGGCGCCGCGTCGCTGGACGTCTCCATCGGCGGGGTCTCCGACACCTCCGCCGACCTCGACCTGACGGTGTACGACGCCGACGGCAACCAGGTCGCGCAGCAGGCCGACGGCGACTCGGAGGAGGCGGTCTCCATCCCGTCGCCCGCCGCCGGCACCTACACCATCGAGGTCGCGGGCTACTCGGTCCCGGCCGGTACGACCGCGTACGACTACCTGGACGTGTTCTTCTCGTCCTCGCTCGGCACGGTCGACGTCGACGGGTCGACGCCGGTGAAGCTGGCCACGGGCGCCTCCACGGCGGTCTCCGCGACCGTCACCGCGCTGGCCCCCGCGCCGGAGGGCCGGGCGTTCTTCGGCCAGGTCCAGCTGGTCAACGCGCGCGGCACGGTCGTGGGCCTGGGCAACGTGGCCATCGAGAAGGTCACGTCGTAGTTCCTCGGCGGACGAAGAAGGGGGCGGGCGTCCGGACGGGCGCCCGCCCCTCGTTCATTCGCAGGCGGCCGTGTCGCCCGCCTCCGGCAGCGCGCGCGCCAGGGCCGACCGCCCGGCGGCGATCCCGTCCTCGCCGACGGCCCAGGCGTCCGGGGACGCCGACCCCCGCGCGAAGCCGACCAGGACGTGGTCGCCCTCGGCGAGCAGGGGCTCCGCGCCGTCCCCCGTCAGGAAGCCGACCTCGTCCTGTCCGCCCGCCGCCGGCTTGTACGAACGGGTCACCCGCAGGGTGACGCGCTCACGGGTGGTGCCGGGCACCCGGTCGACGTGCGTCACGTCGCCCTCGA
This sequence comes from Streptomyces sp. NPDC088812, assembly GCF_044750285.1. Classification (NCBI taxonomy): domain Bacteria; kingdom Bacillati; phylum Actinomycetota; class Actinomycetes; order Kitasatosporales; family Streptomycetaceae; genus Streptomyces; species Streptomyces sp. NPDC088812. The sequence continues at coordinate 465,377 of NZ_JBIVJP010000003.1, read as the reverse complement.
CCACCAGCCGGGCGCAGGCGAGGTAACCGGGGTCGCCGAAGAGGTCGCCGGCGGCGCCGGACGCGGCCGCGCCCCCGTCGGCGACGGACTTGTCCGCGCCGCTGGACGCGCCGATGTCGTCCGCCCCCCGGCCCACCTGGACGACCAGCCACCCGCTCCCCACGACCAGCGCACCGGCGGCGGCCACCGCGGCCGTCCGCAGGGCGAGCGTGAGGAGACGGCGCCGGGGCGGCCGTACGGAGGCCGGGGCCGGTGCCGGTGCCGGGGCCGGCCGGGTCAGGGCGTCCGCGACGAGGCCCAGCTGGGCGCGCAGCAGCGCCACGTCGGCCGTCGCCGCGCGGTGCGCGGCCAGGAGGGCGGGGTCGGCGCGGGCCTCCTCGGACAGGGGGACGTCCAGGAGGGCGGCCATCAGCGGGTCCGAGTCGTCGTGACTGTCTTGAGCGCTGTGACTGTCGTGGCCGCTGTGACTGTCGTAGCCGGTGTGACCGATGTGGCCGATGTGACCGTCGTGCGTCCCGTTTCCGTGTCCGTTTCCGTGTCCGCGTCCGTGTTCGTGTTCGTGTTCGTGTCCCGCGGGCATGTCACACCACCTCGTCCTCGTGCAGGTGGGCGCGCAGGGCCCGGACCGCGGTGTGCAGGCGGCTCTTGACCGTGCCCTCCGGGACGCCCAGCTCCTGGGCGATGGAGCGCACCGGCAGGTCGGCGTAGAACCGCAGGACGACGACCTGGCGCTGGGCGTCGGGCAGCTCGTCCAGGCCCCGGGCGACGGCGAGGGAGAGCACGCTGGTGTCCTCGCCGGAGGGGTGCTCGTGCGGGCGCAGCGAGGCCAGCCGCTCCCCGAGGCGTTCCTGCCGGCGTTTGGCCCGGTGCCAGTCCATGGCGAGGTTCGAGGCGACGACCGCCGCCCACGCGGAGACGTCCCGGGGCGCCTCCTGCCCCTTCGCCGCGCGCTCCAGCAACCGCAGGCGGACCTGCTGCACCCCGTCCGGCAGGTCCGCCTGCGGTACCCCGCCCAGCGCGAGCACCGCCCGCACCCGGCGTTCCTGCGCCGCGTCCAGGGGATCGCCGTACGCGTCCCCCCGGGCGCGGCGGGCCGCCCTTCTGCGCAGCACGGACACCCCTCCCCTCCCCGCGTTTCCCCTACGACGCCGCAAGGCGCCGAAACGTTCGCCGCGCGCGCGGGCAAGCGCGCAGAGGCGTACGTCACACCGCCGTGTGCGCCGGGGGCGGGTGGGCAGGCGAGCTTGCGGCGCGGGACCGTCCACGGGCGAATTTCTCCAGTTCAGCGGGGGTGCGAGCGGTAGTTCCGCACCCGGTGGCCGCAGCGGTGTGTCCCATTCCTCGGGCGTCGACCGCAAAGAATTGGACAGGTGGGCCCGGGTCGGCCGCATGATGGAAATGCCTCGTCGAACAAGGCAGCCGCGAAGAGCGTGAAAGACAGGGAGTCGTCGTGAGGGTCGGAATCGTCGGAGCCACCGGTCAGGTCGGCACGGTCATGCGCAGGATCCTCACGGAGCGGAACTTCCCCGTCACGGAACTGCGCCTGTTCGCCTCGGCCCGCTCCGCGGGCACCGTCCTGGACGGTGTGACGGTGGAGGACGCCTCGACCGCCGACTACACCGTTCTGGACATCGTGCTGTTCTCGGCGGGCGGCGCGACCTCGAAGGCCCTGGCCGAAAAGGTCGCCTCGCAGGGCGCCGTGGTGATCGACAATTCCTCAGCCTGGCGCAAGGACCCCGAGGTCCCGCTGGTCGTCTCCGAGGTGAACCCGCACGCGATCGCCGACCGCCCCAAGGGCATCATCGCCAACCCGAACTGCACCACGATGGCCGCGATGCCGGTGCTCAAGCCGCTGCACGCCGAGGCGGGCCTCGAAGCCCTCGTCGTCGCGACGTACCAGGCGGTGTCCGGTTCCGGCCTCGCGGGCGTCGCCGAGCTGCACGGCCAGGCGCAGAAGGTCGTCGCCGACGCCGACAAGCTGACCCACGACGGCGAGGCCGTCGCCTTCCCCGAGCCGGGCGTGTACCAGCGCCCCATCGCCTTCAACGTGGTCCCGCTCGCCGGCTCGGTCGTCGACGACGGCCTGAACGAGACGGACGAGGAGCAGAAGCTCCGCAACGAGTCCCGCAAGATCCTGGAGATCCCCGGGCTGAAGGTCTCCGGCACCTGTGTGCGCGTCCCGGTCTTCTCCGGCCACTCCCTCCAGGTCAACGCCCGTTTCGCCCGCCCGATCAGCGCCGAGCGCGCGACGGAGCTGCTGGCGGACGCCGAGGGCGTCGTCCTCACCGACATCCCGACGCCGCTCCAGGCGGCCGGCCAGGACCCGTCGTACGTGGGCCGCATCCGCCGGGACGAGACGGTGGAGAACGGTCTGGCCCTGTTCATCTCCAACGACAACCTCCGCAAGGGCGCGGCCCTGAACGCGGTGCAGATCGCGGAGCTGGTGGCGGCGGAGCTCCAGGGCTGACGACAGGCCCAGGCCCTAGAGGAGGGCGCCCGGCGCGGTGCGCCGGGCGCCCTCCTCTGCGTGGCGACGGCTACCGCGCGTCCGCCGCCTGGGCCTTCAGGGCGCGCTCCACGCCCGCGCGGGCCTCGGAGACCAGACGGCGCAGTGCGGCGCTCGGCTCGGCGGAGGTCAGCCAGGCCTCCGTCTTGCGCAGGGTCTCCTCGGAGACCTGGACCGCCGGGTAGAGGCCGACGGCGATCTGCTGGGCGATCTCGTGCGAGCGGGAGTCCCAGATGCCCTTGACGACGTCGAAGTACTTGTCCGTGTACGGCGCGAGCAGCTCACGCTGGTCGGTCTGGACGAAGCCGCCGATGACGGCCTCCTGGACGGCGTTGGGCAGCTTGTCGGACTCGACGACCTGCGCCCACGCCTCCGCCTTGGCCTCCGGCGTCGGGCGGGCGGCGCGGGCGGTGGCCGCGTGGCGCTCACCGGCGGCCGTCTTGTCGCGCTCGTACTCGCCGGCGATCTCCGCCTCGTCGTACCGGCCGACCGCCGCGAGCCGCTGCACGAACGCCCAGCGCAGCTCGGTGTCGACGACGAGTCCCTCGATCGTCTGCGTGCCTTCCAGCAGCGCCTCGAGGAGGTCGAGCTGCTCGGGGGTGCGGGCGGTGGCGGCGAACGCCCGCGCCCACGCCAGCTGGTGGTCGCCGCCGGCCTCGGCGGAGCGCAGGTGGGCCAGCGTGGCGTCGGTCCAGCGGGTCAGCAGGGCCTCGCGGGCGGCCGGGTCGGCGTACAGGTCGAGGGCGAGCTTGACCTGCCGGTGCAGGGACTGCACCACGCCGATGTCGGACTCCTTGCCGATGCCGGACAGCACCAGGGACAGGTAGTCGCGGGTGGGCAGTTCGGCGTCGCGGGTCATGTCCCAGGCCGACGCCCAGCACAGGGCGCGCGGCAGGGACGCCTCGAAGTCGCCGAGGTGCTCGGTGACGAAGGCGAGCGACTGCTCGTCCAGGCGGACCTTGGCGTACGACAGGTCGTCGTCGTTGAGCAGGACGACGGCCGGGCGGCGCTCGCCGGTCAGCTGCGGTACGGCGGTCAGCTCACCGTCCACGTCCAGCTCGACGCGCTCGCCGCGCACCAGCCTGCCGCTGTCGTCGAGGTCGTAGAAGCCTACGGCGATGCGGTGCGGGCGCAGGGTGGGCTCGCCCTTGGCGCCGGCCGGGAGCGGCGGGGCCTCCTGGCGGACGGCGAAGGAGGTGATGACGCCGTCGGCGTCGGTCTCGATCTCCGGGCGCAGGACGTTGATGCCGGCCGTCTCCAGCCACGCCTTCGACCAGGCCTTCAGGTCGCGGCCGGAGGTCTCCTCCAGGGCGCCGAGAAGGTCGGAGAGGCGGGTGTTGCCGAACGCGTGCGCCTTGAAGTAGGACTGCACGCCCCGGAAGAACTCGTCCATGCCGACGTAGGCGACGAGCTGCTTCAGGACGCTCGCGCCCTTGGCGTAGGTGATGCCGTCGAAGTTGACCAGGACGTCGTCGAGGTCGTTGATCTCGGCCATGATCGGGTGGGTGGAGGGCAGCTGGTCCTGCCGGTAGGCCCACGTCTTCATGGAGTTGGCGAAGGTCGTCCAGGAGTGCGGCCAGCGGCTGCCGGGCGCGTAGGCCTGGCAGGCGATGGAGGTGTAGGTGGCGAACGACTCGTTCAGCCACAGGTCGTTCCACCACTCCATGGTGACCAGGTCGCCGAACCACATGTGGGCCAGCTCGTGCAGGATGGTCTCCGCGCGCAGCTCGTACGCGGCGTCGGTCACCTTCGACCGGAACACATACTGGTCGCGGATGGTGACCGCGCCCGCGTTCTCCATCGCGCCCGCGTTGAACTCCGGCACGAACAGCTGGTCGTACTTCTTGAACGGGTAGGCGTAGTCGAACTTCTCCTGGAACCAGTCGAAGCCCTGCCGGGTGACCTCGAAGATCGCGTCCGAGTCGAGGTACTCGGCGAGCGAGGGCCGGCAGTAGATGCCCAGCGGCACGCTCTGCCCGTCCTTCTCGTACACGCTGTGGACGGAGTGGTACGGGCCGACGATCAGCGCCGTGACGTACGTCGAGATCCTCGGCGTCGGCTCGAAGGCCCAGACGTCGTCCCTCGGCTCGGGGGTCGGGGAGTTGGAGATGACGGTCCAGCCGCTCGGCGCCTTCACCGTGAACCGGAAGGTCGCCTTGAGGTCGGGCTGCTCGAAGGAGGCGAAGACGCGGCGGGCGTCCGGCACCTCGAACTGCGTGTACAGGTAGGCCTGCTCGTCGACCGGGTCGACGAACCGGTGCAGGCCCTCACCGGTGTTGGTGTAGGCGCAGTCGGCGACGACCCGCAGGATGTTGCGGCCTTCGAGCAGCGCGGGCAGGGCGATCCGCGAGTCCGCGAAGACTTCGGCGGGGTCCAGGGTCTCCCCGTTGAGCGTCACCTCGTGGACGGCCGGCGCCACCAGGTCGATGAAGGACGCCGTGCCTCCCTCGGCGGCGTCGAAGCGCACCGTGGTCACGGACCGGTAGGTGCCGCCCTCCTGCGCGCCGGAGAGGTCGAGATCGACCTCGTACGAGTCAACGGTGAGCAGCTTCGCCCGCTGCTGCGCCTCTTCGCGAGTCAGGTTTGTGCCAGGCACGCGGTCATCTCCTCGTCATGGGTGGATTGCGCCATCCTTCCACGCGACCACCGCGTCGGGCGACGAACGCGCCCCCGCGGTGAGGCCCGTCCGGTCGCCCGCGCCGTCGCCCCCGCCGCCGGCGGACACGCGGGCGGACGCGCGGGCGGACGCGCGGGCGGACATGCGTTCCGTGCGCGTCGTGGTGCCGGGGCGTTCTCCGGCGGGCTGTGCGCCGTGCGGCTGCGGTCCGGTGACGGCGCTCGGCCGGGGGGCGCCCCCGAGTTGTCCCGCCACCGTGGCGCCGAACGCCAGTGCCATGCCGGCCATCTGCACCGTCGTCAGCGACTGTCCGAGCGCGGCCCAGCCGACGGCCGCCGCGGTGAGCGGGGAGAGCGGGCCGAGGAAGGTGGCCTGCGGGGCGGTGAGCCGGCCGATCCCGCGGAACCAGAGCCAGTACGCGACGGCGGTGTTGGCCAGGGCCAGGTAGAGGTAGCCGCCGACGGCCCGGGCGTCCAGGGCGGGCGGGGCGCCCTCCACGAGAAGGGCGACGGGCGCGATGAGCAGGCCGCCGGCGATGAGCTGCCAGGCGGTGAGCGCGAGGGGGCCTGCTCCCTCCGGGCGGCCCCACTTCTTCGTCAGGACGGTGCCGGCCGACATGCAGGCCGTGGAGGCGAGCGCCGCCAGTACGCCGACCGCGTCGAGCCCGCCGGCCGCCTTCAGCACGACCAGGCTCACGCCGCCCGCGGCCGCGACGCCGGTCAGCAGGGCGCGGGAGGTCGGACGCTGCCCCAGCAGCGGGGCCGAGAGGCCGACGACGAAGAGCGGTGCGAGCGAGCCGACGGCGGCCGCCGTGCCGCCGGGCAGCCGGTAGGCGGAGAGGAAGAGCAGCGGGAAGAACGCGCCGATGTTGAGGGCGCCGAGCACCGCCGCCTTGGCCCACCAGACGCCGCGGGGCAGGACCCGGGCGAGGGCGAGCAGCAGCAGGCCGGCCGGCAGCGCGCGGACCAGCGCGGTGAAGAGGGGGCGGTCGGGCGGGAGGAACTCCGTGGTGACGGCGAAGGTGGTGCCCCATGAGAGGGGGGCGAGGGCGGTGAGCAGGACGGTGGCGGGCCGTCTCATGGCCGGCACCCCTCTCCGAGGCGGATCGACGGTCAACGAGGTCGCTGGACAGGCATCAGGTTGCTGGGGGCATTGTTGCTTGGTAGTCATTAGCTTAGCTCTAAGCAACTTGCCGTCAAGCGACTTGCTTGCGGGCGGCCGGAATCCCGGCGGATACTCGCCCCATGAGTGCACAGCGCAGGGACGCCGTCGACGCGATCGTCGCGCAGTGGGCGGTCGAGCGGCCCGACCTCGACACCACCGCCATGGAGGTCTTCGGCCGCGTCCAGCGGCTCGCGCGCGCGATCGGCGACCGCGTGGAGCGCGCCTACGCTCCGCTCGGGGTCTCGCGCGGCGAGTTCGACGTCCTGGCCGCCCTGCGCCGCGCCGGCTCGCCGTACACCCTCTCGCCCCGTGAGCTGTCGGCCACGCTCATGCTCACCACCGGCGGGATGACCGGCCGCCTCGACAAGCTGGAACGGGCCGGACTGCTGCGCCGCTCCCCCGACCCGCACGACCGCCGGGGCCTTCAGGTGACGCTCACCGGGCAGGGACTGGACCTCGTCGAGGAGGCGGTCGGCACGGGGCTCGCCGTCCAGACGGAGGCGCTGTCCGCCGCCCTGGACGCCGAACAGGCCGGCCATCTGGCCGGCCTGCTGCGGGAGTTGCTGCTCACCACGGACGCCCACCGGTAGCCACCGGTGGGCGCGGGTGGACGCCGGTGGCCGCGGATGGACGCCAGTGGCCGCGGGTGGACGCCGGTGGCCGCGGATGGACGCCGGTGGCACCGCGGGTGGCCGTCGGTGGCCGCGGATGGACGCCGGTGGCACCGCGGGTGGCCGTCGGTGGCCGCGGATGGACGCCAGTGGCCGCGGGTGGACGCCGGTGGCCGCGGGCCCGGAGGACTTCCCCGGCCCGGGCGGGACTCGGGGAACGTCTCGGCCCGGGCGGGACTCGGGGACCTCCTCGGCCCGGACGGGACTCCTCAGGCGAGGTGCGCCGTCAGCGCGGCCTCGATCTCCGGCCGGCCGGCGGTGTCGGCCGCCCAGGCCACGTACCCGTCGGGCCGCACCAGCAGCGCCGTACGCCGGTCGCTCGCCCAGTGCGCACGGTCCAGCCGGTCCGCGTGAGCGGCGTCCACCCGGACGTCGTCGGCGTCCTTCGGGGCGATGAGGACGAAACGGCCGCCGCGCAGGGCCTCGTAGAGGCGGCCACCGCCGGCGAGGGCGACGTCCGGGACGCGGGTGCCGGTGAGGCGGTGGGCGCCCGAGGGGGCGGGGTAGCGGTAGCCGATGCCGGAGATCTGGGCCAGCGCCTTGCGGCGGAGCGGGCGGGCAGCCTTGGCAAGGGCCGTGACGAGGGTGCGCGCGGTGCGCAGCAGGGGGCCCCGCGCCCGCGCCAGCCGCACCAGCGCGCCGCTGCTGCGCAGCACGGCTTTACCGACCGGGTGACGTTCGGCCTCGTAGGTGTCCAGCAACCCCTCGGGTGCCCGGCCGTGGACGGCGGCGGCCAGCTTCCAGCCGAGATTCGCCGCGTCCTGGAGTCCGGTGTTCATGCCCTGGCCGCCGGCCGGCGAGTGGACGTGCGCGGCGTCGCCGGCGAGGAAGACCCGCCCGACCCGGTAGCGCGGCGCCTGGCGCTCGTCGCTGTGGAAACGGGAGAGCCAACGGGCGTCGTGCATGCCGTAGTCGGTGCCCAGGGCGCGGCGGGTGACCTCCTTGACCTCGTCGAGGTCGATCGGGACGTCGTCGGACACCTCGTTGCGGCGGTTCCATCCCATCACCCGGTACCAGCCGTCACCGAAGGAAGCGATCATGGCGAAGGAGTCGCCCGCGCCGTTGACGGTGAGCACGTCCTCGGGCTCCCGGGCGAGCCGGACGTCGGCGAGGAACAGCGACTTGATGACGGCGACGCCGGGGAAGGGCAGCCCGAGCGCCGCGCGTACGGCGCTGCGGTGGCCGTCCGCGCCGACGACGTAGGCGGCGCGACGGGTGACGACCGTGCCGTCCGGGCCGCGCACGTCGAGGTCCACGCCGTCGTCGTCCTGCCGCAGCCCCACCACCTCGCTCTCGTGGGCGAACTCGACACCGGCCTCGCGCGCCCTGCGCTCCAGCAGCCGTTCCACCTCGTACTGCGGAGTGACCAGCAGGAACGGGAAGCGGGAGGGCAGGGTCCCCAGGTCGAGCGAGAGGCGGCGGAAGAGGCGCAGGCCGGTGATGGTCGTGCCGGTGGCCAGCAGCGGATCGGCGAGGCCGCGGGCGTCGAGCTGCTCCAGGGTGCGGGCGTGCACACCGAAGGCGCGGGAGAGGTTGCTGATCCGGTCCGGGCGCCGCTCGAGCAGGGTCACCGGGACACCGGCGGCGGCGAGGTCCCCGGCGAGGAGCAGACCGGTGGGGCCGGCACCGACGACGATCACGGAGCGGAGGGCGGGGTGCGGGTGCGCGGTGCCGGTCATGGTGGCCTCCCAATGCCTACGCCTGTTGTCCAACACAAGTCGGCCAACCCGTGTGGGCCGACGCTGCGGCCGGTCACCACTCGTTGGTCAACACTCGCTGGCCAACACCTGTTGGTCAACGCTTGTTGGCAAGCCTAGGGCGGCCCGACGCAGGATGTCAACGCTCGTTGGCCTACACTTGTTGACCTCCGGCCGCCGGCCCCACACTTATTGACCTACAGCCGTTCGCCCACGCTTGTTGGCCTACGCACGTTGGCCTACGATCGTTGGCATGTCAGTGAGCCCTCCCGCCCCCCGCCGTTCCGACGCCACCCGCGCCACCATCCTCGACGCGGCCCGCGAGCGCTTCGCCGCCGACGGGTACGAGCGGGCCACCATCCGCGCCATCGCCCGGGACGCGCGGATCGACCCGTCGATGGTGATGCGCTACTACGGCAGCAAGGAGGGCCTGTTCGCGGCGGCCGTCTCCGTCGACCTGGAGCTACCCGACCTGACCGCCCTCCCCCACCACACGGTCGGCCACACCCTGGTGAGCCACTTCCTGCGCCTGTGGGAGGAGAACGAGGTCCTCACCGCCCTGCTCCGGGTCGGCGTGACCAACCAGGCGGGCGCCGAGCGGATGCAGGGCATCTTCCGCGACCAGATCCTGCCGGTGGCGGCCGCGGTGTGCCCGGACGCCGAGCAGGTGCCGGCCCGGGCGGCGCTCTGCGCCAGCCAGCTGCTCGGGCTCGCGCTCACCCGTTACGTCCTGCGCTTCCCGCCGGCCGTGGCGCTGGCGCGGGAGGAGGCGGTGGCCTGGCTGGCGCCCACCGTCCAGCGGTACCTGACCGCCCCGCACCCGGCCTGACCCACCCTGCCTTGCCTCGCCCTGCCTTGCCTCGCCCTGCCTTGCCTCGCCCTGCCTTGCCCTGCCCTCGTGAGCGACCGGCTCGGGGTTCCGGGCGGGCAGGGTCCCAGCCCCGGCCCCCGGCACCTCACCGGCACGACGCACGAGGGCGCCGCCCCCGTCGCCGTACGGCGGAACGCGCGTACGGCGAGGGGGCGGCGCCCTCGGCGGTGAAGTGTGCGGCGGGCCCTGCGGCAGGCCTTGCGGCGTGCCTGCGGCGGCCCCGGGCCGGTCAGGCCTCGGCCTGGGCCTTCCCGCCCTTGACGGTGATGTTGGAGCTGGTCGGGTCCTGCCGGTCCTTGGACTTGTCGAGGACCCACACCAATCCGGCGATGACCGCGAACAGCACCAGCGGGGCCACCACGTAGAGACCCAGCGTCTCGACGACGCTCAGGCCCGTGCCGGGGTCGTCGCCGTCGTCGCGGGTCAGCGCGAGCGCGGGGGACGACATGAGCAGCATCATCAGCGTCGTACCGGCGGCCAGGGCGCCGGCGCGCAGGGCGTTCTTATTGTCCACGGTGCCCAAGTTAGCGAACGGCCCGGAGGCCCGCGCGCCCGGGGTGCCGTAGGAGGTGCGGTGCGCAGTCCCGCGGGGGGTGCCCTACGGGATGCCGTACGGGGTGCCTCACCCGCCGGACGGCCCGGCCGCGCCGTCCGTCTCCCTCAGCACGTCCAGCAGCGCCCGCACCCTCGGCGAGGCCGCCAGTTCCTCCAACGTCACCGGGCGTCCCTCCGCGTCCGCCACGGGCAGACGCCAGTTCGGGTACTGGTCCCAGGTGCCGGGCACGTTCTGGGGGCGGCGGTCGCCGACGCCGTCGGGGAGCCAGACGCCGATCATGCGGGCAGGGGTGTGCAGCAGGAAGCGGTGGACGGCCCGGACGCGGGCCTCCTCCGAGGACGCGTCGCCGCCCCCGCCGGTGTCGTGGAGGAGCCCGAGCCGGGCGAGCAGCTCCAGCCACTCCTCCGTGTCGGCGGCGGCCTCGGCGCGTTCCTCCTCCAGGGGGCGGGTGAGCAGGCCCAGCCGGTCACGGAGTCCGACGTGCTCGCCGGTGAGGCGGGCGGCGGTGGACGGCAGGTCGTGGGTGGTGGCGGTGGCGAGGCAGTCGGCGCGCCAGCGGCCGGGCGGCAGGGGGCGGCCGTCGCCCTCCCAGTCCCGCTCGAACCAGAGCACCGACGTGCCGAGCACCCCGCGCTCGCGCAGCGCCTCCCGCACGCCCGGCTCCACGGTGCCCAGGTCCTCGCCGATCACCACCGCGCCCGCCCGGGACGCCTCCAACACCAGGACGGCGAGCATGGCCTCGGCGTCGTAGCGGACGTAGGTGCCTTCGGTCGGGGGCTCGCCCTCGGGCACCCACCACAGCCGGAACAGGCCCATGACGTGGTCGATGCGCAGGGCGCCGGCGTACCGGAACAGCGCCCTCAACAGCCGTCGGAACGGCGCGTAGCCCGAATCGGCGAGCCGGTCCGGGCGCCATGGCGGCAGGCTCCAGTCCTGGCCGAGCGCGGTGAAGGCGTCCGGGGGCGCGCCGATCGACATGCCGGCGGCGAAGTGGTCCTGCTGGGCCCAGGCGTCGGCGCCCCCGGGGTGCACGCCGACCGCGAGGTCGTGCACGATCCCGACCGGCATGCCGGCCTCGCGCGCGGTCCGCTGGGCGGCGGTGAGCTGGGTGTCCGTGAGCCAGGCGAGGCGCGACCAGAAGTCGACCCGGTTCCTCAGCTCGTCGCGGGCCCGCACGGTCCGCGCGGAACGGGGGTCCCGCAGCCCCTCCGGCCACCGGTGCCAGTCGGAGCCGTGCACCTCGGCGAGCGCGCACCAGGTGGCGTGGTCCTGGAGCGCCTCGCCCTCCTCGGCGAGGAAGTCGCGGTAGGCGGCCTGCCGGCCGGGCCCGAGCGGTACGGCGGCGACCAGCTCCAGGGCCTCCCGCTTCAGCTCCCACACCGCGTCGCGGTCGATCAGCGCGCCCTTGTCCAGCACGGTCTCCCGCAGCCGCCCGGCCCGTTCCAGCAGCACCCGCACCCGGTCCGGGGCGTCGACGTGGGCGTACTCGGGGACGTCCGCCACCCGCAGGTGCACCGGGTCGGGGAAGCGGCGCGAGGAGGGACGGTACGGGGAGGGGTCGGTCGGTGTGCCGGGCACGGCCGCGTGCAACGGGTTGACCTGGACGAACCCGGCCCCCGCCGTCCGCCCGGCCCAGTCGGCCAGCTCGGCGAGGTCGCCGAGGTCCCCCATGCCCCAGGAACGTGCCGACAGGAGGGAGTAGAGCTGGACGAGGAGCCCGTACGCGCGGCCCTCGGGCGCCGGCAGGCGGGGCGGGGCCACGATCAGGTGGGCGTGGGCGGTGCGCCCGTCGGGCGCGGTGGCGGTCAGCCGGTGGACACCCGGCGGGAGCCCCTCGGCGGACCCGCGGGTGCCGCCCCGCTCGGTCTCCACCAGCAGGCGGGTGCCGTCGGGGAGGGCGGTCAGGGCGTCCGCGGGGCGGTCGGTCCAGGACACCAGGGTCGGCGGCAGCAGCCGCCCGGCCAGCTCCCGCTCCCGGGCGGCCAGCGCGTCCCGGACGGCCCGGGGGGTGCCCGCGTCGACGTCCAGGGCGGCCAGGGCGCGGGCGACGGCCCCGGCCGAGGCCGTGACCGTACGGCCGGGGGAGGGCTCGTAGGAGACGGCGACGCCGTGCAGGGCGGCGAGGCGGGTCAGCTCCGCGTCGGGGGGTCCGGCCGGCCGGGGTGCGCTCATCTAGGGCCTCGTGACGTCGGCGTCCAGGGCGGCGAGCGGCGGCTCGCTGGTGAGGGGTTCGGCGGCGGGCAGCGGCGGCTCGCTGGTCAGCGGGGCCTCGGCGCAGGTTCCCTCCGCGCTGAACACGAACAGGCGGGTCTCCTCGAGGTCGGCGGTCGGCACCGCCGGGCGTTTGGAGTGGGCCGGGAGCAGCTCAGTGGTCGATGCGGCCACGGTGGCCTCCTTGTCGCGTACGGAGTCTGACGGGTCACCGCAGCCCTACCCCGTGGGCGCGACCGCAGACGTCCGAGGAGCCGACCACGCGCATCTCGTCACATTCCTCACGCCGACACTCTCGACAAAGCGGGGCAATCATGACATGCCGGCTGCTTCGGGGCGGCGGGTACGGACCGTTCGCGGCGGGCCGGGCGGCAGACGGGGCGGGGCCGGGCGGCAGACGGGGCAAGGCCGGGCGGCAGACGGGGCGGGGCCGTCGTCGGCATGGCGCTCGCGGGGCCGTCGTCGACGTGGGCGCGGCGCGCGGCCCTGTGCGGAGCCGGGGTGGCGGCACGGCCCGGCGGCCGGCACCCCGGAGGGCCCCGTGGCCGGGTGCCGGCCACGGGGGATGCGAAAGCCCGGGTCGTCAGGCGGAGATGCCGTCGATCCGGGCCAGTGCGTCGTCCGCGCCGTACGGCTGCAAGTACGGCAGCCAGCGCGGGTCCCTATGGCCGGTGCCGATGATGCGCCAGGCCAGACCGGTGGGCGGGGCGGGTTTGTGGCGCAGCCGCCAGCCGAGCTCGACGAGGTGCCGGTCGGCCTTGACGTGGTTGCAGCGGCGGCAGGACGCCACCACGTTGTCCCAGACGTGCTTGCCCCCGCGGCTGCGCGGGATGACGTGGTCGACGCTGGTTGCGACGCCACCGCAGTACATGCACCGGCCCCCGTCCCGGGCGAACAGCGCCCGGCGGGTCAGAGGAACGGGCCCCCGATAGGGAACCCGGACGAATCGCTTGAGCCGGACCACGCTGGGTGCGGGGACTGTGACGGTCGCGCTGTGCAGGAAGGCGCCGGATTCCTCGAGGGAGACGGCCTTGTTCTCCAGGACGAGGACGAGCGCGCGGCGGAGCGGTACGACGCCGAGCGGCTCGTACGACGCGTTCAGGACCAGGACATGCGGCACGGATGCCTCCTCGGGCGTCGGCGGCGCGTGGCTCGCGCCGGGACGATCTGTGGTCAGTCTCCCCTCTTGGCTGGTGGACGCGCCACCATGTGCCGGTAACGGGCTGGGAGTGTTTTCGACCACATCGGAACCATGCCCGGGTTGACAACCCGTTCAAGCACGGGTGAGCACCGTCTCTCCTTCGCGCATCCCGCCGAAACACACACGATGCCCCGTTAGTGTGGTGATCCTGCCCGTCCGGTGACCTTTTCGTGACCTTGAACACCTTGACCACCTTGACCGCCGCGGAACGCCCTGTCCGCCGCGCCGGACGGAGCAGTGCCGTACGTGGAGGTACCTGCCGTGTCCTTGTCCGCCGTCCTGCTGGCCGCCGGTTCGTCGCCGTCGCCGACCCCCTCGGAGTCGTCGGCGGTGACGGTCCCGACGCTCCAGGACGCCCAGGAGAGCGCGACGAACGCCGCCGGCTGGGTCGAGGAGAACTGGTCGACGTGGCTCGCGATCGGCCTCCGCGTCCTGCTGATCATGGTGATCGCCGGGGTGCTGAGAGTGGTGGTGCGGCGGGCGATCACCAAGCTCATAGACCGGATGAACCGCACCGTGCAGGCCGTGGACGGCACGGCCCTGGGCGGTCTGCTGGTGAACGTCGAGCGCCGCCGCCAGCGCTCGCAGGCGATCGGCTCGGTGCTGCGTTCGGTGGCGAGCTTCCTCATCCTCGGCACGGCCGCGCTGATGATCCTCGGCACGTTCGAGATCAACCTGGCCCCGCTGCTCGCGTCCGCCGGTGTCGCGGGCGTGGCGATCGGTTTCGGCGCCCGGAACCTGGTCACGGATTTCCTCTCCGGCGTCTTCATGATCCTGGAGGACCAGTACGGCGTGGGCGACCAGATCGACGCGGGCGTCGCCACCGGCGAGGTCATCGAGGTCGGGCTGCGGGTGACCAAGCTGCGCGGCGACAACGGCGAGATCTGGTACGTCCGCAACGGCGAGGTCAAGCGGATCGGCAACCTCTCCCAGGGCTGGGCCACGGCCGGCGTCGACGTGACGGTGAAGGCCTCCGAGGACCTGGACAGGGTCAAGGCCACCCTCGTCGAGGTCGCCGACAAGATGGGCAAGGAGGAGCCCTGGAACGAGCTCCTGTGGAGCGCGATCGAGGTGCTCGGCCTGGACAGCGTGCTGCTGGACTCGATGGTCGTGCGGGTCACCGCGAAGACGATGCCCGGCAAGTCCCTCGCGGTCGAGCGCGAACTGCGCTGGCGCATCAAGCGGGCCTTCGACGCGGCCGACATCCGCATCGTCGGCGGCGCCACCGTTCCGCCGGAGGACGACCCGGACGTGGACCCGACGGCCGCCGTCGCGGCCCCGTCGGTGTACGCGAACACGGCGTCCCCGCAGGCCCAGGCCGCGACGCCGATCACACCGGTGGCGCCCACGAAGTAGCGGAACGGTTCAGCACACGTTCGAGTGAAGGTTCGGGGCATTCCGACGCCGTCGCGGCGCGGGATGCCCCGTCGTTCTCCCGGGGCGCCCGACGCGGGCCTAGCCTGGCATCAGTGGCACGAGGAGAACCAGGGATGAGCCCCGAGACCCTCACGGAGCCGGTCATGACGCAACAGGACCCCATCCCCTCGGCATCAGAGCGTGGACCTGTGCCGCCTGCGGCACCCGCCACGACCGGGACCACAACGCCGCGATCAACGTCAAGACGGCCGCCGGACCGGCGGTGACGGCCTGCGGAGCGCCGGTAAGACCAGGAGCGATCCTGGCACAGCGTGAAGAAACAGGAAGCCACGGATTCCCGACCGAACCCCGTGCCGCGTGACGGCACAGCAACGATCGAGAAGGCCGGACCCCCGGGCCTCCGCCCGAGGAGCGGACCTGCGGACCAAGCCCTCCCGGGCCTCCGAAGTGGCCCGCATGGAGGCGGCGCTGCCGGGGCCGGACCGGACGGGCGCGGGGCGTCCGCGGCCCATGGCCACGGCAGGCCACGGCGGCCCCGTCAGGGAACCGAACACATTGCCACCGCGTACTCATGAGCAGGGGTGAGTGCGATCCGACCAAGATCCCGTGAAGGCCGGTGCGCATTCCCCCTCCCGCCAGCGATACTTGCGACGGGCCATGACCATGGGGGAGGTCAGACAACGTGGCAGACCCGGCAACGAGCAGCACCGCACCACCGCCCACGCGCCGCACGGCGTTCGCCGAGGGCGTCGACCAGGTGCGGGCCGCCGCGACCACCGAGCCCGGCCGCCTCCGCATCATCGGTGCCCTTCTCGCCCTCCTCGTCGTCGCGTTCGGCGCCGTCACGGCCTGGCAGACGTCCGACCGGGCGGCCGCGGCCGACGACGTCCTGCACCAGAGCCAGCCGCTGACCACGGCCGCCGCCGACATCTACCGCTCCCTCGCCGACGCCAACACCGCGGCCTCCAGCGGCTTCCTGGCCGGCGGGCAGGAGACGGCCGAGTCCCGCGAGCGGTACGAGAAGGACATCGACACGGCCGCCGAGGGGCTCGTCACCGCCGCCGGCAACTCCGACCCGGGCTCCCCCTCCTCGGCGGCCGTCACGAAACTGAACAAGCTGCTGCCGGAGTACAAGGGCCTGGTCGAACGGGCCCGCACCTACAACCGGCAGGGTTTCCCGGTCGGCGGCGCCTACCTGCGCTACGCCAACCAGAAGATGCAGAAGGAGATGCTCCCGGCCGCCGAGGACCTCTACAAGAAGGAGAACCAGCGGCTGCGGGACGACTACGCGGACGCCACCCCCTACCCCTGGGCGGCGATCGCGCTGGGCGTCCTCGCGCTGGCCGCCCTGGCCTGGGCCCAGCACCGCACCTACCGCCGTACCCACCGGGTGCTCAACCACGGCCTGGTCGCGGCGACGGCGGCCGCCACCGTCGTCCTGCTGTGGCTGGTCGTCGGTCACACCGTGGCCCGCGCGGGCCTTGAGGACTCCTACGAGCACGGCGTCCGCTCGCTGAACGTCCTCCAGGACGCCCGCATCGCCTCCCTCAAGGCCCGCGGCAACGAGAACCTCACCCTGGTGGCCCGCGGGGCCGAGACCGTGAAGGTCGGCGAGGAGACGGTCGACGCCTACGACCACGACTTCACCGAGGACATGGGCGCCCTCGGCGAGGGCCTCACCCTGGCGCGGCGGCTCGCCGACGACCGGGACGGCGCGACGCCG
This sequence comes from Streptomyces sp. NPDC088812, assembly GCF_044750285.1. Classification (NCBI taxonomy): domain Bacteria; kingdom Bacillati; phylum Actinomycetota; class Actinomycetes; order Kitasatosporales; family Streptomycetaceae; genus Streptomyces; species Streptomyces sp. NPDC088812. Next base: position 448,783 of record NZ_JBIVJP010000003.1, on the reverse strand, counting down.
GTCGCCCAGGCCGAGAGCAACATGGCGGAGTGGAAGAACCGCCACACCGCCGCCCGCGCCCAGGACGACAACGGCAACTACGAGCAGGCGCTGGCCCTGGTGATCGGCGGCAAGGGCGCCACGGGCGAGTGCTTCGACAGCGTGGACGCCAACCTGGCGAGCGCGCTCGAGCACGAGCAGAACGAGTTCAGGCGGGCGGCCGGGGACGGCCTGGACGCGATGGGCGGCCTGCCGGCGGGCGCGGCCGTCCTCGCCGTCCTGGGCGCCGCGGGCGCGGTCCTCGGCATCGGCCGCAGGCTGTCGGAGTACCGGTGAGAGGGGGCGGACCGGTGAAGGGTGGCGTTCCGGTGGCAGAGGGCGTGACGACACGGACGCGACGGATACGGGCCGGCCTGAAGGGCTGGGGCGGGGTCGGCGCGATGGCGGCCGTCTGCGCCCTCGCCCTGGCCTTCGTCCTGCTGCTGCCATGGACCCAGTCGCACGGCGCCGGCGCCGGGACCGGCGGCCGGGGCGTCGCCGAGGGCACCCCGGCGGCCGACTCCACGTGCCGGGACCCGGAGAAGCAGACGCTGGCGCCGTCGGCCGCGGAGGGCCCGACCATCGCCACGATCAAGGCCCGGCAGGGCGAGAAGCGCAAGCTGATCGTCGGCGTCGACCAGAACAGCTACCGCTGGGGTTACCGCGACCCGAACACCACCGGGGCGGCCCTGGAGGGCTTCGACATCGACCTGGTGCGGCGGATCGCGCAGGACATCCTGGGCGACCCCGACGCGGTGCAGTTCAAGGCCATCCCCACCAACCAGCGCATCCCCGCGATCCAGGAGGGCCGGGTCGACATGGTGGTGCGCACGATGACCATCACCTGCGACCGCATCGAGGACGTCGCGTTCTCCGCTCCCTACTTCAGGACCGGACAGACCGTCCTCGCCCCCAAGTCGTCCACCATCACCGGCTACAACGACACGCTGGCGAAGAAGAAGGTCTGCACGGCGACCGGTTCGACCGCCAACACCCGGCTGACCGAGGACCGCAAGTCCGGCCGGCTGCCCGCCACCACCGACATCTCCACCACCGTCCCCAACCAGCTCGACTGCCTGGTCCGGTTGCAGCTCGGCGAGGCCGACGCGGTCGTCACCGACGGCGCGCTGGCGGCCAGCCAGGCCGCCCAGGACCCCACGGTGGCCCTCAAGGGCGCCCCCTTCACGACCGAGTACTACGGGGTGGCGATGAAGAAGGACGCCGACGATCTGGTCCGCCGGGTCAACCAGATCCTGGTGCGGTACCGGACGGACGGCTGGCAGGCGTCGTACGACACGTGGCTGTCGGCGACACTGGGGGCGGACGCGGCGACGTCGAGGCCGCCCGCACCGCAGTACCTGCGCACGAGTTGACGGCCCCACCCGCGGGCAGGAACCGACAGGCAGCGGACCGAGCGGACAACCGACACGGCAGCGAGAGGTGATCGATGGGCGTCACGGGACCCCCCGGGCCGGTGATGGACCGGGACGAGGTGGACCGTGCGCTGGCGCGGCTCGGCCAGGAGCACGAGGCGATCGAGACCTCGCTCCTCGCCCTCCAGGACCACGCCGGCCGCAGACTCCTCGAGGGTGCCCGGCTCACCGGCGTCACCGAGGAACGCTGGGCGGACACGGAGGCGTCGGTCACGCTGCTGTGGGCGTACTTCGACGCGTACTCCGACGCGTTGCGCGCCGCCCGGGAGATCCGCTCGCGCCGCCGCTGGTCCAGCCGTGAGGACCTGGTGGAGCTGACCGAGCTGCTGCGCGGCGCGTCGGTCACCGTGGCCGGCGCGGCCCTCGCGAACGCGCCCGCGCCGCACGGCACCGGCAGGCTCAGCCAGAGCTTCTCGCTCGCCGGACTCGTCGACCGGATGAACGAGCTGTACGCCTCGTCGCTGGACATGGTCGTCGCCGCCGACGCGGTGTGGTCGGCGCTGCCCGCCCGGATCGACCTGCTGGCCGCGGAGCTCCGGCGCACCCGGCAGCTCGCGCACTCCGTGGGCGTCCGCCCGGGCGAGCACCCCGCCGGTGACGACCTGGAGCACATCACGCACACGCTGACCCGGCTGCGCGAGCAGGTCGTCTCCGACCCGCTGGCGTTCTGGGTGCGCGCACAGGGCAGTTCGGCGCCCGGCGGCGGGCGGCCGGACACGACGGTCTACGACCGTGAGGCGCGCGCCCTGGAGGACGTGCGCCGGGAGATCGACGCGGTGCTGACGGTCCGCCAGGACGCGGAGAAGCGGCTGGTGCGGCTGCGGGACGTGCTCAGCCGCGCCGACCGCACCCTGGCCGAGGCGCGGGCCGCGCGCGGCGAGGTGCTGGCGAAGATCGCCGCGACGGAGGTGCCGGTGGTCGGCGGACCGCCGACCGTCCTCCAGGAGCAGCTGGCGACCGCCGCCGAGTACCGCCGGCAGGCCCAGTGGCACCGGCTGTCCCCGCTGCTGGAGTCGCTGGAGCAGAAGGCGGAGGACGAACTGCTGCGCGCCCGCGAGTCGTTGGGTGCGGTCACCGCGCCGCTCGCGGTCCGCGCGGAGCTGCGCGGCCGGCTCGACGCGTACAAGGCGAAGGTCGCCCGGCACGGTCTGGCGGAGGACGCGTTCCTCGTCGAGCGGTACGACGCGGCCCGCCGCATGCTGTGGAGCGCGCCCTGCGACCTGCGCGTCGCCGAGCAGGCCGTCCTGCGCTACCAGCGGGCGGCCGCCGAACTGCTCGCCGCGCCGCACGCGGCCGAGCGGGGCGGACCCGAGGACCACAGGGGGGAGCAGGGGTCATGAGTCAGGCAGGGCAGACGTGCCAGCGGCCGGGCTGCGACGGGTCGTACGAGGATGTGGGCGGCGGCGAGCTGTACTGCGACACCTGCGGTCTCGCCCCGGTCGTCGCCGCGAACGGACTGGTCGGCTCGCCGCCCACCGGGGTGACCGGCGGCGGTGGCGCGTCGGGCAGCGGCGGCTCGCGCCCCAGCGCGCGCAGCGCCCGCAGTTCGCGTACGTCCTCGCAGTCGTCGAGGTCGCGCCGCTCGGTGTCCGGACGGCTCTCGCGGTCGCTGTCCGGCAGGCCGACGGGACGGTCGGTGTCGGTGCGCAGCTCCGGTTCGGCGGCCGGCTCCTCCGGGCGGGCCCGGCTGGGCGCGGGCCTGGTCTCGGTGCCGCAGGTGCCGAGACCGGACCCGCGCGCGATGGCCCTGGAGAACCCCGAGGTGCCCGAGCGCAAGCGGTTCTGCTCGCGCTCGGACTGCGGCGCCCCGGTGGGCCGCGCGCGAGGGGAGCGGCCCGGGCGCACGGAGGGCTTCTGCACCAAGTGCGGCCACCCGTACTCGTTCGTCCCGAAGCTGACGTCCGGGGACGTCGTGCATGGCCAGTACGAGGTCGCGGGCTGCCTGGCGCACGGCGGCCTCGGCTGGATCTACCTGGCCGTGGACCGGGCGGTGGCGGACCGCTGGGTGGTGCTGAAGGGCCTGCTGGACACCGGCGACCAGGACGCGATGGCCGCCGCGATCTCCGAACGGCGCTTCCTCGCCGAGATCGAGCACGCCAACATCGTGCGGATCTACAACTTCGTCGAACACCTCGACCAGCGCACCGGTTCGCTCGACGGCTACATCGTCATGGAGTACGTCGGCGGCAAGTCCCTCAAGGAGATCGCCAACGCCCGCCGCACCCCGGACGGCCGGCGGGACCCGCTGCCCGTGGAGCAGGCGTGCGCCTACGGGATCGAGGCGCTGGAGGCCCTCGGGCACCTGCACAGCCGCAACCTGCTGTACTGCGACTTCAAGGTCGACAACGCGATCCAGACCGAGGACCAGCTCAAGCTGATCGACATGGGCGCGGTGCGCCGGATGGACGACGAGGAGTCGGCCATCTACGGCACGATCGGCTACCAGGCCCCGGAGGTCGCCGACGTCGGCCCGTCGGTCGCCAGCGACCTGTACACGGTCGGCCGCACGCTCGCCGTCCTGACCTTCGACTTCCAGGGCTACACGACCGCCTTCGTCGACTCGCTGCCCGACCCCGACACCATCGAGGTCTTCCGCCGGTACGAGTCCTTCTACCGGCTGCTGGTCCGGGCCACCGACCCCGACCCGGCCCGCCGGTTCGGCTCCGCGCAGGAGATGGCGGAGCAGCTGACGGGTGTGCTGCGCGAGGTCGTCTCCCTCCAGAGCGGGCGGGCGCGGCCCGCGCTGTCGACGCTGTTCGGGCCGGAGATCAAGGTCACCGACCGGGAGCTGTTCCCCCGGCTGGACGGCGAGGTGTCCCGGCTGGGCGCCCGGGTGGCCGGCGCGCGCCGGACGGCCGGGAGGGCCACCGGTCCGGCGGCCCTCCCGGCCGCCCCCGCGCCGGGCCGTCCCACGCCGACGCTCACCGCCCTCCCCGCACAGGTTCCCGCCGCCCCCGGTCTCGTCCGGCCCGTCGACACCCCCGCCGCCTCCCTCGCGCTGCCCGCCCCGCTCGTCGACGCGGGCGACCCCAACGCGGGGTTCCTCGCCGGTCTGTCCGCCTCCGCCCCGGCGGAGCTGCTCACGGCCCTGGCCGCCGCGCCGGCGCCGTCCGTCGAGACCCGGCTGCGCCAGGTCCGCGCCCGGCTGGAGAACGGCGATGCCGGCGCGGCCCTCACGACCCTGACCGAGCTGGAGGACGAACGGCCCGACGACTGGCGGGTGGTGTGGTACCGGGGCCTGGCCTCGCTGGTCACCGGCGACCACGAGGTCGCCGCGCTCGCCTTCGACGCGATCTACGACGCCTTCCCGGGCGAGCCCGCGCCCAAGCTGGCGCTGGGCGTGTGCGCCGAGGTGCTGGGCCAGTTGGACAACGCCGCCGAGTACTACCGGCTGGTGTGGTCGACCGACCCGAGCTATGTGAGCGCCGCGTTCGGCCTGGCCCGCGTCCGGCTCGCGGCCGGCGACCGGGCGAGCGCCGTACGGACGCTGGAGTCGGTGCCGGAGTCCTCCATCCACTACACGGCCGCCCGGGTCGCGGCCGTCCGCGCCCGGCTCCGGCAGCGAACGGCGGCCGCCGCCGACGTACCCTTCCTGGAGGACCTCACCGCCGCCGCGGCGCAGGTCGAGGCGCTGGACGCGTACGGCCTGGACCCGACGCGGCGCGAGGAGTTGTCCGCGGAGGTGCTCGGCAGTGCCCTGGACTGGATACTCTCCGGTGGCCAGGGCGCCGGCCCCGGCCACCGGCGGGTGCTGCTCGGCAGTGACCTGGACGAGCGGGGGCTCCGCTTCGGCCTGGAGCGTTCGTACCGCACGCTGGCCCGGCTGGCGACCGGCGGTGAGGAGAGGATCGACCTGGTGGAACGTGCCAATCGTTACCGCCCCCGGACGTGGGTGTAGTTGATGTCCCAGATGCCCCGGCAGGCCGCCCTGCCGACCTGCCCGAGCTGCGCGGAGCCGCTCGACGCGGGCGACCGTTTCTGCGGAGCGTGCGGATGCGACCTGTCCGCCGTGCCGCCCCGCCCGGACGACAGCCCGACCCTCATGATGAACTCCCCGGAACCCGGCGGGACGTCCGCCGCAAAGGCCCCTGGTGCTTCCGGTGCTCCTGGTGTCGCGGGCACCTCCGGGGCTGCCGGTGCTGCTCCCGGTACTCCGAGTACCGCAGGCACTCCAGGTGTTCCAGGTGCTCCCGGAGCCTTCGGTGGTTCCGGTGGTGCACAGGTGTCCCCCGGAACACCTGTGCACCAGGGAACACCTGTGCACCCCGGCGCACCGCTCCCGCCTCCCGCGGCGTCCGCCGCACCCGGGGCACCCGGAGCAGCCGGGGCCCCCGCCGCGCCCTCCGCCGGTGTCCGTTTCGACCGGCCCGCGGAGCCCGAGGAGTACCCGCTCCAGGCGCCCGACCCGCGGGTGGCCGCCGAGGCCGCTGCGGTGGCCGAGAGCGGCACGGTGTGCGTGGCCTGCCGCGCGGGCCGGGTCGACGACGACGGCTACTGCGAGAACTGCGGGCACGCCCAGCCGCGTGAACGGGACCACATGGAGCAGGAGTCGGGCCCCGTCGCCGCCGTCAGCGACCGCGGTCTGCGCCACCACCGCAACGAGGACGCGTTCGGCGTCGGCCACACCGCGCTGCCCGACGGCACCCCCGTGTCCGTGGCGATCGTCTGCGACGGCGTGTCCTCCGCGACCCGCCCGGACGACGCCTCCCTCGCCGCGTCCCGGGTGGCGAGCCGGTCGCTGCTGACGGCCCTGCCGCAGGGCACGCACCCGCAGCAGGCCATGCACGACGCGATCGTCGCCGCCTCGCACGCGGTCAACGCCCTCGCCGAGGAACCCGCCACGGCCCGCGAGCACGCCCCGCACCAGAACGCCCCCGCCTGCACCCTCGTCGGCGCGGTCGTCACCGCCGGCCTGCTGGTCGTCGGCTGGGTCGGGGACAGCCGCGTCTACTGGGTCCCGGCGGACCGCGGCGCGCCCCCGGCCCGGCTCACCGAGGACGACTCCTGGGCCGCCCAGATGGTCGCCGCGGGCCTGATGAACGAGGCGGAGGCCTACGCCGACGACCGCGCCCACGCGATCACCGGCTGGCTCGGCGCCGACGCCTACGAACTGGAGCCGCACACCGCGTCCTTCAAGCCGGACCGTCCCGGCGTGGTCGTCGTGTGCACCGACGGGCTGTGGAACTACGCCGAGGCGGCCCAGGAGATGGCCGAGGCGCTCCCGCTCGACGCCGCCGTACGGCCGCTGCACGCCGCCCGGGTGCTCGTCGGGCACGCCCTGGACGGCGGCGGGCACGACAACGTAACAGTGGCCGTCCTGCCGTTCCCCGCCCCCGCGCAGGGGGCAGGATCGGCCTGAGGCCACGCACAGCGCTTCGCACACGCCGCACACGGGGAAGCAGCGGCGGACCGGAGGGGACCGGTCCGCCCACCGTCATCGCCCCACGGCCGTGGGGACTAGGGGGATGTGAGTAGGCATGGCCAATTTCTCGAAGTCGAACGTGCCGCAGTTCTCGGTCGACGTCTACCAGAACGAGTACCTGCCCGAGGGCGGCCGCGAGGTCAACGCGATCGTCACGGTCACCGCGACCGGCGGCGGCACGGTCGGCAGCGCCGTCGCGGCACCGCACCTCTACGCGCCGGGCCGGGGCCCCTCCGCCGCCGTGGCGGTCATGGTCGACTGCTCCGGCTCGATGGACTACCCGCCCACCAAGATGCGCAACGCCCGTGACGCCACGGCCGCCGCCGTCGACACCCTCCGCGACGGCGTGCACTTCGCGGTGATCGGCGGCACGCACGTGGCCACGGAGGTGTACCCGGGCGGCGGGCGCCTCGCGGTCGCCGACGCCACCACCCGCGAACAGGCCAAGCAGGCCCTGCGCCGGCTCAATGCGAGCGGCGGCACCGCGATCGGGACCTGGCTGCGCCTGGCCGACCGGCTGCTGTCCTCGGCCGACGTCGCCATCCGGCACGGCATCCTGCTCACCGACGGCCGCAACGAACACGAGTCGCCCGAGGACCTCAAGGCCACCCTGGACTCCTGCGCCGGGCGCTTCACCTGTGACGCCCGCGGCGTGGGCACCGACTGGGAAGTGAAAGAAGTCACAGGGATCGCCTCGGCCCTGCTCGGCACCGCCGACATCGTCGCCGACCCGGCCGGCCTCGCCGCCGACTTCACGCGGATGATGGAGACGGCCATGGGCAAGGAGGTCGCGGACGTGGCCCTGCGGCTGTGGACCCCGGTCGGCACCACCGTCAGGTTCGTCAAGCAAGTCGCTCCCACCGTGGAGGAGTTGACCGACCGGCGCACCGAGTCCGGGCCTCGCTCCGGCGACTACCCCACCGGCTCCTGGGGCGACGAGTCCCGCGACTACCACGTGTGCGTCGAGGTCCCCGCCGCCCACCTCGGGCAGGAGATGCTGGCCGCCCGGGTGTCGCTGGTGGTGCCCCAGCCCGACGGCACGGTGCGGAACCTGGGCGCCCAGGGTCTCGTACGGGCCGTGTGGACGGACGACATGGCCGCCTCCACCTCGATCAACCCGCAGGTCGCGCACTACACCGGGCAGGCCGAACTGGCACGGGTCATCCAACAGGGACTGGACCTTCGCAAAGCGGGCGATATGGACGGAGCAACGGCCAAACTGGGCCGGGCGGTTCAGCTCGCCAGCGTCTCGGGCAACGCCGATACTGCGAAACTGCTGGCGAAGGTGGTGGACGTCGTCGATGCCACGACAGGTACTGTGCGACTGAAGGCGAAGGTCGCCGAGGCCGACGAGATGACCCTCGAGACCCGGTCCACAAAGACTGTTCGTGTAAAGAAGTGACCCAGCAGCACCCGCCGCAGCACCCTGGTGGGACACGGAAGGAAAGGGGGACGCGCCGACATGCCGACCTGCCCGAACGGACACCAGTCGGGTTCCGACGACTGGTGCGAGGTCTGCGGTCACCGCATGGCCGGTGCCGTACCGCCGCCCCCTCCCCCGCCGCCGCCCCCGGCCGGTGGCGGGTACGGCTTCCCGCCGCCCCCGCCGGGCGGCCCCGGCGGCCGTCCCGACGGCCGTCACCTGTCCTCCGTGCCGAACGCCGAGCCGGAGCTGTGCCCGCAGTGCCGTACGCCCCGTGAGGGCGGTGCGCCGTTCTGCGAGGAGTGCCGGTGGAACTTCCTGACCAACACGGCGACCTCGTACACCCCGGCCGCCCCGCGCCCGCCGGTGCCCTCGGGGCCGGGAGCGGGCCCGGGCGGTCCCGGTGGTCCCGGTGCTCCGGGCGGCCATGGCGCCGGGCCGGGCGGGCCGGGCGCGGGTCCCGGTGCCGGGCCGGGCGGGCCGGGTGGGCGGTTCCAGCCGCCGCCGTCGTTCGGCGGCGGCGACTCCTTCGAGTACCAGAGTTCCCGTCCGTCCCAGGTGAACCGTCCCGCCGAGCCGATCCCGCCGGGCCCGCCCTTCGGCGGCGAGCCGTCGCGGCCCGCGGGCCCGGGCGGCGGTCGGCAGCCGTTCGGACATGAGCCGGGCGGTCCGGGAGGTCCCGGTGCTCCGGGCGGCCCCGGTGCTCCGGGCGTTCCGGGCGGCCAGCAGCCGTTCGGGCGGGAACCGGGCGTGCCGGGAGGTCCGGGAGGTCCCGCCGGTGGTCCGCAGGGTGCGCCCGGCGACCCGTTCGGTCGCGGTCCGGCCTCCGGGCCGTCCGCGGACCCGTTCGGACGGGAGCCCTCGGGCCCGTCCGGGGACCCCTTCCGCCGCGAGCCGTCCGGCCGGCCCCCCGCGCCGCCCTTCGGACACGAGCCCACCGGCCCCGGCGGTCCGGGTGGTCCGGGTGCGCCCGCCGGCCCCTCGGGCTTCGGCGGCGACCCCGCACGGCCGGGCCCGCCGCACGGTGGACCCGGCGGGCCCGGTGGCGCCGCGCCCGGCGCTCCGCAGGCCTTCCAGCCGTCCGGTCCGCAGGCGCCGCCCGGATTCCCCCAGGAGACCGGCCGCCCGCAGCCTGGCGGCCCCTCCGGCGGGGCGTTCGGCGGTGACGACGACTGGGTGATCTCCCCTCCGTCCCACCACGCCCCCGGCGGCCCGGGCGGCCCCGGCGGCCCCCAGGGCGGGGGCTACGGCTCCCCCCAGCCCGGTGGCACCCAGGCGCCGCCCCCGCCCGGACCGGCGTTCCCGCAGCAGCCGGCCACCTGGACGGCGACGATAGGGCCGGACCGCGAGTACTTCATGGCGATGATGCAGCGCTCCGGCCCCGAGGCCGCGGGGCTCAACCTGCCCGCGTACTCGCCGGAGCAGCAGCGCACGCTCGCCGGCAACCAGATCACCATCGGCCGCCGCCGCCACTCCACCGGTGAGACCCCCGACATCGACCTGTCGGTGCCGCCGGAGGACCCCGGCGTCTCCCACCAGCACGCGGTGCTGGTGCAGCAGCCGGACGGGAGCTGGGCGGTCGTCGACCAGAACTCGACGAACGGCACCACGGTCAACGGCTCGGAGGAGCCGATCCAGCCCTTCGTGCCGGTACCGCTCCAGGACGGCGACCGGGTCCACGTCGGCGCCTGGACGACGATCACGGTCCGCCGCGGCTGACGGCACCGACGGGCGGGGCGGGATTCCCCCGTCCTAACCCGGCAGGGGCCAGGCGTACGGCCCCTCCGGGTCGTCCAGCCAGGCCCACGCGTGCTCGCCGCCGACGGTGATGCCGTATCGCTCCCGCCGGGGCCTGCCCTCCCGCTCCCACAGCGCGTACGCCTCCTGCGGGTCCAGGGTGGCCCGGGTCAGGGACAGCAGGAACTGGAACAGATCGCTCCCCCGGGCCGGCTGCGGCACCCCACCGAGCGCCACCGGCGCCGGATCGTGCCGCTCCGCGCCGCGCAACGGCACGAAGAAGGCGGGGGTGTGCAGGAAGTTCCCCTCCGCGTACCCCGCGTCCCGTACCGTCAGCGCGACCAGCCCGGTCGCCATCGGCGTCAGGATCAGGGCGCCCGGCCGGCACTGGGCGAGCCAGGCGCGCGGGACGGAGGGCAGCTGGCAGGTGGCGATGATCCGGTCGAAGGGCGCCCGCTCCGGGACGCCCCGCGCCCCGTCCCCGGTGACGACGGCCGGGTGGCGGCCGGCGACGGCGAGGTGCCGCCGGGCCGACTCGGTGATCTCCGGATCGAGGTCCACCGTCGTGACCTGCTCGTCCCCCAGCCGGTACGCCAGCAGCGCCGCGTTGTAGCCGGTGCCGGCGCCGATCTCCAGCACCCGGTCCCCCTCCTCCACCCGCAGCTCGGCCAGCATCAGGGCCATCAGCGAGGGCTGGCTGCTGGAGGAGAGCAGCTCGCCGTCGCGCAACCGGGTCGCCAGCGGGGCGTCCTCGTAGGCGCCGGTCACCCAGCGTTCCCGCACGCGCGGGTCGGGGCTCTCCCCCCAGCGCCGCTCGTAGCCGCCGGCTCCGCCCGCGTAGTAGTACGGCACGAAGAGGTGGCGCGGGACCGCGGCGAAGGCCTCCTTCCACGCCGGATCGGCGACGAAGGCCCCGCTCGCCTCGATCTCCCGCACCAGCGCCGCCCGCGCCGAGGCGGCGAGCTGCTCGAGGTCCTTGTCGACTGCGTGCGCACCCATGCCTCCACTGTGCTGCGCCACACCGCCGGAGGCGAGTGCCCCCGCGTTCCCGGGGGGCCGGAGGGACGGGACGACCCCCGGTCCGGACCGGGGGTCCTAGGCCTGCGGTCCTAAGCCTGCGGTCCTCGGTCTCCGGGTCTGAGAGCATGGGGGACGTGAAAGAGATTCGGCGCGGCACGCTTCAGGAGCAGACCTTCTACGAGCAGGTCGGCGGGGAGGAGACCTTCCGCCGGCTCGTCCACCGTTTCTACGAGGGAGTCGCCGAGGACCCGATCCTGCGGCCCATGTACCCCGAGGAGGACCTGGGTCCGGCCGAGGAGCGCATGCTGCTCTTCATGATCCAGTACTGGGGCGGTCCGACGACGTACAGCGACCGGCGCGGCCACCCCCGGCTGCGGATGCGGCACGCCCCCTTCGTCGTGGACCGGGCGGCGCACGACGCCTGGCTGCGGCACATGCGGGACGCGGTCGACGAGCTCGGCCTCTCCGAGGAGCACGAGGAGACGCTGTGGCGGTACCTGACGTACGCGGCGGCATCCATGGTGAACACCCCCGACTGAACCTTCGGCGCTCCCGCGCTCCCGGCGGCGCTCAGCGGACGCTGAGGTCCAGCCCGCCGAGGCCCGACCGCCGTACGGCGACCGACCCGTACGGTGTCCGCAGCCGCAGCCACGCCCCGGAGGAGAACAGTCCGGCGGGCTGAGCGGCCTGCGGGTCGGTCTGCCGGGGGGCGGTGGTGGCGGCCGGGCGCAGGAAGCCCAGGGACTGGGCGGCGTGGACGGCCCGCACGGGCAGGCCGGTGCCGCCGACCGTCCGGGACCAGATCTCCCGCCCGATGCGGTCGAGTTCGGCGCGGTTGCGCCGTTCGGGCGCCAGCTCCTCGGTCCGGCGCCGGAACTCGGCGACCGCGGCGCCGACCAGCGTGCGCAGCGCGTCCGGTGCGGGCAGCCCCGGCTCCGGCCGCCAGCCGCCGCGCGGCGGCAGCACTCCGGCCCAGGGCGGCCCGGTGACCGCGGCGGGCACGACGGCCGTCACCGCCGTCTCGTCCACGCCCTCCAGCAGCTCACCGGCGGACACGGTCACGTCCAGCGAGACGTCCAGCCCGTTCTCGTACGGCTTGGCCAGCCGCACCGCCCGGATCGCCAGGACCTCGAAGGACGGCGGCCGTCCGAAGACGGCCAGCGCGGTGCCGGCCGCCTGTAGCCGGACCGCCGCTCCGCGGTCGTAGCGGAGCAGCCGGGAGAGGAAGGCCGCAAGATCCGCCGCCTCCCCCTCGTCGGCCAGGTGGAGCACCGTCATGCGGCGACGGCCTCCTTGTCGTCCCGGTACTCCTCGAGGAACGCACGCTCCTCGCCGGTGATCCGGCGGGGCCGCTGCGCCTCGAAGTCGAACGGCACGATCACCGTCGACGCGCGGACGTAGACTTGGTCGCCGTCCTTCACCTCGTAGGCGATGGTGAAGGACGCGGCCCGTATCTCCGTGACCCACAGCTCGATGTCCACGGGCGAGTGCCGGTGGACGAGCTGCCGCTTGTAGTCGATCTCGTGGCGCGCCACCACGGACCCCTGCTGGAAGTCCTTCTCCGGGCGGAACAGGAAGTCGATGCGCGCCTCCTCCAGGTAGCGGAGGAAGACCACGTTGTTGACGTGGCCGTACGCGTCCATGTCCGCCCAGCGCAGCGGGCAGCGGTAGATGTGCCGCAAGCTCGATCAGCCCCGGGTGAGCTTCTTGTAGGTGGCGCGGTGCGGACGCGCCGCGTCCGGCCCGAGCCGCTCGATCTTGTTCTTCTCGTACGACTCGAAGTTGCCCTCGAACCAGAACCACTTGGAGTCGCCCTCGTAGGCGAGGATGTGGGTCGCGACCCGGTCGAGGAACCAGCGGTCGTGGGAGACGACCACGGCGCAGCCCGGGAACTCCAGCAGCGCGTTCTCGAGGGAGGACAGCGTCTCGACGTCGAGGTCGTTGGTCGGCTCGTCGAGGAGGAGCAGGTTGCCGCCCTGCTTCAGGGTGAGCGCGAGGTTCAGACGGTTGCGCTCACCACCGGAGAGCACACCGGCCGGCTTCTGCTGGTCGGGGCCCTTGAACCCGAAGGCGGAGACGTACGCCCGGGACGGCATCTCGACCTGGCCCACGTTGATGTAGTCCAGCTCGTCGGAGACGACGGCCCACAGGGTCTTCTTCGGGTCGATGTTCTCGCGGCTCTGGTCGACGTACGAGATCTTGACGGTCTCGCCGACCTTGATGGAACCGGAGTCGGGCTCCTCGAGCCCCTGGATCATCTTGAAGAGGGTGGTCTTGCCGGCGCCGTTGGGGCCGATGACCCCGACGATGCCGTTGCGCGGCAGCGTGAAGCTGAGATCGTCGATGAGCACCTTCTCGCCGAAGGCCTTGGCGAGGTTGTTGACCTCGACGACGATCGAGCCCAGCCGCGGGCCCGGCGGGATCTGGATCTCCTCGAAGTCCAGCTTCCGCATCTTGTCGGCCTCGGCGGCCATCTCCTCGTACCGGGCCAGACGCGCCTTGGACTTGGCCTGACGCCCCTTGGCGTTCGACCGCACCCACTCGAGCTCTTCCTTGAGCCGCTTCTGGCGCTTGGCGTCCTTCTGGCCCTCGACCTTGAGACGGGTCGCCTTGGTGTCGAGGTAGGTGGAGTAGTTGCCCTCGTAGGGGTGGGCGCGACCGCGGTCGAGCTCCAGGATCCACTCGGCGACGTTGTCGAGGAAGTACCGGTCGTGGGTGACGGCGACGACGGTGCCGGGGTACTTCGCGAGGTGCTGCTCCAGCCACTGCACGGACTCGGCGTCCAGGTGGTTGGTGGGCTCGTCGAGGAGCAGCAGGTCGGGGGCCTCGAGCAGCAGCTTGCACAGGGCGACGCGGCGGCGCTCACCACCGGAGAGGTTGGTGACGGGCCAGTCTCCGGGCGGGCAGCCCAGGGCGTCCATGGCCTGCTCCAGCTGGGTGTCCAGGTCCCACGCGTTGGCGTGGTCCAGGTCCTCCTGGAGCTTGCCCATCTCGTCCAGCAGCGCGTCGGAGTAGTCGGTCGCCATCAGCTCGGCGACCTCGTTGAAGCGCTTGAGCTTGCCCATGACCTCGGCGGCGCCGTCCTGCACGTTCTCCAGAACGGTCTTGGACTCGTCGAGCGGGGGCTCCTGCAGCAGCATGCCGACGGTGTATCCGGGCGACAGGAACGCGTCACCGTTGGAGGGCTGCTCGAGCCCCGCCATGATCTTCAGAACGGTGGACTTACCGGCGCCGTTCGGCCCGACCACACCGATCTTCGCGCCGGGCAGGAAGCTCAGCGTTACGTCGTCAAGGATCACCTTGTCGCCGTGTGCCTTGCGCGTCTTGCGCATGGTGTAGATGTACTCAGCCAAGAGAAACCGTCCGGCAGCTTGAAATACGGCAGTGGGCAGATACACCCCATCTTGCCGGACGGCCACCCCTGGGGGGAAACTCATCCGACCGGACCCCTGTGACCTCGGCTTTCTCCACCGACGACGGCGGCCGACCTGTCACGGCCGGCCGTCGTCGAGCGGCTTAGGGGACCTCGCGCGGCCCGGAACGGCCCGAGGGCGGCCCCAGGACGGCCCCGGGAGGGGCCGGAGCCGGTCGCCCCGGGGGGCGGGCTTCCTCACTCGCGTACCGGGGTGTCCTTGCGGCCCAGCAGCAGGAGTACCGCTCCGCCGACGACCACCAGGCCGATCGCCGTGCCGGCGATGAGGAGGGTGGCGTCGGAGCTGCCGGTCTCGGCGAGGTTGGTGTCCGTGGGGGTGGTGCCGCCGACCGTGGCGGGGCTGGGTTCGGCGACGGTCTGGGTGGTGAGGGCGGTTTCCTCGGCCTGGGTCTTGCAGTCGAGGACGCCGGTGAAGCGGGTGGTGATGCCCTGGGGGCCGTCGATCGTGAAGTCGTAGGCCTGGTCCTCCTGGAGGGGGAGGGTCACCGTCTGGGACGTACCGGCCGGAATGCTGTGCTGGGTGCCCAGAAGGTCGAAGGTGAACGCCTCGTCGCCCTGGTTGGCGGCGGTGATGTCCACGCCGTTGCGGGTGCAGTCCTCCGCCGCCGACAGGGCCGGCACGGCACCCCTCGCCGCCCAGGTCGCGGTCGCGGTGGCCGAGACGGTGGACTCGCTGGAACCGGCGAGGATCTGGGTCTGGCTGCGGCTGTCGGAGGTGAAGGCCCGGCCGACGGGGACGGTGGTCGACGCCTGCACGGTCAGTTCGGCCGATCCGGCGGCGGCGTCGGCGGGCACGTCGAAGAACAGCTGGGTGCCGTCCGCGGCGGACGTGACGTCCTGGCCGTCCAGGCCGACGATCCGCACCCCGCTGGTGGCGGCGTCCAGCGGGGGCGTGACGGTGACCGTGTTCGCGTCGGTGCGGACCGTCACGGGGCCGAGCAGTCCGCCCGGGCGTCCGGAGACGGCCGCCCCGTCGAGGGTGAGCGAGGCCTCGGGTTCCGCCACGTTCCGGGCGGTCTTCTGGAGGTAGTCCGCGAGCCGCTCGGCCTGCGGGTCGACGGCGTCGACGTCGGCGCCGTCGGAGTAGCGCCAGATGGCCACCTGGGTGCCGGCCGCCGCGTCCTGCTCGGTGAGGCCGCCGTCGATGCCGGCCTTCCCGGCGAGCGTGGCGAGGTCGTTGACCTGCGGGTAGGAGTTCTGCAGGATCCAGCGGATCCGGCCCGCGTCCTCGTTGACGCCCAGCGAGGTGCCGCTCCAGGGCGTCTCGTGGTACTGGGCGTCCTTCTGCGTGGGGTTGTAGAGGTCCACGCAGTAGGTCTGCAGGGTGCCGCCGCCGTCGACGGACATCTCGAACAGGCCCGCGGAGATCTCCTGGTCCCCGCCGTCGTCGTGGATCACGGCGGCGCCGTACGTCTTGAGGCCGCCTATGGTCGCCGTCGCTCCGCTTCGGCTCGGCGTCGTCCCCTCGGCGGCGGCCGTGCCCGCGGAGGCGACGACAGCGGCGGCGACGAGTCCGGACACCAGCGTCCCGGCGGCGAGGCGGACCGCGCCCCGCCCGCGCGTGAACGGCGCGGAGAACGAAGAAATCACGTAATTCCCCTTCGAGCGGGACCCATTGACGTGGGGGGTACGGTCCCACCTGCAGAATCAGAAGCCCCGAGAGCCACGTGCGGCATCCTAGAGAGGCGACGCACCACCCTTCCCGATGAGGTCGGCGGAGGGGCGATCCGAATCGGAATCGTTATCCCCAAGATCGTTCACTGGCCGGGCTTATCGACAAATCCACTGGATCTTTCCGGGTGGATCCGCCGATAAGCCGCCATCACCTCACCGGGGGACCTCGCCTGACATCGCGTCACCGGCCGTCAGGCCACCGGCCGTCAGGCCCCTTCGTCAGGCCACCGGCCGTCAGGCCACCGCCACCGGTTCCCGTCGCTGCCGGTTCTCCCGCTCCGGGCTGTCGCCGGCCGGTGTCTCCCAGGCGGGTTCGGGTGGTGGAGGCGAGCCGGCCGCCGCCGGCTCCGTGCGGCCCGTGCGACGGAAGGCCGAGGTGCCCCGCGCGAGATCGTGGCCGATCGCCACGGCGTCGATGTCGGCCGAGGTCCAGCTCTGCCCCTCGCGCGTCTCGGTGCGCACCTTCAGCCGGCCTTGCACCATCACCGGGTCGCCCACGTTCAGGGACGCCATCGCGTTCGAGGCGAGCTGGCGGTTGGCCCACACCGTGAAGAAGTTGGTGTGTCCGTCGGTCCAGGTGCTCTTCTCGCGGTCCCAGTAGCGCGCGGTCACCGCCAGCCGGAACCTCGCCGACCCGCCCGCCGACAGCTCCCGGTAGACCGGCTGCGTCGCCACGTTCCCCACCGCGCACACCATCGTCTCGTTCATCGTCGCGAACCCCTCCCTCGCCCGGACGCGCACGCCGGGCGGATACGCGTACGGGCCCGTCCCGTACGGCTGTCTCTGGCACGGCGGCCGCCGCGTCCGCCGCGATCGCCGTGCCCTCAGACTGCCGCCGCCGGGCCGGGCCCGCCGAGCGCTGTGGACCAGCCCGGGTCTGTGGAGAACCTCGTCACCCGGACGAGGGAAGAACCCTCCGGGCGGCACTCATCTCGCCACGGCCTCCACCCCCGTGACCCGCCCGTACTGCTCCCGCACCTCCCGGTACCGCAGCAGCTCCGCGGCCACGGGATCCAGGACCCGGGCCCGGCCGCACCCGGCGGCCGTCTCCCGCAGGCGCCGTTCCGCGTCCTGGCCGTATCTGCGGGCCGGGCCGCGGGCCGCCATCCGGCAGCCCCACTCGACGAGCGGGCCGCCGACGATGCCGGCCACCATCAGCAGCACCGGCACGCCCAGGTTCGGTGACACGAGGCCGGCGATCTGGCAGACCAGCCACGTACCGCCGACCACCTGGAGGATCGTCATCGCGGCCTGCGTCAGGACGGCCATCGGCCACCAGCCCGGACGCGGCGGCCGCCCCGGGGGCAGCCCGGCCCGCAGGGCCAGTTCGTCCAGCGCCTCGGGCAGCCCCTGGGCACCTCGTACCGCCGCCTCCTTCACGGCCTGGGCCCAGGGCGCGGGCAGCCCCACCGAGGCCCGCTCGGACACCGTGCGCACCGCCTGCTCGACGCGCTGGCGGGCCGTGGCCTCCTCGTCGGCCTGCGCACGGGCCGGAAGCGGGCCGGTGGCAGGGTCGCTCCGGCCTTGGCACCACCGCCACAGCCGCAGCCACGGCGTCCCGCACGCGCGGTTGGCGTTGCGCAGCCAGGCGCGTTCGGCGGCCTCCCCCGCGGCGGTGGCGCCCACCGCGTCCGCGAGCCGGGCGGCGAACTCCTCGCGCGCCTCCTCGCTCAGCCCCGTGCGCCGTCCCGTGGCGTAGACGGGCCGCAGCCGCCACGCGGCGGCGTCCACGTCGGCCGCGATGCGCCGCGCCGGAGCACCGCGTTCCGAGACGAACTGTCCGAGCAGCTCCCTGAGTTCCCCGACGCCGTCCCCGGTGAGCGCGGACAGCGCGAGCACGGTCGCGCCCGGTTCGCCGTACTCGCCGAGGGCGATGCCGTCCTCGTCGAGCAGCCGCCGCAGGTCGTCGAGGACCATCTCGGCTGCCTCACCGGGCAGCCGGTCGACCTGGTTGAGGACGACGAACATGACCTCGGCGTGGCCCGCCAGGGGACGCAGGTACCGCTCGTGCAGGACGGCGTCGGCGTACTTCTCCGGGTCGACGACCCAGATGACGGCGTCGACGAGGGCCAGGACGCGGTCGACCTGCTCGCGGTGCTGCACGGCCGCCGAGTCGTGGTCGGGCAGGTCGATCAGGACGAGCCCGCGCAGCTGGGCCTCCGCGTCCGCGCTCTGCACCGGGCGCCGGCGCAGCCGGCCGGGGATGCCCAGCCGGTCGATGAGACTCGCCGCGCCGTCGCTCCAGCTGCACGCGATCGGCGCGGCCGTCGTCGGCCGGCGTACGCCGGTCTCCGAGATGGTCACCCCGGCGAGGGCGTTGAACAGCAGGGACTTGCCGCTGCCGGTGGCGCCCGCGATGGCGACGACGGTGTGCTGGCCGGAGAGTCTGCGCCGCGCCTGCGCCTCGTCCAGGACGCGGCCGGCCTCGGCGAGCGTGCGGTTGTCGAGCCGGGCCCGGGAGAGTCCCACGAGTTCACGCAGCGCATCGAGGCGGGAGCGCAGGGGGCCGTCGTAGGCGAGCGGGGGGACGGCCTGGGAGCCGCCGGTGCGGATCTCCACGGCGGATGGCTGTTCGGCGGTCTCGTTCACGCGGCGGGCGATGAGACCGTCGTCCCAGGGGCCGGTGTCGGCGGGGTCCGGGGCCGCGGCGGGAGCGTGGCCGTTGCCGTCCCGTCCGCGCGGGCGGCGGTCGTCCTCACGCACGCGCGCGTGACCGTCCTTCGGCCCCCCGCGCGCACGCCGCTCGCCCTCCCGGGCGCGTACGGGGCCGTCGTCCGGCCGGGTACGGACGGGGGTCCGGTCCGTGGCGCGGACGGGGGTCCGGTCCGTGGCACGGACGGGGGCCCGGTCAGGAGCGCGGGTACCGGCTCGGTCTGAGGCCCGGTCGCCGGAACGGACGGGGGCCCGGTCCGGAGCGCGGGTACCGGCTCGGTCGGAGGCCCAGTCGCCGGAACGGTCGGAGGCCCGGTCCGAAGCGCGGGTACCGGCTCGGTCGGAGGCCCGGTCGCCGGAACGGTCGGAGGCCCGGTCCGGAGCGCGGGTGCCAGCTTGATCACGAGCGCGGTCGCCGGAACGGTCGGGGGCGCGGTCCGGGGCGGAGCCGTCGCCGTCGTGGCGGCGGCCGCGTGGCCGGTCTTCGCCCCTTCGTCC
This sequence comes from Streptomyces sp. NPDC088812, assembly GCF_044750285.1. Lineage (NCBI taxonomy): Bacteria > Bacillati > Actinomycetota > Actinomycetes > Kitasatosporales > Streptomycetaceae > Streptomyces > Streptomyces sp. NPDC088812. Next base: position 429,473 of record NZ_JBIVJP010000003.1, on the reverse strand, counting down.
GCGTGTCCGGTGCTCGTCCCGCTGTCCGCGGGTCCGGTCGCCGCCGAACAGTCCGCGCACACGGTTGCCGCCGAGCGGTCCCCGCGCACGGTCGCCGCCGAGCGGTCCGCGCGCAGGCTCCTCGCCCTTCCGCCCGTCCGCGTGCTCCTTCTCTCCCTGTGGCACGCGCGCGTGCGGCGCTTCCCCGCGTCCCGGGGCGCGCTCGGGCTCCGTGTGCACGGGCGGATGCTCGGCCTCCGCGCGTCCTGGCGCCCGATCAGCCTCCCCGCGCACGGGAGCAGGCTCGGCCTCCACTCGCCCGACGGCGCGTTCGGGCTCCCCGGCGGCCCCGGCGTCCCGGGCGGCCCCGGCCTTCCCGATGTCCCCGCCGTTCCCGCCCGTCTCGGCTCGCCCGCCGCGCGGCGTCCCCCGGGCTCCCTCCCCGTCCGCCTCACCCTCGTCCCGCTTGGCGACGTCCGCTTCGGTCACGTCCGCCTCGGTCACGTCCACCTCGGTCACGTTCGCCTCAGTAACGTCCGCTTCGCCGGCATCCGTCTCGTCCACGTCCGTCTTGCCCACGTCCGTCTTGCCCACGTCCGTCTTGCCCACGTCCGTCTTGCCCACGTCCGTCTCGTCCACGTCCGTCATGGCCCCGCCCACCCCGTCCGTGTCCGACGCCTTCTCCGCGCCCGCGGCCGCGCGGTGCGCTTCACCGGTGTCCGGCCCGGTCTCGGTGTCCGCCGCGGGGGGTCTGTCCGCGGCGTTCCCACCGGCGTTGCCGTCCGACTCCTCTCCGGCGCCCTCCTCGGACGGCGCCGCGTCGGCGACGGTCGGCCCACCGGGGTGACTGGAGGGGAGGGAGGGGCCACAGAGGCGGCCCGGGAGACCGGCACGGCCGACGTGCCCCAGGGGCTGCGTCCGCGGATCCGCGTGGTCGGAGCGGTCCGAGTGATGGGGATGTTCAGCGTGAGGGTGATCGGGGAGATCGGGGTGATCGGGGAGATCGGGGTGATCGGGGAGATCGGGGTGATCGGGGTGATCGGGGTGATCCGTGTGGTCGTGATCCGTGACGGCCGTCACCGGTCACCTCTCCTTCTGCAGTACGGACAGCGCGGCGATGAGCTCGGCCTGGGGTTCGGCATGGACGTCGAGCCCGTCGAGCGGGGCGAGCCGGCGCTCGCGTTCGGCGTGCACCACCCGGTCCAGTTGCTCGGCGAGCAGCCGTCCGCCCCGGTCGCGCAGCCGCAGCGCGCCGTGGGCTCCGAGACGGTCGGCGAGCTGCTCGCCCGCCGAACGGGCCCTGCGGCCGCCCAGCAGGGCGGTGGCGACGAGGGCGGCGACCAGTTCGGGGTCGGGCGCGCTCCCGCGTTCCAGCTCGCGCACCTCGTCCTCGGCGCACTCCTCCAACTCGCGCCGCCAACGCCGTACGGCCAGGCCGATGCGGTGTTCGGCGGTGTCCAGGGAGGGGTCGCGGTCCAGGAGGTCAGGTGCGTCCGCGGCGGGTTCGAGGCGCCAGGCCTCGTCGATGCGTTCGTCGGCCGCGGTCACCGCGCACAGCAGGAGCGCGGCCAGGCTCCCCACCAGGGCGTCGAGGAGTTCCCGCGCGGTGCAGTCCAGCGGGAAGGCCCGCCAGCGCTTCAGGGCGTCCCCGGCGAGCACGGCACCGCTCTGCAACCGTCCCCGCACGCGCGCGTACTCGCTGTCGTACGCCGCGTCGACGGCGGAGGTGAGCCGCAGCGCGGCCGCGTACTGCGCGGCGGCGGCGCCGGCCAGTTCGGGCATGCGGGACTTCAGGGAGTCCAGGACGCCGTCGACCGTGCGGGCCATCGCCTGCCGACGGGCGGTGGGGTCCTCCGCGTGCTGGACCAGCCAGGCCCGCAGGGGGGCCACGGCGGTCGCCGGGAGCAGCCCGCCGCCCCAGGCGGACTCGGGCAGTTCGGGAACGGTGAAGCGCGGTACGTCGCCCAGTCCCGCCTTGGTGAGCAGGGCGCCGTACTGGCGGGAGACCTCGGAGACGACCTGGTGGGGCACGCGGTCCAGGACGGTGACCAGGGTCGCCCGGTACTCCTTGGCGGTGCGCAGGAGGTGCCAGGGGACGGCGTCGGCGTACCGCGCGGCCGTGGTGACCATCACCCAGATGTCGGCGGCGCAGATCAGTTCGGCGGCGAGGAAGCGGTTGTCGGCGACGAGGGAGTCGACGTCGGGGGCGTCGAGGAGGGCCAGGCCGGGCGGGAGGCTCTCGGCGGTCTCGATGCGCAGCACGCGTCTGCCCTCCCCGCCGGGCAGCAGCAGTTCGTCCGCCGCCTCCCGGTGGGGAACCCACACGCGCGCGAGGTCGGGCAGCACCCGCATGCCGCTGAACCAGTGATGGTCCTCCGGGTGGCACACCAGCACCGGGGTCCGGGTCGTCGGCCGCAGCACACCCGCCTCGCTGACGCGCCGCCCCACGAGGGAGTTGACGAGTGTCGACTTCCCGGCGCCGGTGGAACCGCCCACGACGGCCAGCAGGGGCGCTTCGGGCTGCCTGAGCCGGGGCACCAGATAGTCGTCGAGCTGGGCGAGCAGTTCGTCGCGGTTGGCACGCGCGCGTGGAGCCCCCGCCAGGGGCAGCGGGAAGCGTGCGGCGGCGACACGGTCGCGCAGGGCGGAGAGTGCGTCGAGCAGCTGAGGCCGTACGTCCAAGGTCACCACATGCGAAGAATGCCCAATTTCGGGGGATTTATGAAGCATATGAGCATGCCTGCGCGCCGATAGGACACAAGGGACGGAAGGGGCGACCGGGACACAGGCACAGCCCAGGCATAACGAGTGCACAACACCCGGGGCTCGGGACGCCAAAAGCGGTGCACGATTCGCACCTGCCTGCGATTATCAGGACCGCTTCACTGAACCTCCACATCGAGCCACGGAGGCGAAGCGCTCAGGACAAGGAGCCGGGAGCCCTATCCTTGTCCCCGGCAACGTCGAGGGTCCGCCCGCACCCCGGGCACCAGGTACGAGGCCACCACACCGGCCCCCGTAGCTCAGTGGATAGAGCAGGCGCCTTCTAAGCGCTTGGCCGCAGGTTCGAGTCCTGCCGGGGGCGCAAACGGCCTCTCACCGGCGGTGACGTGTGAGGGGCCCTTTTCATGTCCGGATGCAGATCACAGCGATCTACAGGGACACCGTCCGGGATTCCGCCTGGGCGAGGTGCCCGCACTTCGCCCGGATGACGCAGTCGCGCCCTCGCCACCTGGTTCCCCACCCTGCGACCGGGGCTGACCGTGGTGCCAGGGCAGCTCCCGAGTGCCAGGGCAGCCCGCGGCTTGATTCCGTTCGCCGCCGGCCGGCCCCGGGACTCCTTCTTCCAGGGACGATCAGCGCTTCACTTCTGCACCGGCGGGCAGGTGCCCGTGTCCTCACCGATGGAGTTGATCTCCGCGTTCGAACGGGAGTCGCCCGTGTAGTCGACCTGGTCCGTGCACTTCGTGTCAGGGTCCTTCGGTGTACCCGACGTCTCGTCGGACGTCTGCACCGGCGGGCAGGTACCCGTGTCCTCACCGATGGAATTGATCTCCGCGTTCGAACGGGAGTCGCCCGTGTAGTCGACCTGGTCCGTGCACTTCGTGTCAGGGTCCTTCGGTGTACCCGACGTCTCGTCGGACGTCTGCACCGGCGGGCAGGTACCCGTGTCCTCACCGATGGAATTGATCTCCGCGTTCGAACGGGAGTCGCCCGTGTAGTCGACCTGGTCCGTGCACTTCGTGCCGGACTTGGCGGGCGTGCCGGACGACGTTCCCTCCGCGGTGCCGGACTGCGGGGTGGTCGTGGCCGTCGCCGATGAGCTGCTCGCAGAGGAGGACGTGTTGTCGCCGGCGTCGTTGTTGTTGCATGCCGTCAGCGCCAGGCCGAGGGCCACTGCGGTCATGGCCAGTACCGAGATCTTCCGAGTGCGCATGCTGGTGGCTGTCCTCTGCGTGGGGCCGGCGCTCCTGGGGAGCGGGCGAGTGAGCTGGGCGACTGTTCGCCCGAGTGGCTTTCTGTTTCCTCAGACGGCCGCTGCGGCTGCCCGAGTTGCCTTTTGATCGTCGTCAAGACACGTTCGTGACATGACAGTGGTCTCGTCGGGAAGTCCGCATCGGGCGTGTCACCTACTGAGAGATCACCTCAACCCCGCGCGGTGAGACGCGGCGTGATGTGGCGTAAGCGGAGCCATCGCCGTAAGCGGCGGTTTTCGTGAGCCTTGTCGGCATGGAGTGTGGCGGGCCGCCGTCGGCGACGCCGGGGGTTCGGGGACAACTCGATGTGCGGGTCGCCACCGGACTCGTGGGTGAAGAGCGCCTCGCGGCACTTGGGGCCGAATGCGCGCGAAGGTCACGCTTACGGGCCGTTACTCCGCCGCACGCTGAGGGGAGACCCGCATCACAGTGTCCCAACGCTCACGCCCACCGGTCGCCGCGCAGGCTTACCGGCAAGAGCAGCGACGGTGGGCGAGCACCAAGGAGGTACTGCCGTGAGTGTGACCCCGACGAACCCGCTTTCAATCCCCCGACTGCGAGACTGGACGACCGTCCTCGTCGTCATCCTGGTCGTCTACGGCCCCGTCGCACAGCTCCAGGACGTCCTGACCAGCTTGATCGCACTGTCAGCGGTCCTGGTCTGCGGCTCTGCGGTGAGCGCAGCATCAGCCCGACGGCCACAGACGTTCGCGTGACCGCCGACTAGTTCCGACGAGCCCCCTCCCCCGGCCTTCCCTCCCCAGGAAGCCGGGAGAGGGCAGCCCGAACAGAGGGACAGCACAGAGGCACAGCACACAGGGACAGCAGCAGCTCAGCGGGGGTGTGGGGCGTGACCCGGCAGGCGCCTTCTAAGCGCTTGGCCGCAGGTTCGAGGCCTGCCGGGGCTGCGAGTCTCCGCCTTCCCCCTGGGAGGGCTCTTCCGTGGCCGCCGCGTTCCGGCCGTCGCGCGGCTCCTGGGCCGCCCCGATCGCCGAGCGGCGAATCTGCGGTACGGCGAGCATGACGGCCGCGCTCGCCACGGTCCAGACCACGCCGAACCACAGCAGGGGCGCGGTGCCGACGCGGGCGGCGGCCGGGGCGGCCCACCAGTAGCCGACGGTCATGGACAGGACCGTCGCCACGCCGTCGTAGGCACTGACGCGGGACAGGACCTCGGAGGGGACGTCCGTCTGGAGGCTGCTCGTCCACAGGATGTGCAGGAGGGCGAAGCCCGCGCCGGACAGGAGCGAGCCGACGACGAGGACGTGGACCGGGGCGTCCAGGGCGAGGAGGGCGGCGAACAGGCCCAGGCCGAAGGTGCAGAAGACGGAGGCGAGCAGGGGTCTGCGGAACGTCACGCGCATGCCGAGGAGACCGCCGAGCAGGGCGCCGACGCCCTCGGCGGCGAGGACGGTGCCCCACTGGGCGGCGCCGTGCTCCTTGCCGCCGACGGAGGTGATGCCGAGGACCATCACCGGGCAGAGGACGAAAGTGCAGGCCAGGGAGGTGTAGGCGAGGAGGGACCACAGCCAGGTCCGCGAACGGAACTCCCGCCAGCCCTCCTTGAGCTGCCGCAGGAAGCTCTCGTCCGCGCGGTCGGCACGTGCTGCCGGCGTCGTCCGTACGCCGGCCAGGAGCAGCGCGCTGACCAGGAAGGTCACCGCGTCGATGGCGATCACCCAGGCCGGCTCGGTCCAGGCGACGAGCACACCGCCGACGGCGGGGCCCACCAGGGAGCCGATCGACTGGAGCGTGGACCCCAGGGCGTTGGCCTCCTGGAGCCGCTTCTCCGGGACCACCTCGGGGACGAACCCGTGAAAGGCGGGGTGGAAGAAGGCCGCGGCGACGGAGAGCACCGCCGCGAACGCCACGAACCCGGCCGTCGGCAGTCCCGTCGTCAGCAGGACGACGACCATGGTGATCTCGACGGCCGCCCGCACCAGGTCGCTGCCGATCATCGTGACCCGGCGCCCCCACCGGTCCGCCAGCACCCCGCCCGCCAGCAGGAACACCATCAGGGGCGCGGTCTGCGCCCCCAGCACCAGACCCACTCCGCTCGCCCCGCCGCCGTTGTCCAGCACGGCGAAGGACAGGGCGATGGGCATCATGCTGCTGCCCAGCACGGAGGCGGCGTGAGCGGCGAACAGCCGCCGCAGGGTGCGCTCGCGCAGGAGGTCCAGGGGCAGTCGGGCCGCCAGTCGGCCGGCGGCCGTCATCGGGCGGCCCTTCCCGTCATCGTCCGCGTTCGTGTTCCCGTCCGCGTTCGTGTTCCGGTCCGCGTTCGTGCTTCCGTACGCGTTCGTGTTCCGGTCCGCGTTCGTGCTTCCGTACGCGTTCGTGTTCCGGTCCGTGTTCGTGCCTCCGTACGCACTCCTGTCCCGGTGCGCGTCCTCGTCCCCGTTCGTGCTCTCGTTCCCGCCGGCATCCGCATCCCCGTCTGCGTCCTTGTCCCCGTCAGCACCCGCGTCCCCGTCAGCATCCCCGACCTCTCCCTCACCGCACCACCCACGTGATCCGCGAGGGGCGGACGACGTGTCCGTGGCTGCGTTATGTTCCTGCCATGGCGCATGCGGCAACTCCGAGGACACCGAGGGACCCCGTCGGCCCGGACGTGCTGGCCACGGCCCTCGCGGCGGCCTGGCAGGGCGTCCTGGGCACGCCCGCCGAGGAGGACACGGACTTCTACGAGGCCGGCGGCACGTCCCTGCACGCCGCCCGGATCGCCGCCGAGGCGGCCGAGTGCGCCCCCGAGGTGGAGGACCTGGACGTCTGCCTGATGACCGCGCTGCTCGACGAGGCCCGTTTCGGCGACGTACGGCGGCTGGCTCAGGAGCTCATCGACTTGACGCACGGCGCCGCCTGAGCCGCGGTCAGGTCCGCAGGTCGGCCAGGAGGCCGGCCGCGAACCGCGCGCACCAGTCGGGGCCGAAGCACGCGCGGTCGTAGGTGACGACCAGCTCCGGCCGGGTGTCGGACAGGTTCAGCTCCACGTCCAGCTGGGACGGGCGCACCACCGGCGCGGCCGGGGCCGTGCCGTCGTCCTCCTCCGGGTCGAACGGGGTGAAGGTGAGACCGGCCGCGGAGGTCCGCCAGGAGTCGTCGGTCACGGTGACGCTCAGCGGGGCCAGGTCGTCGCGGGCCACGCCCTTCTCGTCCGTGAGCAGTTCGACGATCTCCTCGAACTCCACCCCCTGGTGCGCCATTCCCTCCCGCATCCCCCGCCTGACCTGGGCCAGGGGCCCTTCCTCGCCGTACGGTGCGCGGGCGCCGACACGGACGAGGACGGCCTGGGCGAGCGGGCCCACGGCGTCGGAATTCATCCGGTTGGCGGACATGGTGCCGAGGACGAGGTCGTCGGCACCGGAGTGTTCCAGGACCCGGCGGGCGGCCGCGGCGACGACGAGCACGGTGGGGGTGCAGCGGGCCGCCCGGGCGCCGGCCCGGAGTACGGCGGGCAGGTCCGCGGGGAGGGGGAGGCGCAGCTCGGCGCCGGCCGGGAGCCAGCCCGGTTCCGGTCGCCGCTCGCCGATCCACGGCGTGGGGAAGTCGGCCAGTGCGCCCCGCCAGAACTCCCAGTCGCGGGACCGGCGGTTCTCCCGGGCGGCCAGGAGGGCGGAGTAGCGGTCGGCGCGGGCGGGCGGCCCGTCGGCGGCGTAGGCCTCCTGGAGGTCCGCCACCACCTGGTGCAGGGAGAAGAGGTCCATCACGAGGCGGTGGAAGGTCAGGACGAGGACGGCACAACCGTCATGGCGGCCTTGGCCGTCACGGAGACCTTGGCCGCCACAGTTGCCTTGGCCGTCACGGTGGCCTTGGCCGCCACAGTTGCCTTGGCTGTCACGGTGGCCCTGGCCGCCACAGTTGCCTTGGCTGTCACGGTGGCCTTGGCTGTCACGGTGGCCCTGGCCGTCCCGATGACCGTCGCCGTCACGATCACCGTGACCGTCGCCGAGGATCATCAGGTCCGCTCGGGCCGGTGCCTCCCCGGTGAGGGGGAAGGGCTCCGTCTGGGCCTCGGTCGCCCACCGGCGGACCTCCGCGAGGTGCCCGGTGTCGTCGGGACGCAGGTCGGGGCGGTACCGGACACGGGTCTCGTGGGGGGCCGCGGGGCCGAGGGTCAGGGTCTCGCCGTCCGCGTGGAATCCGGTGGCGAGCAGTTCATGACGGCCGAAGACGGAAGCCACGGCCCGGGTGAGCCGTTTCTCGTCCAGTTCGCCGTCGAGTCTCAGCGCAATGCCCGTATGCAGCAGCGCACTTCCCCGGACCGCGCATTCCACTTGCCACAGCCGCAGCTGGTGCCGACTCAATTCCGTCGCGTGAAAAACCGTTTCTGTCCCGCTCGCCCGTCGCATGCGCCCCGCTTCCCGGAAAGGTGCGGCGAGTGCCACCCGGTGCCCGAGGCCGCCGGGCGGCACCCTCCGAGGGTTCTACTTGGCCGCGGCCTGACGACGCAGCTGCTTGACATCGATCAGGGCGAGGCTCACCGAGTTGACCTTGACCATTTCGACTCCTATCGACGCTGTTCCGTCTGCCACCGAACGGTGGCAGGGAAATGCTTCCAGCCTGGATGATCCGCCGTCAACACGCTCTTTGGAAAAGGGCGTCCGATTTTCGGAGCTTCCGGGAGTGGCAATCGGCGCCCCCGGGGCCCGGTAATTCAGACGTCGTCCGACAACAGGCCCACGAAGTCGTGGTAATTCTCGGCCACACGTGCGATTCGTTCGGCGTCGTGATAGCCCCGCTCGAACCAGAGTTCGCCGATAAGGGCTCCGCCTTTCAGCCGCATGTCGGTGAAGAGCGTGGCGGCGCACGCCAAGGCCCGCTCCAGGCCGTTGAAGACGGGCACCGGGTGGTCGGCGGTGATGATCTGCGGGATCACCTCCACCTCCGGCGCCAGCGCCGTCGACCGGTACTGGTCCACCGGCAGCAGGCCCGTCACCCCGGTCAGCCTCAGCTCCAGGTGGGCCAGCGCGCTGCGGCAGTACGCCCCGTCGTCCGACGGGCGGTCCAGGATGCGGGAGGCGACCTCCGTGAACGGCAGGTCGGCGGTGTCCGAGGCCCGTCGTACGCCCTCGTGGACGGACCGGACGTACTCGGGCAGCGGCCCGCCGGCCGTCTCCAGCGGCACCGACACGACGTTGCTGAACAGGCCGAGCGTCTCGTGGGCGGCCGGTGAGGTCCGCCCGTGCGTGTACACCGAGCACACCAGCCGGTCCCGGCCGTACTCCGTGGCCACGGCACGGGCGAGGGCCGCGAGCAGGACGGTGTGCGGGGTGACCCGTTCGGCGCGCGACCTCCGCAGCAGCCGGCGCGTCCGGTCCGCCGTCAGATCGAGGGACACGGAAGCGAACCGCGTGTCGGCGACGACCGCAGCGGCATCGCCGGGCAGCGGCTCCCTGGTGCCGTGCGCACGCAGTTCCGCGGCGAGCACGGCCGCCCGCTTCCGCACCCGGGACCGCGCCTCGGGTTCCCGCTCGCGCCGGATCAGCCCGGTGTAGCTCTCCGGCTCGGTACGGCGCGTGCCGGGCGTGGCGCTCCGGCCGGGCGCGACACGCCGGGTGTAGGCCTCGGCGAGCAGGGCGCGGAAGAGGTGGTGGCAGGAGCCGTCGAAGATCAGGTGGTGCAGTTGGACGACGAGCAGGTGTTCCCGCTCGCCCGCCCGGAGCAGGGTCGCGCGCACCATGCGGTCGGTCAGGTCGAGGGGCCGGCCGAGTATTCGTTTCGCCTCGGCCGTCAGCTCCTCCGGCCGCACCCGGACGGTGGTCAGCCGCCCCGGGTCGGGCCGGAGCGTCTGGCCGGGCCACACGGCGGACGGGTCGGGTCCGGGCAGGGCCGTCAGCCGCAGGCGCAGCGCGTCGTGCCGGGTCTCGATCTCGGCGAGCGCGTCCCGCAGCGCACCCACGTCGAGAGGGCCCCGCAGCAGCAGCGTCTCGGTCGACTCGATCGGCGCCGAGTCGACGGGGTAGCTGCGCATCCACTGCCAGCACCAGTCCTGGCGGGAGTACAGGGGCAGCGCATCCGCACTCGCGGAGGTGTGCGTCATGAGCGGTCGCTCTCTTCCTGGGTCTCGTCCAGGGTGCGGACGGCCTCTTGCCGCGTCTCGTCCAGGGTGCGGACGGCCGTGACGTAGCGCCGGGCGTCGCCCGAGGGGCCGAGGAGTTCCGGCAGGGCCCGCACGGCGGGGATCGGGTGCTTGGCGGTGAAGCGGGTGAGGTTGACGGTGTGCTGCTCCCAGCGGTCCGCGCGTTCGTGGGTGAGGTGGATGCCCGGCGCGGCGGGTGCCAGCCGCATCCGCGCCCCCGACCGCCAGAGCCGGAGTCCGAGTTCGAGGTCCTCGCAGCCCCACGTGGTCCCGAACCCCTCGTCGTACCCGCCGGCCGCCTCCCACACCTCGTACGGCATGGAAGTGTTGGCCCCGACGCACGTCAGCCACGGCGACACGGGCGGCAGCCCGCCGTCGGCCATGCCGAGGACCAGGCGCTCCAGCGCGGTCGACACGGTACGTCCGAAGCGGCCGCCGGCCGCCGTCCCGTACGGGTCGTCGAGCGCCTCGTCCGCCGACGCCAGCAGACGCCGGGCGCCGGGCAGCTCGCGCAGCGGTCCGTGGACGCAGGCGGGGCCGGGGCGGGCGTGCTCGGCGACGTGGGCCGCCAGCGCGGCGGGCGGGAGCAGGATGTCGTCGTCGAGGAAGAGCAGGAGCGTCCCGCGCGCGGCCCGGGCGCCGGCGTTGCGGGCCGCGGCCCGGCCCGCCCCCGGCCCGGGGACGGTCCGCAGCGGCAGCCGGCCCGCGGCGTCCGCCACGACCCGGGGGGTGCCGTCGGTGCACCCGTCGTCGACCACCACGGTCTCGTACGGGCCCGCCCCCGTCTGCCGGGCCAGACAGGCCAGTACGAGCCGCAGGCTGGCGGCCTTGTCGCGGGTGGGGATCACCACGCTGAGCACCGGACGGGTCATGCCACGCTCTCCTCACCGAGCAGGGCCGCCCCGCGGGCGGCGAGCAGGGCCGCTCCGGCGAGAGACGCGTGGGCACCGTGCACGGCGGGCCGGACCTCCGGCACCGGACGCCCCGCCCGTACCGTCGCGGCCAGCCGCGGCGCCACCCGCTCCGGCAGGGCCGTGAGCGCGGAGCCGAGGCCGCCGCCGATGTGGACGCGGGCCGGCTGCACGAGCTCCGTGAGGACGGCCAGGGCACGGGCGATCAGGTCGGCCGCGTGATCGAGGGTGTGCTCCGCCCAGTCCTCGGCGTCCGCCACGCCCGCCACCAGCTCCGCGGTCGTGGTGGTACGGCCGCGCCGCGCGGCGGCGTGGGCGGCCAGGGCGGGGCCCGACACGCCGGCCTGGAGGCAGCCGCGCCGGCCGCACCGGCAGAGCGGACCGGCCGGGTCGACCACCAGATGGCCGACCTCGCCCGCCGTCCCCCACGCCCCCGTGAGCAGCCGGCCACCGCAGACCAGGCCGCCGCCGACGCCCGTGCCGAGGCCCAGGTAGACCAGGTCGCGGCAGCCGGTGGCGTGGGCCTCGGCCAGTGCGGCGAGCGTCGCGTCGTCGCCGAACAGGACCTCGGCACCGGTGCGCGCGAACGGCACGCGCAGGGAACGGCCGGTCCAGCCCGGCCGGTTGGGCCAGCCGACGACACGCCCGTCACCGTCGACGTTGGGCGCCGCCGCCACGCCGATCCGCACCGGCGCGGTCCCGAGCGCCCCGGCCGCCTCGGACACCGACGCCCCGAGCAGGTCCAGGTCGGCGTCCGGGTCGGCGTCGTCGCGCCAGGGGAGGGTGCGCTCGTGCACGGTGACGCCGTCGGCCAGGGCGCGGACGGCGAGTTTGGTGCCGCCGATGTCCACGGCGAGGACCGCGCCGGTCATGCCGGCTTCCGCGCGATCACGACCGACCAGGCGCCCGCTCCCACGGCCCGGCTCTCCTCCACCCGCAGCCCCACGGACTCCAGTCCCGCCTGGAGCTCCGGCACCGTCCACCAGTGCAGGCGTCCCCCGGCCAGCCATCGGACGGCCGCCGTACGGCTCGCCCCGTCGGGCAGGACCCGCGCGTCGGCCACGAAGGCGTCGGCCAGCACCAGCAGGCCGCCGGGGCTCAGCAGCGCCGCGAGGGCCCCGAGCCGGGGCACGGGGTCGTGCACCCCGCCGACGACGACGCAGGCGCCGTACCCGCCGGACTCACCGGACCCGCCGGACCCAACGGACCCACCGGACCCACCGGACCCACCGGACCCAACGTACTCACCGGATCCGCCGTGTTCCCCGGACTCGCCGGACTCACCGGATCCGCTGGACCCGCCGTGTTCCCCGGACTCGCCGGACTCACCGGACCCGCCGTACTCGTCGTACCCCGCACCGGCGGACGGCGGGAGGCCGCCCGCGCCCACCTCCAGGAGCGGGCCGTCCACGGCGGCCCGCGCGAGGAAGTCGTCCACGACGGCACGCGCGCAGGACTCGTCGTCGACGGCGGCATGCGCGAGGTGGCCCTCGACGGCGGCACGCGCGCAGGACTCGTCGTCGACGGCGGCATGCGCGAGGTGGCCCTCGACGACGGCACGCGCGCAGGACTCGTCGTCGACGGCGGCATGCGCGAGGTGGCCCTCGACGACGGCACGCGCGCAGGACACGTCCTCGACGGCGGCGGGCCCTGCGAGGGAGCCGTCGGAGGCAGCCTGTACGCAGGGCTCGTCGACGACAGCCTCTGCGGAGGGCGGACCGGCGGGGGCCGGCACGCAGGGCTCGTCGACGGCGGTCCGGGCCGAGCCCTCGCCGTCGGGCCCGCTCACGGCAGCGGCCGGTGGCAGGGGGCCGCCGCCCGGCGTGTACGCGGCGCCGTACCGCACCCGGTCGGCCAGCATCCGCCCTGCCGCCGTCTCCGCCGCCGCCGTCGACGTCACGACCGCCGTCGACGTCACCGCGGTCGCCGGCACCGCCGTGGCCTCCGTCGCCGGCACCGACGTGGCCGCCACCGCCGTGGCCCCCGTCACCGCCACCGACGTGGCCGCCACCGCCGTGGCCCCCGTCACCGCCACCGACGTGGCCGCCACTGCCGTGGCCGCCGGCTCCGTCACCGTCGTGCCGGCCCGCGTCGGCCGTTCCCAGGCCTCGGCCGGCACCGCGGCGCCCGTGTCCGTCCCCAGCAGGCCCAGCGCGCATGCCGTGTCCAGCAGGGGGATCAGCACCTCCGCGCGCACCGTGTCCGTCCGGGCCAGGTCCGCGGCCGTGGCGCCCGTCGACAGTCGCGGCGGCAGGCCGAGGTCGGTGAGGGCGGCCGCGAGGACCCGCTCGGCGGTGTCACCGGCGGGCCGGGCGAGGCGGTACACGGGTGCCGCCTGCGCCTTGCCCACGGCGGAGCGGCGCAGCCGGTACCGCGGCAGGAAGGCGTCCGGGACCTTGTGGGCGGCCAGTTGGGCGCGGGCGTACGCCTGGACGCGCTCCGGCGCGGCGAGACCGGCGTCGGCGGGCACGTACTCGACGGTGAGGCCCTGGTCGTCGGAGTCGTCCGGACCGGTCGCCGTGACCGAGACGTCGGCGACGCCCGGGGCGCCGCGCAGCACCGACTCGACCTCCAGGGTGGAGACCCAGCGCGCGCCCCGGCGGACCACTCCGCGACGGGCCCGGCCCAGGATGCGGTGGACGCCGTGCTCGTCGCGCTCGGCGAGGTCGTGCATGCGGTGGGTCGAGCCGTCCTCCAGGACGACCGCCAGCTCTCCCTGGGCCGGGCCCGGCAGGGGCTCGCCGTCCGGTCCCAGCAGATCGACGCGGACTCCTGGCATCGGGTGGCCGACGGCTCCCGAGGGCAGCCCGGGGTCGCCCCACAGCACGGCGCCCGTCTCGCTGGAGCCGAAGTTGCGGGAGACGCCGATGCCGAGGGCGCGGGTCCACAGGGCGTCCAGTTCGGCGTCCACATAGCCGGCGCCCGCCATCACGCGCCGCAGGGCCGGGTAGGGCGCGTCCTCGGCGAGCGCCCGGCGCCGGGCCAGCACGCGGGCCAGGCCGGGCACGGTGACCAGGACGGTCGCCCCCTGCCGCAGCCGGGCGTGCACGGCGCCGACGGCGCGGGGCGGCACGGGGTCGGCGTGCGCCCCGGCGACCAGCGCACCGGCCAGCCAGCCGAGCGCGTAGGCATGGCTCAGCGGCAGCGGCAGCAGCACGGAGTCGTCGGGCAGGGCCAGGCCGGCGCGGTGGTAGCGGAGGCCCTCGTCGATCACCGAAGCCGGGGTGCGGGCCACCGCCTTCGGGGTACCGGTCGAGCCGGAGGAGGCGAGGAGCAGGGTGCCAGGCTCATGACAGGCCCCCACCAGGCCGTCCCCGCCCACCGGACCGCCCTCCGCGTCCCCTCCCCCCGCGTCCCCGCCCTCCTCGATCCGTGTCCCCCCGTCCGTCAGCAGCCGTCGTGCCGCCCCGACGGCCCGGGACAGCCGTCGTACCTCCGCCGGAGGCGCGTCGGCCGGCAGCAGCAGCGGGCACGCTCCGGCCGCGGTCAGGGCGAGCAGTCCGACGACCCACTCCGGCTGGTTGGGGCCGTGCAGGCCGACGGACTCGCCCGGACGCACACCCGCCGCGCGCAGCCGCTCCGCCAGCTCCTCCACCCGGGCGACGGCTTCCCGCCGGGTCAGCTCGCCCAGCGCGGGCGCGTCCGGATCGAGGCCCGGCCGGGAGAACGCCTCCCACAGATCCCGGGGTACGTCCGCCGGCCCACCCCGGGGCGTCCTCGGACCGGTCCCGGGGTGGGCTGTCGGACGTGTCCGCGGTCGTGACCGCTCAGCGCCCATCGCCGCCCGCCTCCGCCAGCCGTCGCAGCAGCGCGTCCGCCGCCAGTTCGTACCCGTGGGTGCCGAAGCCGGCGATGACGCCGACGGCGAGCGGGGAGATGACGGAGTTGTGCCGGAAGGACTCGCGGGCCCAGACGTTGGAGATGTGCACCTCCGCCCAGGGCGCCGGGTAGTCGGCGAGGGCGTCGCGCAGGCTCCAGCCGGCGATCATCAGCGCGCCGGGGTTGACGATCGCGGCGGCGGTGTCGCGGTGCTTGTGCAGGGCGCGGATCACCTCGCCCTCGCCGTCGTGCTGTTCGCTGCGCAGCCCGTACCCGGCCGCGGCCAGCCGGGCGGCGACCGCCTCCTCCATCTCGGCGAGGGTGGTGGTGCCGTAGATCCCGGGTTCGCGGGTGCCCAGGGTGCCCAGGTTGGGTCCGTTGAGCAGCAGGACGTCACGGGAGGTCGGGGCGGTGGTCACGCGGGGGTCCCTTCACGGTGGTGCAGGAGGACGGCGAGTTCGGCGCAGGACGCGGCGACGAGGTCGGGCCGGTGGCCGAGGAGTTCCTCCCGGTCGCCCTGGCCCCACAGGCAGGCGGCGGTGCGGGTGCCGGCGGCGCGGCCGGCCCGCAGGTCGAGGGCGGAGTCGCCGACCATGACGGCGTCCTCGGCGGTGGCGCCGATCTTGTCGAGGGCGAGCAGGACGATGTCCGGGGCGGGTTTGCCGTGGGCGACCTCGTCGCTGCCGCAGACGGCGTCCACCAGGTCGAGCAGTCCGGTCGCGGCGAGCGCCTCGACGGCCCGCCCGTGGGTCTTGCCGGTGGCGACGGCGAGCGCGAGGCCGGCCTCGCGCAGGCCGGTGAGCAGCTCGGCGGCGCCGGGGCAGGGTTCGATCTCGTGCACGAGCTTGCGGCTCTCGATGACGAACGGCTCGTACATCGCGACGGGCAGGCCCATGATCCGGAGCGTGTCGGGCATGTGCCGGCCCAGGTGGGCGAGGTACTCCTCGAAGGGCGCCTCGCCGGCGCCGACGGTGAGGGCGTACGCGCGCTGGAAGGCCCTGCGCATCACGTGGATGCTGTCGATGAGGACGCCGTCGAGGTCCAGGACGACGGCCCGGAGCGGCGGTTCACCCACCGGTCGCTGCGACGGCAGGCCGCCCACCGGTCCCTGCGACGGCAGACCACCCACCGGCCCCCGCGACGACAGACCACCCACCGGCCCCTCCGACGACAGGCCGCCCACCGGCACCCGCGACGACAGACCACCCACCGGCCCCTCCGACGACAGGCCGCCCACCGGCACCCGCGACGACAGATCGCCCACCGGCCCCTCCGGCGGCACGTCACTCACCGGTCGCTCCGCCGGCGGCCGCCCGCAGGCTGCTCACCAGGTGGGCGACGTCGTCGTCGGTCATGGTCGCGCCGAGCCCGACGGTGACCGACCGGCCGAGGATCGCCTCGCTGGCGCGCAGCCGGCCGGGGGCGTCCCAGGCGGTGCCCCAGGCGGTGCGGCCGGCCCGGACGGCGGGGTTCTGGTGGACGAGGCGGCCCTGGTAGAGGGTGCCGGCGGGGATGCCCGCCGCGGTGAGCGCGGTGACGAAGCGGCGGGCGGCCAGGCGGTTCTCCAGCAGCAGGGTGAGGTCGCCGCCGCTGCCCTCCTCGTCCGGCAGCCGCCGCCACTGGAGGCCCAGGTCGGCGAGTTCGGCGCGGACGGTGCGGGCGGTGTCGCGCAGCCGCCGCAGCATCGGGGTGAGCCGCTCCAGCTGGACGGCGAGGACGGCGCCCGCGATCTCGGTCATCCGCAGGTTGGCGCCGAGGAAGGCCTCGCCCGCCGTGCCACCGCGGTCCCCGCCGCGGGAGGTGGTGAACTGCCCGCCCTGGTCCTGGTAGCGCACGACGCGGTCGTGGACGTCCGCGTCACGGGTGACGACGGCGCCGCCCTCGCCCGCGGTGATGTTCTTCTCCAGCTGGAAGCTGAACGCCCCCGCGTCCCCGATCGCCCCGACGGGCCGCCCCCGGTAGCCGACCCCGCAGGCCTGGGCGGCGTCCTCCAGCACCCGCAGGCCGTGCCGCGCGGCGACGGCGAGGATCGGGTCCAGGTCGGCGGCGGCGTTGTTGAGGTGGACCGGCATGACGGCGAAGGTCCGTTCGGTGACGAGCTCCTCCCAGGCCGTCGGGTCCAGGGTGAGCGACTCGTCGATGTCGGCGAAGACCGGGACGCCGCGCGCGGCGACGACGGCGTTGACACAGCCGATGAAGGTGGCGGACGGCACGATCACCTCGCCGCCCTCGGGGATGCCCATGCCGATGAGGGCGCAGGTCAGGGCGGCGGTGCCGGAGGACACGCCCACCGCGTGGGGCGCCTGGTGGAGGGCGGCGAACCGTTCCTCGAAGGTCTCGACGCGACGCTGGAGGGCGGGCCCGTAGTAGCGGAAGAGGGAGCGGCTCTCCAGCACCTCCAGCGCGGCCGCCTTCTCCTCCTCGCCCCACAGGGCCAGTCCGCGCAGCGGTTCGTAGCGCAGGGCGGTGGGCTCGGACAGGGATGTGGTCATGGCATTCGTCTCCGGTGCTGTCTAGAGGGCAGCCGTGGCGCGGTAGCAGGTGTCGACGACGGCCAGGGCGTCGCGGGCCTCCCGCAGGGCGCGCTCCGTGGCGTCGGCGCGCACCGCCTCGTCCCGCAGCGCGTCCAGGTGCAGGTCGTACTCGTCCCCGATGCCGGCCGGGGGCAGCGGTACGCGCCGTTCTCCGTCCTTGTCCCGCAGGGTCAGGGCCGGTTCGGTCACCCGGCGGGTGCTGAAGCCGAAGGTGGTGGTCAGCTCGGCGGTGCCCTCGGTGCCGTGCAGCACCAGCCGGGTGACGTCGACGGTCTCGTACGACGCCCAGGCGCACCTCAGGTGCAGGCCGTACCGTTCGGTGGCCACCAGGGCGGTCAGCTGGTCCTCGACGTCGGCCGCCGGGCGGGCGGCCGCGCCGGCGTGCCACTCGGCGCCCCAGCCCTCGCGGGTGAGGAAGTCGCTGGAGGCGAGGGCGGTGGCGCCGCGCACGGCGGAGGCGCCCCACAGATGGTGCAGGACGTCGACGAGGTGCCAGCCCAGGTCGACCAGGACGCCGCCGCCGGCGGTCTCCCGGCGGGCGAACCAGTCGCTGCCGGGGATGCCCCGGGAGCGCACCCAGCTCAGTTCGGCGAGGCGGGGCGTACCGAGCGCCCCGGTGGCGACGATCCGGGCCAGTTCCCCGATGTCGGCGCGGTGGCGGGCGGCGGTGGACAGCAGCAGCCGGCCGCCGCCCTCGCGGGCCGCGTCCTCCAGCAGCCGCAGGTGGCCCGGTGCGGTGCCGGTGGGCTTCTCCAGGAAGACGTCGAGGCCGCGGCGGAGGAAGCCGCTCGCGAGGGTGCCGTGGGTGTGGTTGGGGGTGAGGACGAAGACCAGGTCGGCGTCGTCGCGCCCGATCTCCCCGGGGCCGGCGCACCGCCGGGCCCCGGCGATCAGCTCCCCGGCCCGCTCGACGGCCTCGGGCCGCGGCTCCACCACGGCGACGACCTCGAACGCGGGGTGCTTCACCAGCCGGGGCAGCCACACCTCGCGGGCCACCCAGCCCAGTCCCACGACGGCGACCCTCATCAAGCGGGACGCTTCTTCCCCGCCGCCGCGGACAGCACCTTGGCCAGTGCCTCGGCGACGTCGGCGCAGTCGGCGTCGGTGCCCAGCAGCACCCGGTGGTGCAGCCAGAAGCCCCGTGCGCCGAGGTGCTCGCTGACCGGGTTGCGCTCGGCGAGCTCGTCGACGCCGGGCAGGCCGTTGCCGATCAGGGCGGCGTGGGCCTCGGTGCGGTACACGGGCGGGTAGTTGACGAAGGCGGGGATGCCCTCGGCGACCAGGGCCCGCACCAGGTGGTCGCGGTCGACGTCGGCGTGCACCTCGGGGTCGAGGGCGGCCATGGCCATGTAGTGCGGGTTGAGGTCGCAGTGCGGGTCGCGGCCCTGCGGGACCACACCGGGTATCTCGCGCAGCGCCGCCGACAGGGTCTTCCAGCGGCTCTCCCGGCGCTCGTTCTGCTCCGCGAGCCGGCCGAGCTGGACGCGCAGCACCGCGCCGGCGAACTCGGTCATGCGGTAGTTGGAGGACGGGCTGCGGTGCTCGTAGTGGGTGTCGCCGATGGGCCGGCCGCAGCTGTGCCGCGCGAACGCCTCGTCGAACCGGTCCGCCGACGGCAGCAGCAGCGCACCGCCCTCGCCCGCCGTCATCAGCTTGCCGTTCTGGAAGCTGAACGCGGCGAGCGTGCCGAAGTCGCCGACGCGCCGCCCGGAGCGGACGGCGCCGTGGGCGTGCGCCGCGTCCTGGAAGACGACGACGCCGTGCCGGTCCGCCCAGGCGCCGATGGCGTCCATGTCGGCGATGTGCCCGGCCATGTGCACGGGGATGACCACCCGGGTCCGCTCGGTGCGCGCGGCCTCCAGCGCGGCCGGGTCGAGGCAGTACGTGTCGGGGTCGACGTCCACCGGGACCGGGACGCCGCCGGCCCGCTGCACGGCGATGGAGGTGGAGATGAAGGTGAACGCGGGGACGATCACCTCGTCGCCCGGCTCCAGGCCCAGCAGTTCCAGGCCGAGCTCCAGGGCGTGCGTGCCGTTGGTGACGGCGAGCGTGGTGCCGCCGTGGTACGCGCCGAACTCCGCCTCGAACGAGGTGACCTCGCTGCCGCCGACCCGCCACCACTGGCCCTGGTCGACGGCCCGGACGAGCGCCTCGCGTTCGGCGTCGTCGTGGTACGGCCAGGCCGGGAAGTCGTGGCGGCGGACCGGGGTGCCGCCGTCGAGTGCCAGAACCACTGTGCGTCCCTCTCAGTCGGTGGTGCGGTTGCCGGCCGACGGCAACGCGTCCAGGTCGTCGGCGGAGTGCCCGACCACGTAGTCCTCGATGACCAGCAGGTCCAGTTGGCTGGAGCCGTAGAACTCCAGGGCCTGCCGGGGGGTCTCGACGATCGGCTGGCCGTTGTCGTTGAACGACGTGTTCAGCACCACCGGCACTCCGGTCAGCCGGTGGAAGTGCGCGATGAGCTCGTGGTAGGCGCCGTTGTCGGCGGCCGTCACGGTCTGCACCCGTGCCGTCCCGTCGACGTGCACGATCGCCGGCACGTGCGCCTGTTTCTCGGGCCGTACCGGCGCGACGATGAGCATGTACGGCGACTCGATGTCGAGGTCGAACCAGTCGGCGGCGTGCTCGCGCAGCACGGCCGGGGCGAACGGCCGGAACGCCTCGCGGTGCTTGACGCGGGCGTTGATGACGTCCTTCGTCTCGGCGTGCCGCGGGTCGGCGAGGATGCTGCGGTGGCCGAGCGCCCGCGGCCCGAACTCCGAGCCTCCGGTGAACCAGCCCAGCAGCTTGCCGTCGGCGAGCAGCTCGGCGGCGGTGCGGGCGGGCTCGGCGACCTTGCGGTAGGGCAGGCCGGAGGCGTCGAGGGCGGCCCGCACCTCACGGTCGTCGTAGGTGCGGCCGAGGTAGGCGTGGCGCTGGGCGGTGCGGGCGGGCTCCTTGCGGGGCTGCCCGGCGATGACGTGGTAGCCGTAGTAGGCGGTGCCGACGGCGCAGCCGCCGTCGCCCGCGGCGGGCTGGACGAAGACGTTCTCGAACGGCGTCTCGCGCAGCAGCCGACCGTTGGCCACGCAGTTCAGCGCGACGCCGCCGGCCAGGCACAGGTCGGTCAGGCCGGTGTCGGCGTGCAGTCGCCGGGCGACGTGCAGGAGGGTCTCCTCCAGGGTGTCCTGCGCGGCCCAGGCGAGGTCGGCGGCGCGGGCGAAGCGCTCCTCGCCCTCGTAGCCGTCGAGGGCGTGCTCGATGAAGTCGAGGAGGCCGCCGTTCTTCAGGTGGAGTTCGTAGCGGCCGTCGGGCAGGAGGGTGAGGTACTCGGCGAACTTCTTGCGGTAGCGGGGGGTTCCGTAGGGCGCGAGGCCCATCGTCTTGCCGTCCTCGGACAGGTACCAGTGCCGGCCCTCGTACTCGTCCTCGTAGAGAACGAAGCCGATGGCCCGGCTGACCGCCTTGTACAGGTAGCCGAGGGAGTGGTCGCTGTCGCCGGCCTGGTAGACGCGCAGGGCGCTGAGGCCGTCGGTGGACCAGTTCGTGCCGAGCACCTTGGTCAGCTCGGTGATGGTGGTGCCGTCGCCGACGGCGGTGGTGAGGGTCTCCACGCCCCGGTCGTCGATGAGGCTGCCCGCGCCGTCGACGACGAGGATGGCGGCCCGCTCGAAGGGCGAGGGGAAGAAGGTGCTGGCCGCGTGCGCCATGTGATGCCGTATCAGGTGGATCCGCTTGCGGAACGGGAACCAGGCGGGGGCCAGCAGGGTGTCGTCGGCGACGACGACGTCGACGTCGGCGAGGCGCGCCCCGGCCATGTCGAGGCAGTACCGCCAGGACTGGTTGAACAGTGAGTTGACCCCGACCGAGTACTTGACCCGGCGGACCCGTTCCTCCTCGATGCCGGCGGCGATGGTGCCGTCGGAGACGAGACAGGCCGCGAAGTCGTGGTTGGAGCCGCCGAGGCCGAGCGTCAGCATCCCCTGGTTTCCCCTCTTCGAGCTCTGCGCGTGGGCCGTGGTCACGGGCGCACGGCGTGGATCAGGCAGTTCAGTCCGTCGTCGCCGGCCGCCGCCGGGGGTGTCAGTACGTTCGGTTCCAGCCCCATCTCCGTCAGGTACGCGCAGAGTTCGGCCACCCGGCCGCGCACGTCCTGGGCGTCGATGACGACGGTGCGCACCAGGGGGAGCTGCCGCTCGTCGATCCCCCGCAGGATGTCCAGTTCGGAGCCCACCGCGTCGATCTTCAGCAGGTCGACGGGACGCTCGGTGCCGAGGTACCGGGAGAGGCGGTCGACGCGGACGGTGGTCTCCCGCCCCTGGAACATCCGCTCCACGACCCTCGGCGGGAAGCTCCGGCCGAGCAGTTCCTTCAGCTGTCCCTGGTCCTGCGGGTACCGCGTGGAACTGCTGGGCAGCAGCGGGTAGTAGCGGAAGGAGACGCCGTCCGACGCCTCGGCGCCGAGGGCCACGTCGTGCGCCTCGACGCCGTCCAGGCCGAAGCGGGCCGCGTTGGCGCGCAGGGCGGCGACGAGTTCGGGCAGCGGCTCGAAGGCCAGTACGCGCGCCCGGGGGCGCCGCTGCTTCACGAAGAGCGTGAACAGCCCGATGTTCGCGCCGACGTCGACGACGAACGGATCGTCGGGCAGTGAAATGCCCGCATAGGTGCCGCCCTCGAATATCTCCCCGTACAGAAAGCGCGCGTCCAGCGCGCTGACGGCGTGCACGGAGATACCGTCCGCCACTTCCGTCAGCTTCGGCGGCGTCATTTCCGGTGCTCTCCCGGGACTCAGTCGAGACGCTCGACGACGTAGTCGGCGAGGCGGTCCTCGGACGTCAGGGTGTCCTCGGTCAGATCCTCGTCCTCGAAGGTGACACCGAAGCGTTCTTCGAGGAGGAGCAGGAACTCCAGCGCGTCCAGTGAAGTGAAGCCGTACGCCTCGAGGAAGTTGCTGCTGTTCTCATTCACCGTACGACCACTGGAGGCGGCGAACTCCTTGGCGATTTGGTGTATCTCCTGAAGCACTTCGTCGCGGTTCACACGCAGCCTTTCATTCGATCGGTCTGATCACAATCTAGTGGGCGGGAACCAGAGCTGTCCATGCTGAATGTCCATCAGAAAGGCGACTTGACACGCTACTTGGCATCGGCAAGGAGACGTTCGAGCCATCTCCGCTGATGTTGCAGCGCCATCTCGTTCCGGCCGAAGACGAAGTGCGTATTCGCCCCCGAGGACAAGGCTGCCTGTACGTCGAATCCGGTGCGGTAGTCCTCTTCGAGCACACCGCGTTCGACGAGTTCGCTGAACTCCGCCGTGTACTTCTTGTCCTCCTCGGTGACCGGCGGGACGCGGGTCACGATGGTCTGCACGGTGCGGCTGCGGTCGGGGGTGGGTCCGGGCATGATCCGGGAGACCACCCCGTGTCCCTCCCAGGCGCCGGCGACCGACACGTTGGGGAAGACGGTGTAGACGGTGCCGCAGTGCGGGGCGGGGTCCCACTCCTCGACCGGCACCTCGCGCAGGGTCCGGATCGACTTGGCGGGGTACAGGATCCGCTGGTGCGGGCCGAAGGCGTCCACCACCATCAGGTTGGAGGTGGAGGTCGGGGCGAACGTCGTCCGGTGCAGCGCCTGGATGTGGTAGCTCTCCAGGTAGCCGTCGTAGGCGACCTTCCAGCCGGGGCCGTCCAGTTCCCGCTGCTCGTACACGTGCCACCGGTCGAGTTCGAGCCGTTCCAGTTCCCGCGCGTAGTCGCCGAGCCAGGAGTCGAGGTCGATCGGCCGGTCCGGGGTGAGGGAGACCCACACGAACCCGTACCCCTCGACGGCGGGCAGCGGCCGCAGCCCCAGGGCACCGGTGTCGACGTCGCCGAAGGTGCCGGGCTTGTGGACAGCGACGAGGGAGCCGTGGTCGTCGTAGACCCAGGCGTGGTACGGGCAGCGGAAGCGGTGGCGGGTGCCGGTGCCGACGGGGCAGAGCTGGGCGCCGCGGTGGCGGCAGACGTTGAGGAAGGCCCGTACGGCGCCGTCCCGGCCGCGGCTGAGGAGGACCGGGGTGCCCAGCGCGTCGAGGGCCTTGTAGGTGCCGGCGGCGGGCAGTTCGGCGGAGAGCGCGAGGGCGAGCGGGACGCGCCGGAACACGGTGTCGAGCTCGCGCCGCCAGCGTTCGGGGTCGAGGTACTCCTCGACGGGGACCTGCATCACGTCGTCGGCCTGATCGGTCGTGCCGGCCTCCAGGTGGACCAGGGCCCGCTGTGCGAGGGCCACGGCCCGGGCGTGGTCGATCACCGCTCCAACCTCCCGTTTCCTCGGTGTCCTTCTCCGCCGGGCAGTCCGAAGAACCGCTGGTAGAGCAGGACCTGGCTGTCCAGCATGGAGCGGCCCGGCACGATGGGTCGGCCGCTGTCCGCGGCGGCCCGGAGCAGGGCGGTCTCGGCGGGTTTCATCACGATGTCGGCGACCGTGCAGTCCGCGCGCAGGTGTACGAGGTCGAACGGCAGCGGGTCGTCGGGGCGCATGCCGAGCGGGGTGGCGTTCACCGCGAGACCGGCGGTGGCGAGGTCGCCGTCGGTGCCCGCCCGCGCCCAGCCCGGCCGGTGTGCCGCGAGCCGGTCGAGGAGGTCGGTACGGCGCCCCGGGTCGGGCTCGAACAGCAGCAGCCGGTCCGCGCCGGAGGTGAGCAGGGCGGCGGCGAGGGCCCGCCCGGCTCCCCCGGCGCCGAACAGGGCGACCCGCTCCCCGGCGGGGTCGTGGCCGTGGCCGCGCAGCCCGTGGACGAAGCCGGCTCCGTCGAAGTTGTCGGCCCGCCAGGTGCCGTCCGCGGTGCGGCGCAGGGCGTTGGCGCTGCCGGCGAGCTCGGCGGCCGGTCCCAGCTCGTCGGCGTACCGGCACACGTCGATCTTGTGCGGGACGGTGACGAGGATGCCGTCGAGGTTGCGGGTGCGGCGCAGTCCGCGCATCACCTCGTCGAGGCCGTCGGGGCCGACGTGGACGGGGACCAGCACGGCGTCCGTCGCGGTGCGGGCGAACAGGTCGTTGAGCAGGCCGGGGGCGCGCACCTGGGCCACCGGGTCGCCCAGGACGACGTAGAGGCGGGTGGTGCCGGAGACGGCGGGCCGGGGGTCGGTCATGGCGCTCCTCAGGCGGCGGCCGGGGCGGGGCCCGTGGGCAGGTCCGCCAGGACGGAGGCGACGAGCCGTTCGTCGACGCCGGTGACCAGTTCCGCGCCGTCCGGCCCGTCGAGGACGAAGGTGAGCCCGGTGTCGGTGTCCCGTCCCTTCTTGTCCCGCCGCATGAGCTCCACCAGGGCCGGCACGGGGACGTCCGCGGGCCGCCAGGTGGGCAGGCCGAAGCTCTCCACCATCTCCCGGTGGAGGGTCACGCGGTCGGTGCCGATCCGTCCGAGCCGGCCCGCGAGGAGTCCCGCGAACACGGTTCCGGCGGCCACCGCCTCGCCGTGCCGCCAGGTGTAGTCGGTGGCCCGCTCGACGGCGTGGGCAAGGGTGTGACCGTAGTTGAGGAGGTGCCGGACGCCCTGGTCGCGCTGGTCCCGCGCGACGACGGACGCCTTGAGCCGGACGCTCGCCACGATCTGCTCCCGCAGGCCGAGGCCGCGCAGGTCGCCGGCGCCGATGAAGGCGCAGCGGGCGATCTCGCCGTAGCCGCTGGCGAGTTCGCGCCGGGGCAGGGTGTGCAGGAAGTCGGTGTCGCAGAGCACCGCGCTCGGCTGCCAGTAGGCGCCGACGAGGTTCTTGCCCTCGGGGAGGTTGACGGCGGTCTTCCCGCCGACACTGGCGTCGACCTGCCCGAGCAGCGTGGTCGGCAGGTGCACGACCTTGATCCCGCGATGGTAGAGGGCGGCGGCCAGGCCGACGGTGTCCGTGGTGGTCCCGCCGCCGCAGGCGACGACCGCGTCGGCCCGGGTGAGCCCGGCCGCGACGAACGCCCGGCAGTACGTCTCGACCGTGGCGAGCGTCTTGTGGTGCTCCCCGTCGGCGACCGGGACGACCGTGAACGGCACGCCGGGGTCGGGGAGCCGTGGTTCCCGGACGGCGGTGACGACGGCGACGCGGCCGACGCCGAGTTCCTCCAGCACCGCGGGCAGCAGCCGTCGGGCCCCCGGCCCGACGTGGACGGCGTAATCATGATCTTTCGAGGTGACGTCGACACGGCTGAGGCCGGATTCCGCACCCCCGCCGCCCTCCGCCCGTGAACGGATTGCGCTCATGCCTTCAATGCCCCCGTGGCTGTCCGGCCTTCACCGACGGGCATGCTAGCGCACAGGTACTGATCATGGTCACCCCCCGAGAGAGTGATTGGCCCAATTCTCGTTGCACGCACACTGTTTCACGAGCCTCCTGTCCGGAACGCGCGCTCTGGTAGCGCACTTGACGAGCCGTTAGGGTGCCCGCAGGAAGCCGACGGCCGAATACGGGGACTTTCATGCGCCTTAAGGAAAAGTTTCGTGCCGCCCTCACCGCCTCGGCGGCCGAGGGCGGCCGACTGCCGTTCCTGATGAACGACATGGTCATCGAGGAACAACTTTGCCAAATGCGGTGCTCCTACTGCCTCACCGAGGAGTACAACCTCCTCATGAACGTGCCCGACGCCCGGCTGCGGCTGACCACCGACCGCCGACAGGACTGGCACGAGATACTCGATCTGTATCACGCCCACGTCGACGCCCCCATTCTCCGGCTGTCCGGCGGGGAGTTCTTCTGGCTGAAAGGCTCCACCGAGTTCGTCGAGGAGGCGAGCCGCCGCTACGAGACCGTCCAGGTCATCACCAACGGCGTCTTCCTCAACGAACGGCGCATCGAGGCACTGGCCGCGCTGGGAAACGTCCAGCTGAACATCTCCCTCGACGGACACACGCTCGAGCTGAACCGGCACCGGCTCCCCCCGAAACAGGCCCGGCTGCACGACGTCATCATGCGCGCCCTGCACGCGGCGGCCGAGGCGGGCCTGCGCCTGGACATCCAGTCGGTGCTCACCGATGCCAACTACGCCGGCCAGCTGGAGTTCGCCGAGTACCTGCGCGACCGGGTCGACGGCAGCACGACCCTGTACTTCTTCCCGGTGCGGGGCGAGACCGCCGAGCGGATGGGCCCGCCGCCCGGCGACCACCTGATGCCGCTCGTGGAGCGCTACGACGAGTTCGCCGGCGTCCTGCCGCCGCGCGCCTACGTCGAGCACATGGCCCTCCAGCTGCAGACGAACGTCCGCACGCTCGGCTGCTTCGTCACCGCGACCATGGCACAGCTCTTCGGCCAGGGCGACGTCTCGGCCTGCCCGCACGCCTGGGTCAAGCCGATGGGCAACCTCGCGGAGAACCGCACCCTGCTGCTCGACCAGTACGGCAGCCACCAGCACTACGACCTGTTCATGCACGACCGGCCGCGGTTCGGCTTCTGCAAGACGTGCGCCACACCGTCCGACGTCATCAACCTGTACTTCCTCGACCGGATCACCGAGGAGGAGATCGGCGCGACGCACCTGTACTCGGGCGAGCGGTCACGGGCCCGGCTGCGGGAGCTGAAGGAGAGGTTCCGGCCGGTCCTCTCCGGTGCTCCCGAGGACCGCCCGGACGCGGTTCACAGCGTCAGCTCCTGATCGGTCTCGGCGCGGGCGTACAGGGCGGAGACGATCTCCTGCACCTGGAGCGCCTGCGCCGGGGTCACCGTCCGGCCGGTCACCCGGCCGGCGACCGTGTCGAGGAAGCCGCGGATCGCCGCCAGCTCGGGCCTGCGGTCCTCGGCCACGACCGTGCCGTCGCGGCCGCGGACCTCGCCGCGGCGCAGGTCGAGGACGGCGCTCTCGCCGTTCGCCGCCGCGGCCTCGAGGGTCAGGCCCATGACCCGGCTGCGGCGGTCGATGCGCAGCCGGCCCGGCCCGGCCGGGAACTCCAGGTCGGCGACGACCCGTTCCTCCACGCCCACCGCGTCGACGCGGCAGCCGGCCGGGCGGGGCGCGCCGAAGACGGTGATCATCAGGTCCAGGGCGTGCGCCCCGAGGTCGACCAGCGCACCGCCGCCGGCCCGGGCCGCGTCGCCGTACCAGTTCGTCACCGGCCGCCACAGGCGCTGACCGGCGGTGGTGAAGGTCAGCGTGATCTCGCAGGGGCCGTCGGGGAGCGCCTTGCCGAAGACCGGGACCAGTTCGTGGAAGCGGTAGGGCAGGTTGACCGCGAGCCGGTCGGCGGCACCCGGCGCCCCCGCCAGCAGGCGGGCCTCGGTGATGTCGGCGGCCAGCGGCTTCTCGCACAGGACGTGCGCGCCGGCCGCGAGCGCGGCCAGGACGGGCCCGGTGTGCGCGTCGTTCGGCGTGCACACCGCCACCACGTCCGGCCGCCCGACGGTGAGGAACTCCTTCAGGCTCGTGGTGACCAGCACGCCCTCCGCCGCCGCGCCGAGCACCGTGCGGGCGCTGTCGGCGTCGGTGTCGCAGGCGGCGACGAGCGTGTAGTCCCGGTGTTCCGTGACGACGGGCAGGTGGTAGCGCTGGAAGACGCGGCCGCACCCGACCACTCCGTACCGCAGGGTCATCGGCCCGCTCCCGCCGCCGTCAGCGCCTCGGCGCCGCACATGCGCTCCACCCGCTCGCCGAAGTCGTCGAAGGACTCGCCGAGGTGCTCGGCGTCGTAGTCGGCGACCAGGTCGCGCAGGTCGGCGGTGAGCCGGGCGGCGAGGTCGGGCGGGCCGCTCTCGGCGAGGACGAGGCCGTAGTTCATGAACGCGAGGAACAGCTCCGGCAGGCCGTTGCGCCAGGCGCGCAGCCTGCTGAGCAGGGCGCGCGGGTTGTGCTCGGTGCCGCGCAGCCGGCGGGCGCCCAGGGCGATCTTCTGCGCGACGAACGGCAGGACGTTCTCCTTGCGGTCGCTGATCTCCTCGCCGACCTCGCTCCAGGCGGCCCACAGCGCCTCGACGCGCGGGTCCGGCACCCGGTAGTCGCGGCGGGCGGTGCGCAGGATCTCATAGGCATCGCCCTCCAGGCCGTCGATGTCGGCCAGCGGCAGCGGTTCCTCGATCTTGTCGTACATCTCGGTGCCGCGCAGCGCGATGGCACGGTTGATGAGGAAGAACGGGTTGTCGGCCTCGTGGATGCGGGCGGCGACGATGAACTCCAGGTTCTCCCAGAGTTCGGCCACCGAGGTCTTCGGCTCGATCATGATCCAGCCCGGGTCCAGGCCGAGGCCCTTGCGTTTGAACATGCGGGCCGCGTCCAGGTTGTACGCGACGGTCGTGCCCTTCTTGAACCGGCGCAGCATGCCGGGCGAGCCGGACTCGATGCCGAGCAGCGCGGAGGAGAGCCCGGCGCGGTGCAGCAGGTCGAGGGCCTCGTGGTCGATCAGCCCGGAGTCGACGCGGAACTCGCAGTGGAACTGGAACTTCAGGCCGCGCCGCAGGACGGTCTCGGCGAACTCGACGGCGTGCGCGAAGCCGTCGCCGAAGGCGCCGCCGAAGTTGTCGTCGTTGAACCAGATGAAGCGGGTGCCGAACTCCCGCTGGAGGTACTCGATCTCGTCGACGACGTCGGCGGGGGGCCGCATCCGCCAGAACCCGTCGACCACTCCGGGCTGGCGGGGCGCGTAGCAGAAGGTGCACTTGGCGTGGCAGCCGCGGCTGGTGAACGTGGACGCCACGGGTGTCGCGATGCCGGCCGCCCGGTGGTACTCCAGCACGTCACGGGCGGGCCAGACGAGGTTGCCGAGGTCGGGCAGGACGGGCATGCCGCTGCTGCGCACCCGGTCGCCGTCCCGGTGGAACAGTCCGGGTGTCCGGCGCCAGTCGGCTCCCGAGGTCAGCGCGTCCATGATCCCGACGACGGTCAGCTCGCCCTCGCCGAAGGTGACGCAGTCGGCCTCGGGCACCCGCTCCGCGATCAGTTTGGCGTTGTACGTGCAGAACGCGCCGCCGATCGCGATGAACACGTCCGGGTCGGCGGCGCGGGCGCACCGGATGAGCCGGATGGCGTCGATGATGTGCAGGTCGTACATGATGCTGATGCCCACGAAGCGGGGGCGTTCGCGGCGGATGAGGTCGATGATCGCCTCGTCGCCGGGGTTGCGGCCGTGCAGGTTGAGCGAGGTGACCGAGTATCCGGCGTCGCGGAGGTAGCCGGTGATGCAGGCGAGCCCCAGGTTCTCCCGGACCTTCTCGTAGAAGATCCGCAGGGCGGGGTCGAGTTGGACGTACTCCTCGTCGGTGACGGTCACGTTCTGGTTGTTGAGGCTGGTCGCCCCGGTGGTGATCTCCCGCGGAGTCAACAGCACGACGTCCGACATCTGGCTCTGCCCTTCCCCGTTGTGCGCAACACGTCGAATCAAGTCGGCGCCGGGTGTGCGGGGTTGCGGTGTGGTCCGGTCACCGCCATGCCCCGAGGAGCGCCGACGCCCGGTGCTGGACGAGAGTCACCTCCGTAGGTCCTGCCACCGAGACGGACGCGGGGTGCGTCATGCCGACCACCGTATCGGCCATGCGCAGTTCGCGGCAGGTGGTGATCTGTTCCGGCAGGCTCACTACGGCGGGCGGCAGCGCGGGATCGGTCACTTCGAGCCGTCGCAGCGGCACGCGCAGCCCGACGCCGAGCGCCTTGAGGACGGACTCCTTGCGCGTCCAGTAGCGCAGGAACGCGGCAGGTCGTCCGGCGGGCGGGCGGGCGCGGAGGGCGGCGAGTTCGGTGCCGGTGAGGGCGCGGGGCGCCACCTTGTCCACGTCGACGGCGGTGGCCGCGTCCTCGACGTCGAGGCCGACGTCGGCGCCGCGGCAGACGGCGAGCCCGACGACGCCGCCGCTGTGCGAGACGTTGAAGCGGACGTCGGGGGCGGCCGCGGTGGCGGTGGCCGTCGCGGTCTCGGTCTCGGTCTCGGTCTCGGTCGCGGTGGCGAGCGTGACCTTGCCGTGCGGTCCGCCGCAGCGGGGGCACACCCGCCGCAGCGGCACCGCGGCGGGCGCCAGGCCGAGCAGTTCACCGAGGACGACGCGGGTCAGGGCGCAACCCACCAGGAAGTGCGCCGCGTTGACGGGGTCGGCGGTCGCCTCGTACCGGCCGCGCTCCACGGGGTCGAGCAGGGCGGCGAGGCGGGCCGACGCGTCGTCGGAACGGGCCCACCAGAGGTCGACGGTGCGTCCCGGCGCGGCCTCGGGCGGCGCCGTGCCCGTCACGCGGTCGCCTTCAGCCGCACTTCCCCGACGAGCCGGAAGCCCATGTGGGGCACCTTGAGGATCTGGGCGCCCGAGCCGACCTCCCGGAACCGGGCGCGCAGGGATGCGACGACGTCCCGCGGGTCCTCGCCGGTCAGCCGCATCAGATCGGGCCGTCCGACGATGGTGGCCCGGCGGTCGGCGAGCGCGCGCAGCGCCCGCGCCTCGGCCTCGGACAGCCGCACGGAGCCGGAGGGCGTGGCCAGCACGCCGGCCTCGTCCAGGTCGAGGACCTGGGCCGCGGCGGGAGCGGCGACGTCGCGCAGGTAGGTCAGGAAGGGCACCAGCCGGTCCACGTCGAGCGGCGCGGCCATGACGAAGCCGGCGCCGGAGCGCACCGCCGCCAGCGTCGTCCGCGCGGTCGGCGCCGGCTGCACGAGCACCGCGTAGGCGCCGCCGTGGGTGAGGTCGCGCAGGTCGAGGGGGGCGGTGCCGTCGTCGGCGGCGGCCACGAAGGCCACGAGGAGGTCGGCGGCGACGTGCTCGGCGACACCGTCCCCGTCGGGAACGGGCCGCAGCGGGAGCGCGGTGCGTTCGCAGGCCTCCCGCAGGTTCTCGGTCTCCGTCGCGGCAAGTCCCCGGGCGAGTACGTACATGCTGTTCGAGCCTTCCGTCGCGTGCCGATCACAGCCCTGTCACGTGCTCGTCCCATCGTTCCATGACTGCCCCTTGCCCTACACTCCTGCGCATGTCCGAGCGCCCCTCAGCCGGCCCGCTCGTGCGGCGGACGCCGAGAGCCCTCACGGCGGACGACCGGCCGGTACGGCTGCCGCACGCCGAGTTCGACGGTCCCGAGGCGCGCTTCCTCGGTGAGCCGGTCGCCCGTGACCTGCTGCCGCCGGAAGCGGCCGACGTGTGGGAGGCCTGCGACGGCACCCGTCCGTACCGCTCCTGGCCGTCCCCGCAGCGGGAGTTGATCGGCCGATGGCACGCGGCGGGCCTGGTGGTCGCGGCGCCGCCGCCGCGCACGGCGCCGTCCCGGGCGCCGGTCGTGCTCTCGCCGCACCCGGACGACGCCCAACTGGCCCTGGGCGGGCTGCTCGCCCGGTGCGGCGGCCGCGTGGTGGACGTGTTCTCGCACGAGACCTGGACCCGCCGCCCCTACTACCAGAGCCGTCCCGCGCTCTCCTCGCGGCTGCTGCTGGCGGAGGAGCGGGTGGCGTGCGGGGTGCTCGGCGTGGGCCTGACCGTGCTCGGCCACACCGACGCCGCCGACCGGGCGGCCCGGCGGGAGAACTTCTTCCTGGAGCCGGACGCCGAGGACGCGGCCGCGGCCGGCGAGCCGGAGCTGTTCGGCCGGGTCACGGCGGACCTGGCGGCCGAGGTGTCCGGCGCGGACCTCGTCCTCGTGCCGCTCGGCGTGGGCGGTCACGTCGACCACGTCCTGACCCGGCGGGCGGCCCTGGAGCTGCTCGTCCGGGGCGAGCTGGAACCGGGACGGGTCGCGTTCTACGAGGACATGCCGTACTCGCTCTTCGCGGACGCCTGGGCCGTGGCCGGCCGGCTGCCCGCCGGTCTGCGCCCGGTGGTGGTGCCCGGCTCGGAGGAGGCGGCGCTGACGAAGCAGGAGGCGCTGTGGCCGTACCGGCTCCAGGTGCTGGAGGCGGTCACGCGGCGGATCGTCCGGTACGGGCGGGGGCTGGGCGCGGCGGGGTTCGCGGAGCGGCTGTGGGCGCTGCCGGAATCGGCCGGGGCCGTGGCGGAACTGGCGTCCGCCGGTCCGGCCTGCTGAGGTGGGCCGTATGCGACTGCACACCCGGGAGTGGGGCTCGGGCGACCGCCTCGCCGTCCTCGTCCACGGCCTGATGTCCGATCACCGCACCTGGCAGGAGCTGGTGCCGGCCCTGACGGGCCGCGGGTACCGCGTCGTCGCCGTCGATCTGCGCGGCCACGGCGCGAGCGGCCGGGGCGCCTACGCCCCGCACCTGTTCGCGGAGGATCTGCTGGAGACGCTGCCGCGCCGTCCCGAGCTGGCGCTGGGCCACTCGCTGGGCGCGCTGGCCCTGGCGCTGGCGGTGGCGGAACTCCAGCCGGGGCGCGCCGTCTACTCCGAGCCCGCGTGGCGGCTCGGCGGCCCGCACGGCACCGTCGACCCGGCGTCGTTCGCCCTGTTCAAACGGGCGCCCCGGCTGCTGATCAGGGGGCTGCGGCCGGACTGGGGGGAGCGGCGGGTCGCGGCGGAGGTGGCGGCGCTGCGCGCCTGGGACGAGCGCTCGGCGCTCGCCCTCTCCGCGTACCGGACGGTCGACCACACCCCCGAGAAGCCCCTGGTCCCCTCGCTCGTCCAGACGGCGGAACCGAGTTCGCTGGTGAGCGGGGAGATGCGGACGGACCTGGTCCGGCGGGGCTTCGAGGTGCGGACGGTGCCGGGTGCGACGCACGCCATCCACCGGGACGGATTCGACGCGTTCCTGACGTCGCTGGCGGGGTGGCTGTGATCGCCGTCCGCGGCGCGGGTCAGTGCACCGCGCGCAGCATCCGGGTGACGTTGATCTTCGTCGGCGAGAGGCCCAGCTCGACGCTCTGCATCATCCGCTCGCCGTTCAGCCGGCCGTAGGCGAGCAGGTCGACGTTGGCGAGGCTGAATTCCGGCCAGGTGTGGATGCTCAGGTGCGAGGCGGAGAGCAGGAGAATTGCGGTGACGGCACCGTTGGGGAACACGTGCGACGCTTCACCGAGGACCGTGGCGTTCCCCTTTTCCGCGGCCGTGCGAAGAACCTGGAGAAGGCGCTGTTCATCGGTCAGGATGCTGTGGTCGCTCACCCATACGTCGACGGCGTACGAGCACAAATCGTCGACGTTTATGCCCTCGGTGGCGAGCTCGGAGGAGTTGGTCATGGGGAACCGGGGGACGCGAACCGCTGCCCCCGTCTCCTTTCATAGATCTGTGCTGGTCTGCGCGGCAGAAGCGGAAGGTCGACGAGGCCGGTCACTGGCGCTCGGTGGTGCCCAGCGTAGCATCCGGGGCGCCCTAGGGCTCGCGCGCGCCCTGCGTCAAGGGGGTTTTCGAAGGTCACATGGGATCGGCCGGAAAGCGACGGCTCCGGCGGGGACAGCGAGGGAGCGGGGTTCTTGGAAAAGCGGGGCACGGCGGACGCGGAATTCTCGGCACTGGACTGCATTTCGGCGACCTACGGCATCACGACGGCCTGGCTCGGCCATGACCCGAGCGTACTGGGCAGCGAGTGGGGCTATCACCGGAGGCCGGACGCGGTCGAGACCGAATGGCCCGTGGAACACCTTGGAATTCATCGGAGCACACCGGAGGAAATCCTCCACGCATGGCACGGGACGACCACCGAACTGCGTCGGCACGAAACCCCGGAAAAAGCCGGGCAATACATTCACGCGCAGGTGCGTGACGGAATTCCGGTGATCGCCTGGGTGGACACCTTCCATGTCCCGCACAGTTCCTTCCACGGCCAGCAGCACCACGCGCACCGGATCGTGATCCGTTCCCGCGCCGAGGGCGAGGGCGAGGGAACGGGCGGGGCGGACGGCGACGGCGGCACCGTGTTCCGTGTCGTCGACCGCTACCAGGGCTCCCTCTACGACGGCCCCCTCGACGCCCGCGCGCTGTCGGCGGCGATGTCCTCGGACGCCCTGGGCGAGGCCCGCAGGGGCGATCCCGACTGGCGCAACCGCACCGTCGTCGTGCGGGCCGGACACCGCCCCGGGGAGCCGGACGGGGAGCGCCACCGCGCCGCACTCGCCCGCAACGTCCGGGAGTCCGGCGGCACCGACCTGCTCACCGACTGCGCGGACGAACTGCGCGCCGCCCCGGACGCCTTCGCGGCCCTGAGCCCCGTGGGCATGATCGAGGTCAGCGCCTGGTTCGGGGAGCTGGCCAGCCGGCGTGCCCTCAACGCCCGCTTCCTGCGGGCGGCGGCCGGGGCGTGCGCCCTCCCCGCGCTGCTCGACCGGGCGGCCGACGCCGACGCCCTGTCCCGGCGCTGGGAGATGACCCGCAACACCTTCTTCCTGCGGTTCCGCAAGGGCGCCGCCACGGTCGTCCGCATCGCCGACCTCATGACGCAGACGGCGGTCCTGGAGAAGGAGTGGAACGAGAGGGTGGGGGCGGCGCTCGGCTGAGCGGGCCGATCGACGGCCCGCGTCACGAGCGGCCCGCGTCACGAGCGGCCCGCGTCACGAGGGGCCCGCGTCACGAGGGGCCCGCGTGATCGCAGGCCTCGGCGGGCTCCCGGCGGGCCCTCGCCGGGGCCCTTGTCAGCCCGAGCGGGCCCCGGCGGCCCCTCGGCGGCCCCTCGGCGGGCCCTCGGCGGCCCCTCCGCGGGTCCTCGGCGGGCCCTCGGCGGGCTTAGCGGGCCCCGGAGGGCTCCCGGCGGCCCCTCGCCAGCCCCCCGGCAGGCTCCCGGCGGCCCCCCGGCGGCCCCCCGGCGGCCCCCCGGCGGCCCCTCCGCGGGCCCCCCGGCGGCCCCTCGGCGGGCTTAGCGGGCCCCGGAGGGCTCCCGGCGGGCTCCCGGCGGCCCCTCGCCAGCCCCCCGGCAGGCTCCCGGCGGGCTCCCGGCGGCCCCCCAGCGGCCCCCCAGCCGCCCCTCGGCGGGCCGGAGCCCGGACCCCCCGACCTATACTGGAGGGTCCTGCTCACCTCGGTCCCGCCCGGAGCTCCCTTGTGAAGAACGCGCCTCGACACCGTCGGAGTACCCACGCCGATCACGTGCTCACGGAAGTCGCGGACGCCGTCAGGCTCCAGGAGGGCCCGCCCGGAGTGCGGTCCGTCCTCCGCGCCCTGCGCCGCCTGGCCCCCGCCTCCACCAAGGACCTCAGCCGCGCCACCGGCCTGCCCGTCCCCATCGTGGCCGCCGTGGGCAACGAGCTGCGCCGCCGGGACCTCGTCACCAAGGAGCGCCCCTCCCGGCTGACCCCGGCCGGACTCGACGTCGTCGCCCGGCTCGGCATGGACCTCACCCTCGACGCCACCTGCACCACGTGCGACGGCCGTGAGCTGGTCATCCCGTCGGTCCTCGACGAGGCCGTGGAGCGGCTGCGCGCCGTCATGGAGACGGGCCCGGCCGCCGACATGGCGATCGACCAGTCCCACTGCACGGCCGAGACCAAGGTGCGCCGGGTCCTCGCGCTGCTCACCGCGGGCGCCCTGCCGGGCGGCTCGCTGCTGCTGATCGGCGACGACGACCTCGTCTCGCTGGCCGTCGCGGTCGTCGGCGACGTCCTCGGGGCGCCGATCGTCGAGCGGGTGACCGTCGTCGACATCTCCCCCGAGATCCTCGCCCACATCAGGAAGGTGTCGGCCGGCCTCGGCACCCGCGTCGAGACCGTCGAGCACGATCTGCGCCGTCCGCTGCCCGCCGAGCTGCACGACGGCTTCGACGTCGCGATGACCGACCCGCCCTACACCCCGGAGGGCGCCCGGCTGTTCCTGTCCCGCGCCGTGGAGGGCCTGCGCCCCGGACCCGCGCACAGCGTCTTCTTCTCCTTCGGCGGCAAGAGCCCCGACGAGATGCTGGAGGTCCAGCGCGAGATCCAGGCCCTCGGCCTGGTCACCAACGGCTACGTCCGCAACTTCAACGAGTACGAGGGCAGCGGCATCCTCGGCGGTGTCGGCTTCTTCCAGCACCTGCTCACCACCACCTCGACCGCCTCGCGGCAGGGCGAGTACGGCGGCCCCCTCTACACCGGCGACAAGCGCACCCGGCAGCGCGAGTACGAGTGCGTGGCCTGCGGCACCCGGGTCCGCGTCGGCCCCGGCGCCCGCTGGGCCTCGGTCGCCGCCCTGCGCGACGAGGGCTGCCCGCGGTGCGGGCAGGGCCCCTTCCGCCCGGGCCGCCTGGTCGCGGCAGAGGAGACACCGGCCGAGGCCCGGGGCGAGACGCCTGCCCCGGCTCAGGCACCGGATGCGGCACCGGCTTCCGTTTCGGCACCGGCTTCCGTTTCGGCACCGGCTTCCGTTTCGGCACCGGCTTCCGTTTCGGCACCGGCTTCCGTTTCTGCACCGGCTTCCGTTTCTGCACCGGCTTCCGTTTCGGCTCAGACGCCGGTCCCGGCACAGGCGGCGGCCCCCACCGGGGTGTCCACCCCCACCGGGGCACCCGCGCCCACCGGGGCACCCGCGCCCGCCGGAGCACCCGAGCCCGCCGGGCGGCCGCAGGCCCCGCGGTCCGGCTGGGACGCACCGAGCGCCGACGACCGCGCGGAGCTGGAGCGGCGGGCGGCGCCCTTC
Organism: Streptomyces sp. NPDC088812; assembly: GCF_044750285.1. Lineage (NCBI taxonomy): Bacteria > Bacillati > Actinomycetota > Actinomycetes > Kitasatosporales > Streptomycetaceae > Streptomyces > Streptomyces sp. NPDC088812. Next base: position 392,795 of record NZ_JBIVJP010000003.1, on the reverse strand, counting down.
GTCATCCGTCCGGCGGAGGAGAGGGACCTGCCGGCCATCGGCGAGTTCGAGGCCGAGATCGCCCGTGTCTCCTTCGGCGAGGACGCCATCGACGACCCCGCGCGTTGGGCGTCCCGGCTGGGCCGCGCCATGGAGAAGTCCAAGGAGGGCATGCTCGTCGCCGGCCGTCCGGGCGGGGAGCCCGTCGGCTGGCTGTGGGTGAGCGTCAACCAGAACGCGATGACCGGCGACCGCTACGCCAACTTCCGCTCCCTCGCCGTCGCCCCGCTGGACAACCGCGGCGACGTCGCCGAACTGCTCCTCACCGCAGGCCTGGAGTTCTGCCTGGAGCAGGGGATCACGGAGGTCGTCGGACGCGTCCACGTCGGCAACGTCCCGATGCGCACGGTCTACCGCAAGTTCGGCTTCGACCCCGCCACCCTGACGATGAAGCTGCGGCTCCCGCGACAGGACGCCCGATGACCGGGACGACGGGGACGACGGGGACGACCGGGCCGGACCGGCCCGGCGGGTACGACCCCGACCGGATCAAGTGCGTCGTCTGGGACCTGGACGGCACCCTGTGGGACGAGATCGCGGTGGAGGCGCCCACCGACGACCTCCCCGTCCCCCGCCCCGAGATGCTCGCCGCGATCGACGCGCTGGCGGCCCGCGGTGTGCTCAGCAGCCTCGCCAGCCGCAGCGCGCCCGCGGTCCTCGAACGGATCGACGCCGTACCGCGGCTGCGGAGCCGTTTCCTCGCCCCGCAGGTGTCCTGGCAGGACAAGAGCGAGTCGCTGCGCCGGATCGCCAAGGACCTCGGGATCGCCGTGGAGGCGCTCGTCCTGGTCGACGACTCGGCGTACGAGCGCGCCGAGGTGGAGGCCCTGCTGCCCGGCGTGCGCACGCTCGGCCCGCAGGAGGTGCCCGCGCTGCTGGCGGCGTTCGAGGGCCGCGACGTCACCCCCGAGTCGCGGGAGCGGGTGCACCGCTACCGAACCGAGGAGACCCGCCGCGCCGAGGGCGAGCGCTTCCAGGGCACGCGGGAGGAGTTCCTGCGCTGGTGCGCGATGCGGCTCACCGTCGGCGAGGCCGTGGCGGAGGAGGTTCCGCGCGCGCTCGAACTGGCCGCCCGGACCCACCGCCTGAACTCCTCCGGCCTGACGCCCGAGCGGCTGCGCGACCTCGCCGCCACCGAGGGGCACACGCTGTACACCGCCCGGATGGCCGACCGCTTCGGCGAGTACGGCGTCATCGGGGCCGCGCTGGTCGACCGGAGCACGCCGGGCGTCCGGTCGGTCCCGCTGCTGGCGCTCTCCTGCCGGGTCGCCGGCCGGGGGGCCGCCGCCGCCTTCCTGTTCTGGCTGATGGAACGGGCCCGGGAGGCCGGCGCGGACGAGTTCCGGGTGACCCTGCGCCCGACCGACGCCAACCTCGAGATGCGCATCCTGCTGCGCCAGGCGGGACTACGCCGCGCCCGGACCGCGGACACCGCCCCGGACACCGCCGGGACTCCCGGGACCGCCGCCGAGCCGGCCGTCCTGGCGCGCACCCTGCACGGCGACCTGCCGGCACCTCCCGCCTGGCTGCACGTCTCCACCCGAAAGGACGCCGAAGCGTGACGGACCCCCGCACCCCCTCCTGTGACGACGACCGGGCGGCGGTGGAACGGGAGCTGCGGTCGATGATCGCCGAGGCCGCCCGTCTGGACGCCGCCGTGATCGCGGAACTCCCCGCCGGCACCGAGCTGTTCGGCCCGCGGATCGGCCTCACCTCGCTGGCGGGCGTGACGCTCCTGGGCACGATCGACGAGCGCTACGGAGTCGACGTGGCAGCCCTGGACCTGAGCCTGGACAGCCTGGAGTCCATCGCCACGCTCACCGACTTCGTCTCCGCGCACCGGCAGCGCCCCTGACGGGTGATCGTCCACGCACTACTGTGACCCGTACGGAGCACACCCGTCACCCGAAGGCCGCACAGCATCGAGGAGCAGGCGTGAACGATCCTTCCTACCGCGACTTCGAATCCGTCCTGCGGCAGACGCTCCCCTTCCTCGACGCGGACTCACCCCTCGACGCGGACGCCAGCCTCACCGAACTCGGCCTGGACTCCCTGACGTTGCTCGGACTGGTCGCGGAGCTGGAGGACCGGTTCGCCGTCGAACTCCCGGACGAACTGCTGGTGATGGAGACCTTCGCGACGCCCTCGACACTGTGGGACCGGCTGGCGGGGCTGAGGAAAGGGTGATCCGCCCGAACGCGCCGTGACCGGCCCCGTGCCCCGGCGTTGAACGGGGAGTGCGGCGGCGCCTTCTGCTGTCGCGCGAACCGATTCACTAAGGAGAACGTGATGTCTCGCATCGCGAAGGCAACGGCCGTCGCCCTGGGCACGGGTGCCATGGTGGTCAGCGGGGGCGGTCTGGCCATGGCGGACGCGGGGGCGCAGGGCGCGGCCGTGGGCTCGCCGGGCGTCCTGTCCGGCAACGTCGTCCAGGTTCCGGTGCACGTGCCGGTCAATGTCTGCGGCAACACGGTCAACGTCATCGCCCTGCTGAACCCGGCCTTCGGGAACAAGTGCGCCAACGGCGACCACCACGGCGACTACGGCAAGGACGGCGAGCACGGCGAGGACGGCAAGAGTGGCGAGCACGCCGGTGGCGGCCACTCGGGCGGCGGCCACAAGTCGGGCGGCAGCTACGGCGACTGACGCCGTCCGCGCACACCCCACGGCAGAGCCCCGGCACCTCGAGCGCCGGGGCTCTGCCCGTGTGCGGCCCGCCGCGGAACGGCGAAGGGCCGCACACGGGACGGCTCACGCGTAGCGGTAGATCCGCCCGGCGTCCTCCAACTGGTCCGGTGTCACGTCCCACGGCGGCAGCTTCTCGTGCCGGGCGACGATCCGGCGGTACTGCCCGCTGCCCGCCGCCGGCGGTTCGGCCGGCTGGTAGCGGTGGTCGTGGTGCCGCTGCTGCCAGCGGGTCCACAGCAGGTCGATGTAGGCGTGGTGCAGCCAGAACACGGGGTCGTTGACGGAGGCGCCGCCGACCATGGCCCCGCCGACCCACCGGTGCACCCGGTTGTGGTTGCGCCAGGCGGCGCTGCCCCGGCCGGTCCCCCAGCCCTCCAGCTTGTTGCGGAAGCCCTGCGGTGAGGTGGAGTTCCAGGGCGAGGCGTCGTAGAGGGGGTCCTCCAGCGCCCACTCCACGTCGCTCTCGAGGGGCAGCTCGATCGGGTCGCGGGCGCGGCCGAGGTCGCGGGTGAGGAACTCGGTGTCGGTCACGCCCTCCTTGAGCGTCCAGTTGCCGGTGGCGTAGGCGAACGGCCCGGTCGTCACCTGGCGGTCGGAGCCGCGTCCGTCGCCGCCGAGGAGGTCCTCGGTCCAGGGGACGGAGGTCTTGCCGCGGTCGCGCGTCCAGTCCCAGTACGGCAGGGTGACCGACGGGTCGACCCGGCGCAGCGCCGTCTCCAGGTCCAGCAGGAACCGGCGGTGCCAGGGCAGGAAGGAGGGTGCCATGTGGGCCGTCCGCAGGCCGCCCTCGCCGTCGGAGACGTAGTAGTCGATGTGCATGCGCACGAACTCGTCGTACTCGCCGCTCCGTTTGATGTCGAGCAGGGCCGCCACGAAGCGGCGCCGCTCGGTGCCGGTGAGCGTACTGACGTCCTTACGGGTGTAGACCACGGTGCTCCCCCGGCCGGGTGTGCCCCTCGTGCGTGCGGCCGCCGGCCGAGCCGGTGTCGCGCAGCGTCTGCCCCGGGCCCAGCTCGTCCACGGCGGCACGGGTCGCCTCCAGCGGTGTGGCGTACGACTGGTAGTGGTCGACCATGCTCAGCCAGGTGCCGTCGGCCCGGCGCATGAGGTGCAGGGGGCGGCCGTCGACCGTGACCCGCCAGCGCTCGCCGCCACCGGCGGCACGGGTCGCGGGGAGCGGGACGCCCCGCAGGCGCCTGCCGCGGTAGGTCTCGTCGAAGCCTGCGTCCGGCGGGCCGTCCTGGCGGCGCCCGGGCCGGGAGGCGGCGACGACCGGGGCGAGTGCCAGCGCGGCGGTCGCGCCGAGCAGCCCGCGCAGCACGTCACGCCGGATCCTGCGTCTTGCCGCGGGCACCGGTACCGCGTTCACTGCTGTTCCGTCGGGGCTGACGACCATGGTGTGCTCCTCGTCCGGTTCGGATCTTCCACAGCCGTAACCGTCCGGCGGCCCTCCTGGTCACGACCTCACGGCATGACGACGGGCCCGGACGGCCGTCCGGGCCCGTGGCCGTGCTCCCGGGCCGGCTCCTACCGGCCCTGGCCCGGTGCGGGGTCCCCGGCCCGCACCCGCTCCAGGACCGGGGCGACCACGCCGGCCCGCGGCAGTCGCAGGCCCGGCAGGCCGTCGGCGTCGGGGGCGGTGAGCGGGACGTCCAGGGCCGGTCCGGGGCTGGGGGTGCGCAGCTCGGAGGCGGGTGCTTCGAGGCCGGCCAGCTGGGCGTCGTCCCCTAGGGCCTCCGGCAGGGGCGCGTCCAGGTCCGCGCCGGGCAGCCCGGCGCGGACCGGTACCTGCGGCGGGACCCGCTCGGGGAGGAGCCGGCCCTCGGCGTACCGCGGGCCGTCGGGCGTGCCCGTGGCCGGCAGCGGGATCTCGCCGGCGGCCTCCGGCAGTTCCATGTGGAGGGAGTTCTCGACGCCGTTCAGCGGTACGGGGACGGGGACCGTGCCGATCGCGGCGGCGGGGGTCGCGGCGACGGCACCGGCCGCGGCGGCCACACAGGTGAGCACGGCGGCGAGGGCTCCTCGGGTGGTCGGCTTCGTCTTCATCTCGGTGCGGCCCTTTCGGAGTCAGGGGAGGGGGCGGTGTGTGCGTACCGAGTAACGAGCCGGAAAACGCCGTCAGAGCGCATCACCGCGCAAATCGCCCGGGTGCAGCAGTAGTGCGACGGACGAAGGTCGGCTCGTCCAGAAATCCCACCGGCGGGTCGGGGCCGGCCTGCCGACCGCTCCCGGGCGGCCGGCGGTGTCAGCCGCGCAGACTGCGGGCGGGCAGGACGATGTGTGCGGCGGCCCGGAGGGTCTCGTCGGCGCCGGCGAACGCGGCCAGCGCCTCGGCCTCGACCGGCCGGCCGGGGACGGCCTCGGGCCATGGGCGGGTGGTGAAGACGAGGTAGGCGTAGCCGCGTTCGCCGACGGCGGCGATCCACTCGGGCGGCGGCACGCACTGGGCGGTGAGGCCCGGCAGCGTCAGGACGGCGGCACCGGACTCGACGAGCAGACCGACCGGCAGGCCGGGCCGCTCGGTGCCGTCGACGAGGTCGCCGCCGACGGACAGGCCGTTGTCGTTCAGCAGGCGCTCGATGGCGGCGGCCGAGGCCTCGGGACCGGCCGCGGCGTCGCCGAGGGAGTACGCCAGGAGGTAGGGCATGTCGCCGCCGTCGGGGGCCTCGCCGCTCCACGGCATCACGACGAGGGTGCCCGGTTCGGCCGCGCCGACGGGGAGGGTGGTGCTGGTGGTTGAGGTCACCGCGCGACCCTATCGGCGTACCGGAGGCCGTCCGGGCGGCTTCTCACCCGGGAGGAGGACGCCACGCGGGTGCTCCACACGAACGAGGGACGCGCCGGGGGCGCCGCCTCGAACGGCGCCGGGAAACGGCGGGTCGGACAGCGCCGAGGGCCGGTCCCGTGCGGTACGGGACCGGCCCTCCGGAGAAGCCCCGAACGGGGCGTCACCCCTTCAGGGGCAGCCCGCCGAGGAGCGGGGCGTGGGTCTTGTTGAGGGCTGCGGTCGCGTCCTTCACGGTGTTGAGCGGGGAGTTCTCGTTCTCGGTGTCGAGGGCGTCGGACTGCTGCCGCAGCGGCATGACGTCGAGGGCGGGCCCCCGGGTGAGCGTGTCGACGGCGCCGTTGAGGCTGGTGGGGGTGAGGTCGGCGGGGGTGTGGGCGAACGCGGGTGCGGCGGTACCGGCGATCACCATGGATCCGGCGACGACGGCGGCGGCCTTCAGCGACTTCATCGGGTTTCCTTTCTTCGGCGACTCCGGCGGCTCCGGCGGCTCGACGGCTCGGCCGCGCGGCGGCTCAGGTCGCCCGGGGACTGTCTGACGCCGTGCCTAACGATCCCCGTCGGTTGCGGAAACCCCGAGGGCGCAAAATGTCCGCACCCCGGCGCGGGCCACCCGGCCGGGGGGCGGGGGCTGTGCGTGCGCCGGGGTGCGGAGGGGGAGGTCCGCCCGTCAGGGGGCGGGAAGCAGCGCGCCGGTGCGGGCCGACGGCGTGATGGCCGACAGGGCGGGCGCCGCTGGAGTGACGGGCGTCGCCGGGGTGACGGGCGTCGCCGGGGTGGCGGCCGTTGCCGGTGCGGAGGCCGGCTGCGGCAGGCCGGCCAGGGTCGGGGCGGGCAGGTCGCCGCCCAGCAGTGTCGCCGCGACCAGGTCGACCAGGCCGGCGACCACGGCCGTGGTCGCCGGGAGGACCTGGCCGGCGTCGCCGGAGGTGATGGCCGCGAGCAGCGTGTCGAGCGCCTGCTGGAGGGAGGTGAGCGCGTCCCTCTTGAGGTCGGCGGCCGCGGTCCGCGCCTTCGTCCCGTCACCGCCTCGGGTGAGCAGGGGCAGGGTGCCGGCCGTGGCCGGGTCCGTGGTGATCGTGGTCGTCGGCGCCGTGTCCGTGGCGGTCGTGCCCGTCGGCGCCGTGTCCGTGGCGGTCGTGCCCGTCGGCGCCGTGTCCGTGGCGGTCGTGCCCGTCGGCGCCGTGTCCGTGGCGGTCGTGTCCGTGGCGGTCGTGTCCGTCGGCGCGGCGGTGTCCGTCGTGGTGGCGGTGCCCGTAGCCGCGGCGCCCGTGTCCGTGGTCGTGGCGGTGTCCGGCGTCGTGGGGGTGTCCGGCGTCGTGGCGGTGTCCGGCGTGGTCGTGGTCGGCGGGGCCGGCGGGATCACGGTCGTGATGGTGGCGACTGCTTGCTTGACGGCGTCGCCGAGCTGCTTGGCCTGGTCGGCGGTCAACCGGCCGCCGTCGGCCTTCATCGCGGTGCCGAGGAGCTCGGTGACCGGGGTGAGGACGATGCCGAGCGCGTTGAGGGCCTCGAGCTGCGCGGTGACCGTGTCCGAACCGGGGACGGGCGCCCGGGACGCCGCAGGGGTGCGCACACGGGCAGCCGTGTCACCCTCTGCCGCGAGGGCGAGGGGGACGGCGGTGCCGACGACGAGGGTGGCGCACAGTGCGGTGGAAGCGATACGCCGGACGGGCAGACCACGCATGAGGGTTCCTTTCGAAGTGCGTCGGGTCGCACCACCACCGTGGAAGCGCACGTCACCCCCCGCAACAGAGAGAACACCCCGCGCCGCACCTCCGCCGGCCGTGTCCGCTGGTGGGGAGCCCCTCCGGCCGTGTCGGCGGAACCGTCCGGCCTGCCCCGTCCGGGGCAACGCGAACGGCCGCCCTCCGGCGGGAGGACGGCCGTCCGACGGCGTACCGGCGTCGCGACGGCGGTCGCGTGGCGTCGGTCGCGTGACGTCAGTCGTTGACGCAGGTGTTGCCGAACGCCGGGTTCAGCAGGCCGACCACGTTGATGGTGTTGCCGCAGACGTTGACCGGAATGTGGAGGGGAACCTGGACGACGTTGCCCGACAGCACGCCCGGGGAGTGCTCGGCGATGCCGTTCGCGCCGCTGTCGGCGGCGGCGATGCCGGAGGTGCCGGCGACGGCCGCGGCGGCAACGGAGGTCAGGACCAGGCCCTTCGCGATACGCGACATGGAGAGGTGCTCCTTGGGGTTTGACACGAACACCCGGGCGGGGATGCCCGGCGCTGTGTCAACGCGCGACACCGCCGGGGGTTGTGCCGCCGATGGAGTGACGCGCTCCCTGTTCACATTTTCACGTCGTATGACCACGATTGCCCGTACGCCGGGTCGTCGGCGACCGTCCGTGACCGTCGTGCTGTTCGGATGATCTGCTTGTTATCGCTCACCCCTTCGACGGACCCCCGAGGCCGTCCCCGCGCCCTCCGGCAACCGCCCTCCGATCGGAACGGGACACGAACGCCGAGATCAACGCGCCGGGGCGGCTCCGGCGGCGCGTGTCCCGGCGTACGCGCGCACCGTCGGCGGCCTCTCCCGCTTGTTCGATCCGGGCGCGGTTTTTCGGCTCGGCGGTGACCAGCCGGGCTGTCGGCTCGTTTCCCAGCGGGACGCCACGCGGGCCGGCGCGCTTCGCCGCCGTCGGCCGCAAGCAGCGCGTTCCCGCCCGTCCCGAGCGACACCGTGAGCGAGGAAACCGCGCGATGCACCAGCCAGAACCCGACGTCGGGTCCCGGGTCCTGCACCTCACCCAGCCCGTGGACGGCGGGGTCGCCCGCGTCGTGACGGATCTGGCGCGGGCCCAGCTCGCCGCCGGACTGCACGTCACCGTGGCCTGTCCCCAGAGCGCCCTCGCCGCGGATCTGCGGTCCCTGGGCGCGGACGTACGGCGGTGGGAGGCCTCGCGGACGCCGGGGCGCTCGCTCCCGGGCGAGGTGCGGCGGCTGGCGCGGGTCCTGGCACAGGTGCGCCCCGACCTGGTGCACGCGCACAGCGCGAAGGCCGGGCTCGCGGGCCGGCTCGCCGTACGGGGGCGGATCCCCACCGTCTTCCAGCCGCACGCCTGGTCGTTCGAGGCGGTCGGCGGGACCACCGCGGAGCTGGCCCTCACCTGGGAGCGGTTCGCCGCCCGGTGGGCCGACCGGCTGGTGTGCGTGAGCGAGGCCGAGCGCGTCACCGGCGAACGCGCCGGGATCGCCGGACAGTGGAGCGTCGTCCCCAACGGCATCGACACCGAGCGTTTCCACCCGGCGCCCGCGACGGCCGTACGCGCCGCGCTCCTGCCGGACGCCGACCCCGCCGCCCCGCTGGTGGTGTGCGTGGGGCGGCTGTGCAGGCAGAAGGGACAGGACGTGCTGCTGAAGGCGTGGGAGGCGGTCGCCGGCGAGGTGCCCGGCGCCCGGCTCGTGCTGGTCGGGGACGGTCCCGACCATGTGCGGCTGCGCTCCCGCGCCCCGGCGTCCGTCCTGTTCACCGGGGCCGTCGCCGACGTCGTCCCCTGGTACCGGGCCGCCGACCTGGTGGTGCTGCCCTCGCGCTGGGAGGGCATGGCCCTCGCCCCGCTGGAGGCGCTGGCCTGCGAACGGCCCGTGGTGGTGACCGACGTGGACGGTGCCCGGGAGAGCCTGCCGGCCGCGCTCGCGTCCCGCTGCCTGGTGCCCCCCGAGGACCCGGCGGCGCTGGCCGCGGCCGTCGCCGGGCTGCTGCTCGACCCGCCGCTGCGCGCCTCGCTCGGCCGGCAGGGGCGCCGCCACGTCCTGTCCACGCACGACGTACGGCGCACGGCCGGGGCCGTCGCGGCCCTGTACCGCGAACTGCTCGGCGGCCGGCCGCCCGAGGCCGGAGCGCAGGCATCCGTCGTACCCACCGAAGGCAGGGAGTCCATCCACTCGTGACCGCGGAAAGCACCGTCCCCTCCCCCGGAGCCCCCGGAGTCCAGCCCGGACACCCACCGGTCACGGTGATGCCGCGGCCCGAGAGCGCGGCGGGATTCCGTCTCCCGGCCCGGCGGTCCCCCGCCCGGCCCGCCTCCTCGCTGCCGCTGCTGCTCGCCGACTGCCTCGCCGTCCTCGTGGGCGCGCTCGCGCTCACCGGGGCGCAGCGCCGCCCGCTGCTGGCCGCCCTGCTGCTGGTGGCGACGGCACTGCTGCGCCCGCGCCGGTCCCGGCCGGTGCACGGGGTGCACGGCGTGCTGGACGAACTGCCCGCCGTCTGCGGCCGGACCGCGGTGGCCTGGGTGTCGCTGGGGGCGCTCGTCGCGGCGCACACGCCGGCCCACGCCCTCTCCGCGCGCACGCTGTTCCTGGGGTGGGCGGCGCAGACCGTGGCCGCCTGCTCCGGCCGCGCGGTCGTCCACCTGCGGCGGCGTCGGGCGCTGCTGCGCCACCCGCGCGCCGCGCTCGTCATCGGCCCGGCGGCGACCGCGCAGCGCGTGGCCGCCGCCGTCCTGCGCCACCCCCGGTACGGGGTGCGGCCGGTCGGTGTCGTGGCCGCGCACCCGGACGGTTCCGAGGGGCTGCTGCCCGTCCTCACCACCGGCGAGGAGGTGCAGCGGGCGATCGTCCAGAACGGCGTTCTGGACGTGCTGTGCGTCCACCCCTCGGTGCGCACCGCCCAGGAGCCGCTGCTGCGGGCGCTCGCCGAGTCGGGGTGCACGGTGTGGGAGGTCGACGCCGACAGCCCGTCGTACGCGAGCCATGAGCAGCTCGCCGGGTTCGCCTGCCGGCGCATGGACCTGGGGCCGCGGCGCCCGGACAGCCTCGGCAAGCGGCTGCTGGACCTCGCGGTCTCCGGGACGCTGCTGGCGCTGCTCGGCCCGCTGCTGCTGGTGTGCGCCGTGGTGCTGCGGCGGGCCACCGGGCCGGGCGTGGTGTTCCGGCAGGAACGCGTCGGCAAGGACGGGCGGCCGTTCACGCTGCTGAAGTTCCGCACCTACCGCCCGGTCGACGAGCACGAGTCCGCGACCCGGTGGAGCGTGGCCGGCGAGCCGCGGATGAGCCCCTTCGGCCGCTTCCTGCGGCGGACCTCGCTGGACGAGCTGCTCCAGCTGTGGAACGTCTTCCGCGGTGACATGAGCCTCGTCGGCCCCCGGCCCGAACGCCCGCACTTCGTCGACGAGTTCAGCCGGACGTACCCCGGTTACGCGGCCCGGCACCGGATGCGGACCGGGGTCACGGGACTCGCCCAGGTGCACGGGCTGCGCGGCGACACCTCCATCGAGGACCGGGCCCGCTTCGACAACGCGTACATCGACAACTGGTCGCTCTGGCAGGACGTCTGCATCCTGCTGCGCACCGCGGCCGCCCTCGTGCGACCGACCGGGAGCTGAACCGTCCGATGAGCCTCGCCCTGTCCCTGCCCCGCGCCCGGGCGCTGTCGCCGGTGCTGCCCGTCGTCGCCGTGGTGGCCCTGCTCGCGCTGCCGGTCTCCCCCAGCGGCGAGGGCGGCGCCGGTCCGGCCGACGCGCTGTCGGCGCTGGTGGTGCTGTACTGCGCGGTCCGGCTGCTGCGGCAGCGGCGGCGCCCCCTGTCCCGTACCGCGGCGGTGGTCCTCGGGCTCCCCGTCGTCGGGCTCGCGCTCGCGGCGGTGGGCGCGTCCTCGCCGGGGGCCGGGATCACCGGCCTGGGCCGCTACCTCCAGGTCTTCGTCCTGGTCCCCGCGGCGGTGCTGCTGCTGATCCGCGACCGGTCCGACTTCCGGCTGCTGGCCTGGTCGTTCGTGGGGCTCGCGGGGTGGCAGGGCGCGGTCGGGGTGCACCAGTTCGCCACCGGGACCGGCGCCTCCTACCAGGGCGAGACGATCCGGGCGGTCGGTACCTTCGGGCCGCAGGACGTGATGGGCATGGCGACGGTCGTGTCCTTCGGCCTGGTCTGCGCGGTGGGGCTGGCGCTCGGCCGGGCCCCCGTACGGCAGCGGGCGATCGCCACCGCCTGTGCCCTCGGCCTGCTCCTGCCCCTCGCGCTGTCCTTCAGCCGGGGCGCGTGGATCGCGACGGCGGTGGCCTGTTCGGCGCAGCTCGCGCTGGCCGGGGTGCGGCGGGCGCTGACGGTGGGCGCGGTCGCCGTCGCCGCCGGGATCGTCCTGGTGGGCGGCTTCGGTGTGGGCTCGGCGATGCTCCAGGAACGCGTCGGCAGCATCACCCGGGTCGCGGACGCCCCCGACCAGTCGGTCACCGACCGGTACACCATGTGGGCGGCCGCGACCGGCATGTGGCGCGACCGGCCGCTCACCGGCGTCGGCCTGAAGGGCTTCCCCGAGAACCGGGACGCGCACGCCTCGGTGGCCCTGTCCGCGGGCAGCGACACCGACGGCGCCGGCGCCGGCTTCCGCAGGCAGCCGCTGCTCTCCCCGCACAACATGTACCTGCTGGTCCTCGGGGAGCAGGGACTCGTCGGACTGCTCGGGCTGGCGGGCGGCTGGCTGGCCCTGCTGGTGTGCGCGGTGCGCGGCTGGGCACGGGTACGCCGGGCCGGGGCTCCCGGCCCCGACTGCGCCCTCGTCGCCTGCGGTCTGCTGCTCTGGCAGCTCACCGACTTCCTGTACGCCGACATCGGCGGGCCCTCGACGGTGCTGACCGCCGTGTGTCTGGGGCTCGCGGCCTGGTGGGCGCTGGTCGGCGGCGACGGGCGCGAGGAGGCGCTCGCCCGATGACGGTGACGCCTTCCCGGGCCTCTCGCGCGGACGGCCGCGCGGAGGACCCCGCGCACGCGGACGGCGACCCGCGCGGAGCCGCACCGGCGGACAGCGAGGCGCAGGACCGGGCCTGCGCGGACGGCAGCCCCCGCAGACCCGCACCCCCGGAGAACGGAACACCGCACCCGGCGCGCACGGACGGCGACCCGCGCGGAGCCGCACCGGCGGACAGCGAGGCGCAGGACCGGGCCTGCGCGGACGGCAGCCCCCGCAGACCCGCACCCCCGGAGAACGGAACACCGCACCCGGCGCGCACGGACGGCGGCAGGGCGAACGGCCTGCACCGCGGCACGGCGGAAGGCGGGGCGGGCGACAGCGGCGCGGCGGAGGGCAGAGCAGGGAACAGCGGCGCGGCAGACAGCAGGGCAGAACGCGGCGGCGCGGCAGACGCCAGGGCAGGCAACAGCGGCGCGTGCTCTCCCGCGCCCGATCGCACGTCGGACCGCCGCACGCACGACCGCGCGCACGACCGCGCGCGCAGCGGTGCGGGCGCCCGCCCGCGCGGCGGCGCCGGCGTGCCGTCCGGGGGCGCCGCCGCGCGGTCCGGGGCCGGGGCGCGTTCCGGGGCCGGGGCGCGGTCCGGGGCCGGGAAGGCGGACCCCGAACTCCCCGCTCCCTCCCGGCGGTTCCTCGCCAAGGCCGCCCTCGTCACCGCCGTGCTGTCGGTCGCCGGGTCGCTGCTCGGGCTGGTGCGCGACCAGGCGCTGGCCCGGCTGTTCGGGGCGGGCAGCGACACGGACGCGTTCCTCGTGGCGTGGACCGTGCCCGAGTTCGCGGCGACGCTGCTCATCGAGGACGGGCTGGCGTTCGCGCTGATCCCGGCGTTCAGCGTGGCCCTGGCCCGGCGCGCCCAGGGGGTTCCCGGCGATCCGGTCCGCGCCCTGGTCGCCGGAACGCTCCCGCGCCTGTCGGCGGCGTTCGTCGCGGTCGGCGTCCTCGTCGCGCTCCTCGCCCCCCAGCTGGTCGAGGTCCTCGCGCCCGGCCTGCCCGACCCCCGGCTCGCCGTCGACTGCACCCGGCTCACCGCCACCTGTGTGGTGAGCTTCGGGCTCGCCGGGTACTGCAGCGCGGCCCTGCGCGCGCACCGGCGGTTCGTGGCACCGGCCGCGATCTACGTGGCGTACAACGTCGGCATCGTGACGGGGATGTTCGTCCTCGCCGGGCGGTGGGGGGTGCGGTCGGCGGCGGTCGGCGTCGCGGTCGGCGGGTGCCTGATGGTCGTCGTCCAACTGCCGTCGCTGGCCGGGCGGTTGGCGAGGCGTCCGGCCGGGGTGCCGGAGGCGGGCGGTGAGGAGCCGCGGCCGCTCGGTACGGCCGTCGTGGCGACCGTGCTGCTGTTCGCGCTGTGCCGGCAGTCGCAGGTCCTCGTGGAGCGGTTCCTCGCCTCGCACCTGCCGTCCGGGGCGATCTCGCACCTGAACTACGCGCAGAAGGTCGCGCAGATGCCGATGATCCTCTCGCTGATGCTGTGCACGGTGACGTTCCCGGTGGTGGCGCGGGCGCTCGCCGAGGGCGACACCGAGCGGGCCCGGGACCGCGTGGAGCGCGACGTGGCGCTCGCCGCGTGCGTGGTGCTGCTCGGCACGGCCACGGTCGTCGCCTGTGCGCCGCAGATCATCGAACTGCTCTTCCAGCGGGGCGCGTTCACCGCCCGGGACACGGCGGCGACGGCCGGGGTGATGCGGGTGTACGCGCTGGGGCTGCTCGGCCAGACCCTGGTCGGCGCGCTGGCCCGCTCGTACTTCTCGGGCGCCCGCCCGTCCTGGTACCCGTTCGGCGCGATGACCGTCGGGATCGTCGTCACCTGCGTCCTGGGCGCGGCGGCCGTACGGCCCTTCGGCGTGTACGGGATCGCCGCCGCCAACGCGGCCGGCATCACCGTCACCGCGCTGGTGCTGCTGGCCGGGACGGGCCCGCGCACGGTGCCGGTCCGCGTCCGGCTCGTGCTGCGCGACCTGAGCCGGCCGCTGCGGGCGGCCGTGGCCGCGACGCTCGCCGGAACGCTGGTGGCGGACGGCATCACCCGCCCCGTTCCCGGCCTCGCCGCCGGAACGCTCACCGCGGCCGCCGTCTTCGTCCTGCTCGGCTGGGCCCTGGGCGACCGGGGCATCGCCACCGCTTCGAGTTCCGTCCGTTCCGCGATCCGAAGGCTGCCGTATGTCCGTTCCCGTTGACGCCGCCCCCGGCCCCGTCCCCTGGGTGGCGATGTACCACTCCGTGGGCGACTGCTCCGACGACCCGTACCGCATCACGGTCACCCCCGAGCGGCTGGAGCGGCAGCTGCTCTGGCTGTCGCGGCGCGGCCTGCGGGGCGTGTCCGTGGCCGAGCTGCTCGCGGCGCGCGCCCGGGGCGAGGGCCGCGACCTGATCGGCCTCACCTTCGACGACGGGTACGCCGACTTCCTCACCGGCGCCCTTCCCGTACTGCGCCGCCACGGCTGCACGGCCACCCTGTTCGTGCTGCCCGGCCGGCTCGGCGGCGACAACGCCTGGGACCCGCTGGGCCCGCGCAGACCGCTGCTGACCGCCGACGGCGTCCGGCGGGCGGCCGCCGAGGGCGTCGAGATCGGCTCGCACGGCCTGACCCACGTCGACCTGACCCGGGCCGACGACCTCACCCTGAAGGCGGAGACCGCCGGCAGCCGGGCCGCGCTCGCCGAGCTGCTCGGCACGGAACCCGACGGCTTCTGCTACCCGTACGGGACCGTCGACCGGCGGGCCGTGGACGCCGTGCGCGACGCCGGATACGCCTACGCCTGCGCCATCGACCCCGGTCCGCTGAACGGCCCGCTCACCCTCCCCCGCGTGCACGTCGGACAGAACGACACCGCGCCGCGCCTGTTCCTGAAGTACCGGCTGCACCGGCTGCGCCGACGGCCCGTGGAGGGGCTGCGGTGAGGGTGCTGCACATCATCACGGGGCTCGGCGTGGGCGGCGCCGAGCAGCAGCTGCGGCTGCTGCTGCGGCACCTGCCGGCCGACTGCGACGTCGTGACGCTGACCAACCCGGGGGCGGTGGCCGACGGGCTGGCCGCGGACGGGGTGCGCGTGGTCCACCTCGGCATGGCCGGCAACCGCGACCTGGCCGCCCTGCCCCGCCTGGTCCGCCTGATCCGCTCCGGCGGCTACGACCTCGTCCACACCCACCTGTACCGGGCCTGCCTGTACGGCCGTCTCGCCGCGCGGCTCGCGGGCGTGCGCGCGATCGTCGCCACCGAGCACTCCCTGAACGCGTCGCGGCTGGAGGGCCGCCCGCTCACCGCGGGCGTCCGCGCCCTCTACCTCGCCGGCGAGCGCCTGGGCCGGGCCACCGTCGCCGTCTCCCCGGCGGTCGCCGGCCGCCTCGTGCGCTGGGGCGTCCCCGCCGCCCGCGTCCAGGTCGTCCCCAACGGCATCGACCTGGCCCGCTTCCGCTTCGACCCGGCCCGGCGCCACCTCGTCCGCCGCCGGCTCGGTCTGCCGGACCACGCCCACGTCGTCGGCGCGGTCGGCCGTCTGCACCCCGGCAAACGCCTGGACGTCGCCGTCCGCGCCCTGGCCGCCCTCCCCGCCGACCACCGGCTGCTGCTGGTCGGGGCCGGCCCCGAGGAGGACGCGCTGCGCCGCACCGCCCGGGACGCCGGGGTCGCCGACCGCGTCCTGTTCACGGGTGAACGCCCCTACCTCCCCGACGGCGGCCCCGGCCCCGACCTGCCCTCCCTCGCCTGCGCGATGGACGTGCTCGTCTCGCCGTCCCCGGAGGAGTCGTTCGGCCTGGCGGTCGTGGAGGCGCTCGCCTGCGGTCTGCCCGTGGTGTACGCCTCCTGCCCCGCGATCGAGGACCTGCCCGCGCACGCCGCGCCCGGCGCACGCCGCGTGTCCGGCGGCGCGGCGGCGTTCGCGCGGGCGCTGGCCGAGACGCGCGCGCGGGGGCCGCGCCCGCGCACCGCGCCCGAGGCCGCCCACCACTACGACATCGCCCGCAGTGCCGCCCGGCTCATGGACGTGTACGCGGCCACCCTGTCCCGGCAGCCCCTGCCGGCCCCGTCGTCCCCCTCACCTCAGGGAGTCACTCCGTCATGACCGAGACCTCCGCCCGGCCGCACCGGCAGCACCGGCCGCACCGGCCGTCCGGCCCCGCGCACCGCGTCAGGGCGCTCCCGCCGTGGTCCCTGGTCGCCGCCGGCACCCTCGCCGGCGGCCTCCTCGGCGGCGCGTACGGCGTCCTCCAGCCGCCCGTCTACTCGGCCACGGCCTACGTCGTCGCCGTGCCGACGGAGCAGTCCGACACGGCGTCCGCCCTGGGCTTCGCCCAGGCCTACGGCCGGGTCGCCACCCAGCTCGCGGTGCTCGGGGACGCGCAGGTGTGGGCGGGCGTGCCGGTGGAGACGCTGCGGAGCGGCGTACGGACGGCGACCTCGCCGGACGCCCCGATGGTCGCGATCACGGGGACGTCCTCGCGCGCCGACACGGCCGCCGACATGGCCAACGCGGTCTCCCGTGCCCTGACCCGGCACGCCAGGGACTCCCAGGCCACCACCCACGTCGAACTCCAGCAGTTCGCCCGGGCGGTCGAGCCGGCCGAGCCGTCGTCGGCGTCCCCCGCGGTGACCGGGCTGGTCGGCGCGAGCGCGGGCGGACTGCTCGGCGCGCTGGCCCTGCTCGTGCGGCCCAGGGGCGACCGGGAGGAGTCCGGCCGTACCGCCGCCGTGCCCGGACCGGCCGTCGCCGTCGCCGTCGACGCCCGCCCAGCGCCGTGATGCCGGCGTACACCATCGAACTCGTCACCGACGAGGAGGAGTTCGCCGCCCTCGCACCCGTCTGGGGGCGGCTGTACCGGCGGTGCGGGACGGCCACCCCGTTCCAGAGCCACGCCTGGCTGCACTCGTGGTGGCTGTCGTACGGCAGGCGCGGCCGGCTGCGGCTGCTGCTGGTGCGCTCCGGCGGCGAGCTCGTCGCGGCCGCCCCGCTGATGGCCGTCCGCGGACCGCTGCCCGCGCTGGTGCCGCTCGGCGGGGCGATCTCCGACTACGGGGACGTGCTGGTCGACGACGAGCACGGGGAGCGGGCCGTCGCCGCGCTCACCGAGGGGCTCGAGGCCGCCGCCCGCACCGCGCTGATCGACTTCCGCGAGGTCCGGCCGGGCGGCGCGGCGGAGCGGGTGTACGAGCGCTGGCACGGACCGCGCCGACGGGTGAGCGACTCGGTGTGCCTGGAACTGCCGGCCGTCCCGATGGACGAACTGGTGGCCCGGCTGCCCTCGGCGAAGGCCCAGCGGGTGCGGGCCAAGCTGCGCAAGCTGACCGCGCTCGGCGTCGAACGCCAGGTCGTCCGCGGCGACGAGGTGGACCCGGCGCTGCGGCGCCTGCTCGACCTGCACCGGTTGCAGTGGCAGGGCCGGAAGGTGACGGGCGAACACCTCCAGGCCCGGTTCTCCGAGCACCTGGTGCGCTCCGTCGGACCGATGGTGCGCTCCGGGGACGCGGTGGTCACCGAGTTCCGGCTCGACGACGACGTGGTCGCCGTCGACCTGACGCTGCTCTCCCACCGCCTGGCGGGCGGCTACCTGTACGGCGCCCATCCGCGGCTGCGGGAGCGCAAGGCGGACGTGGCGGTGATGCTGCTCGACGCGTGCTGCGAGCACAGCCGCGACGGCGGGCGCGGCACGCTGAGCCTGCTGCGCGGCAACGAGCCGTACAAGCACCACTGGCGTCCCGAGCCGGTCGTCAACCAGCGGCTGCTGCTCGCCCGCCGGCCCACGGCCCCGCTGATGTCGGCCGTGGTGTGCGACGTGGCCGCGCGCCGGCGGGGCAAGGAGCTGCGGCGCCGCTGGGAGGAGCGCAAGGACGCCGGAGCGGACGGGGGGCACACGGCGCACCAGGGGGGTGAACGGCGTGCCGGTGGCGGCGGGACCTGACGCGAGCCCGCCGCCGCGGGCGGGCCGGTCAGCGGACGCGCGGCCACCGGTCGGGGCGGACGCAGGGCCGGCCGCCGATCCAGTGCTCGATCCAGCCGCCGAGGCCCAGCGGCGAACAGCTCCCCGGGGGCTGCGGTGCCGTCGGCCCGGCCGGCCCGTCGGTGCGGCCGTAGAGCACCGAGCGGTAGACCCGCGACGCCTCGGGGTTGCGCGTGCACTGCCACACACCGTGCGGGCAGTAGTCGGTCAGCGTGTTGTACAGCGGCCGGTGCCGGTCCATCCAGTCGAGCATCCGCCGCATGTACACGGGGTTGTCACCGTTGCGGAACAGTCCCCACTCGGGGTACGAGAGGGCTTTGCCGTGGCTCTTCGCGAAGTCGACGTGGAACCGGAGCCCGTACGGTTCCGTCACCTGCTCGTCGAACGAGCGGCCGGCCGGCTGGTCGTAGGAGTCCATGCCGACGATGTCGACCGTGTCGTCCCCCGGGTAGCACCGGGTCCACGGGATGGCGTCCCGCCCGCGGCTCGGCGTGAAGTCGAACCGGAACCGCTGCCCCGGCACGGCCCGCATGGCGGTGACGATCCGCCGCCAGTACGCCGTCCACGCCTCGGGGTCCGGTCCGCAGCGATGGGTGTACGTGACGCCGTTCATCTCCCAGCCGAGCACGATCACCGTGTCCGGCACCCGCAGCGCGACCAGCCGCTCGGCCAGCGCGCGGAAGTGGTGGTCGAACCGTCCGGCCGCGCCCTGGCGCAGCAGCGCGCGCACCTCGGCGTCCGGCAGCCCCTCCTCGTTGCGCTCCAGCATGGGGACGTTGAGGACGAGCATCCGGTCGCTCCGCTCGCGCCGCCAGTCGGCCCACACACCGAGGAACCCGGAGCGGCCCTCGATGTTGCTCCACCGGTCGCCCGGCAGGTAGGTGTGGCCGACCCGCAGGTCGGCGCCGCCCAGCCACTGGCTGAGCAGCGCCATCCGGGCCACGCCCCGGGCGCCGTAGTCGAGGTAGGCGCCGAAGGCGGGACCGGGATCGGCGGGACGCGTGA
Source organism: Streptomyces sp. NPDC088812 (assembly GCF_044750285.1). Lineage (NCBI taxonomy): Bacteria > Bacillati > Actinomycetota > Actinomycetes > Kitasatosporales > Streptomycetaceae > Streptomyces > Streptomyces sp. NPDC088812. The sequence goes on along the minus strand of NZ_JBIVJP010000003.1, from coordinate 373,646 downwards.
CGGCGGCGGGCGCGGGCAGTCCCCCGGCGGCCGGCACGGCCGGCACGGCCGGCAGCGGAACGGCAGGTCCGGCGGTCCGCGCCGCCCCCGTGCCCACGCCCACGCCCGCCCCCGTGCCCACGCCCACGCCCGCGCCCGCGCCCGCGCCCGCGGCGCATCCGGAACCGGCCGCGAGCGCCGCCGACACCGCGGCGGCCGCCGCCACGACGACCGGCCGCCGCGACCGGACGCGTCGTCGCTGTGGGGTCATGCCTGCTCCTTCCTCCACGCGTGGCCGACACACAGTCATATGAGAGTCACACGCGAAGGAAGCACGCCACCGCCGTTACGGCTTTCGAGTGCCCTGATCGTCCGCACCGGTGAACCGAACCGAAGGAAGAGCCCGTGTCGCTGCTCGACACCCGCGTCCCCGCCGTACTGCTGCGGATCGACCGGAACCCCTTTCACCACGGAACGCTGGGGGCCGTGCGCTCGCTCGGCAGAGCCGGGGTCGACGTCCACGTCGTCGCCGATGTGACGGGCAGTCCCCTCCGCAGGTCCCGTTTCGCGCGCCGGCTGCATCCTCCGCCGCCGCCCGGCGCCTCCCCCGCCGACATCGCCGCCGTACTGCTGGGGGTGGCCTCCCGCATCGAGCGGCCCGCCGTGCTGATCGCGATGGACGACGCGGGCGCGGTCGCGGTGAGCCGGCTGCGCGCGGAGCTGGCGCCCGCCTACCTGCTGCCGCAGCAGCCCGGCACGCTGCCCGAGCGGGTCGCCGACAAGGCGGAACTGGCCGGGCTGTGCGCGGCGGCGGACCTGCCGCACCCGGACACGGTGGTCCCGGAGAGCGCCGCGCAGGCCGCCTCCGCCGCCCGGCGGCTCGGCCTGCCGGTGGTGGCGAAGTGGAGCAGGCCCTGGCTGCTCCCGGCCGGTTCGGGGCTGCGCAGCACCGTCGTGGTGCGTTCCCCCCAGGAGGCGCGCGACCTGTACGCGCGCTCCGCGGAGGCCGGCAGCCGGCTGCTGCTCCAGGAGTTCCTGCCGCCCGGCCCCGACCGCGACTGGTTCTTCCACGGGTACGCCGACCGCTCGGGGCGGGTGCGCGGCGGCGGTCCCGGGCGCAAGCTGTGCTCCTGGCCGCGCGGAGCGGGTCTGACGGCGGTGGGCGAGTGGACCGCGAACCCCCAGGTGCAGGCACAGTCCGAGCGGCTCGCCGCCGCACTGGACTACCGCGGCATCTTCGACCTCGACTTCCGCCGGTGCGGTGCGAGCGGCCGCTACCACCTGCTCGACTTCAACCCGCGCCCCGGCGCCCAGTTCCGTCTCTTCGCCGACACCGCCGGACTGGACGTCGTACGCGCCCAGCACCTGGACCTGACGCACCGTCCGCTGCCGGAGGGGGCGCCGCGGCCGGGGCGGTCGTTCGTGGTGGAGAACTACGCGCTGCCGGCCGCCCTGCGTCCGGCGCCGCACGGCCGCGAACTCGCCTGGTACGCCGGTGACGACACCGCTCCCGGCCTGGCGATGTGGGGCCTGTGGACCGCCCATGTCACCCGCCGCCTGCTGGGCCGCCTGCGCCGGCCCGGCCCCGCCGGCACCCCCGCCGGCGCTTCCGTCGGCACCCCCGCCGCAGCCGCCCGGTCCGTCCGCCGGACGGCACCGCCCCCGCCGTCCGTGACCGGCCTGTCCGCCGCACCGGGCGCACCGGACCCGACCGACCCGAGCGACGACCAGGACCAGGACCAGGACCAGGACCAGGCTCTGACGCACGGCCCTCTCCCGCCGCCCCCTTCCGCCTGACGGGGTGTGCGGGTGAGGCATACGGGTGCCGGGCGCGGGGCGTCCGGCACCCGTGCGTTCACCGACGCGTCGCGATCCTGCCCCGCCGGTACAGGACCGCGCCCGCGGCGACCAGCGCGACACTGGCCCCCGAGGCGGCCCACAGACCCTCGCTGCCGGTGTGGGGCAGCTGGGGCGGCTCGCCCCCGGTGCGGGGCGGGGTGGTGTGACCGCCGTCGCCCGGAGGCGGGGTCGTGTGGCTCCCGTCCCCCGGAGGCGGGGTCGTGTGACCGCCGTCGCCCGGCGGGGGAGGCGTGTGATCGCCGTCGCCCGGCGGCGGGGTCGTGTGGCTCCCGTCTCCCGGAGGCGGGGTCGTGTGACCGCCGTCGCCCGGCGGGGGAGGCGTGTGATCGCCGTCACCGGGAGGCGGGGTCGTGTGGCCCCCATCGCCCGGAGGGGGAGGCGTGTGGCCCCCGTCCCCCGGAGGCGGCGTGTGATCCCCGCCCCCCGGGGGCGGTGTGGATCCGTACCCCGAGTCGTCGTCCCCGTAGCCGGAGTCGCCATAGCCATAGCCGTCGGAGTCGTCGCCGTAGCCGTAGCCGTGGGAGTCGCCGTAGCCGTAGCCGTCGGGGTCGTCGTGGCCGTAGCCGTCGGGGTCGTCGTGGCCGTGGGGTGCGCCGGGCCTGGCGCGGTCCCCGTCCGCGTCGGAGGCGGTGGCGCAGACGTTGCCGAAGGCCGGGTTCAGCGCGGCGACGACGTCGACCGAGTTGCCGCAGGCGTTCACCGGGACGGTCACCGGGACCTGGATGTCATTGCCCGAGGCGACGCCGGGCGAGTTCCTCGCGGCCCCGTCCGCGTGTGTGTCGGCGAGTGCGGAACCGCCGCCGCACAGGGACAGGATGCTCGTCGCGGCGGCAGCCGCGACCACTCCCTTGCTCAGGGTCTGTCGCAATCTCGTGGTCTTCCTGCTTGAAGAAGTGGGAAAGGCCGGCCTCGGGACGCGGAACGGTGGTCCAAGGCCGGCCAGGGGCCCGGCCGTGCGGCCGGGAGGGGCACGCCGTCAGATGAACGCGTGTCGCCGGTGACAGGGAGGAGAAGGCCGCCGGACGGGCCGGGAGCCGCGGGCGTCAGCCGTTGCCCGTGCCGTTGCCCGCCAGGACGGAGATGTCGTCCAGGATGTGCGACAGCGGCTCGTCGCCCTTGGCCTGGGTGCTGTTCTCGACGCACTGCTGGTTCTGCGGGGCCGACAGGATCGGGATGTCCTGGACGCCGATGTTGATGAGCCCGACGAGGGACTGGGCGTTGACCTTGGCCGGCAGGCCGACGCACGGCTTGTTCAGCGAACCCTGCACCAGCGAGAGCTGCGGGCTCATGTCGCCGAACGTGGCCGAGTTGCCGAACGCCTGGGAGGCGCCGTTGCCGCTGGCGGACGTCGTTTTGCTGTCGTCCCCGATGGCAAGCGCCTCAGGGGCGGCCGCCGCCGACGCACCGACGGCGGAAACGGCGACCGCCGCCACGGCCATTGCCTTCTTCAGCATGTCGCTTTCCTTTCCCCGTCCCGGCTCCGACACCGGGACCACGTGCCTGCCACGGCTCAACCCGGCACTCCGGGAATGGTTGCGGCGCTTCACCCGATAGGAGCCGCGCTTTCCCCGCCGCCCGCGCCCACTGGGCCATCGGAGTGAACGGGGGGAACCAAACACGGTGGGGGGAGTTGACCAGGGCGCTCCGGTGGACGGGGTTTCCTCAGAAGGGACTAGCAAGTGATCAAGAAGGTACTGGCCGGCGCCGCGGTCGCCGCCTCCGTCGTCGGCGTCTCCGCCGCCGCCGCTGTTCCGGCGGTCGCGATCGGCAACGACAGCGGCACCACGTCCGCCAGCGGCAACGGCGCCTCCCAGGCGTTCGGCAACTCGGCCACGTACGGGAACATGAGCCCGCAGATGGCGCTCATCCAGGGCTCCCTCAACAAGCCCTGCATCGGTCTGCCGGCCAAGGTCAACGCCCAGTCCCTCGTCGGGCTCCTCAACATCGGCGTCCAGGACGTCCCGATCCTGTCGGCCCCGCAGAACCAGCAGTGCGTCGAGAACAGCACCCAGGCCAAGGGCGACGAGCCGCTGTCGCACATCCTGGACGACATCTCGGCCCTGTCGGGCAACGGCGACGGCAACGGCTGAGCCAGGACGAGGTGAACGGGGTCGTTCCCCGATCCCTCGGAACGGCCCCCTCCCTGCGGCGGGCCGCCGGACCACCGGCGGCCCGCCGTTCCGTCGTGTGCCCGCACCACTGAACTGAAGAGAAACGTCTCTGCTCGCCGCGTCCGTCGACGGGACGAGGAGGGCGTGCGCGTACCGGCGAGGGGGCGTGCGGCGTCGGCCCGGTGCGCTGCGCCGATCGGGGTACGGTCCGCAACCCCCGCACGGCGCGGCCCGTTGACGGTCACGCAACTCCTCCTCCGGAGTGCGCTTTTCGAAGGGAACGAAAACATGAAGAAGCTGTGGGCCACCGCCGCCGTCGCCGCCTCCATGGCCGGTCTCGCGGTCGCGTCCGCGTCGCCGGCCCTGGCCATCGGTGACGACAGCGGCACCACGTCCGCCAGCGGCAACGGCGCCTCCCAGGCGTTCGGCAACTCGGCCACGTTCGGCGACATGAGCCCGCAGCTCTCGCTGGTGCAGGGTTCGCTGAACAAGCCGTGCGTCGGCCTGCCGGCCAAGGTCAACGCCCAGTCCCTCGTCGGGCTCATCAACATCGGCGTCCAGGACATCCCGATCCTGTCGGCCCCGCAGAACCAGCAGTGCGTCGAGAACAGCACCCAGGCCAAGGGCGACGAGCCGCTGTCGCACATCCTGGACGACATCTCCGTCCTGGCGGGCAACGGCACGGGCAACGGCTGATCCTCGGTCTGACGTACCGCCGCGGCGGGTCACCGGTTCCCCCGGTGGCCCGCCGTCGTGCTGTCACACGCCGTACAGCTCGTCGATCTCCGCGCGGTAGCGGGCCGCCACCGTGTGGCGCTTGACCTTCAGGGAGGGCGTGAGCAGGTCGTTGTCCTCGGTGAACTCGCCCTCGACGAGGGTGAAGGCGCGGATCGACTCGGCGCGGGATACGGCCTCGTTGGCGTAGTCGACCGCCTTCTGGACGTCGGCGCGCAGCAGGGGGTCGTGGATCACCTCGGCGAGCGGGGTGCCGGCGGGGCGTCCGCGTACGGCGAGCCAGTGGGCGACCGCGTCGGGGTCCAGGGTGATCAGGGCGGCGACGAAGGGGCGGTTGTCGCCGACGACCATGCACTGGCCGACCGGGGTGCGGCTGCGCAGCCGGTCCTCGAGGACGGCCGGGGAGACGTTCTTGCCGCCGGAGGTGACGATGAGGTCCTTCTTGCGGCCGGTGATGGTGAGGTAGCCGTCCTCGTCGAGGGAGCCGAGGTCGCCGGTGGCGAACCAGCCGTCGGTGAGGACGGCGTCCGTGGCGTCGGGGGCGTTCCAGTAGCCGCCGAAGACCACACCGCCGCGGATGAGGACCTCGCCGTCGTCGGCGATGCGGACGGATGTGCCGGGGACCGGGCGGCCGACCGTGCCCGGGCGGGGCCCCAGCGGGGGTACGACGGTGGCGGCGGCGGTGGTCTCGGTGAGGCCGTAGCCCTCGTAGACCATGATGCCGGCGGCGTAGAAGAAGAGGTTGAGGGAGCGGTCGAGGGGGGAGCCGCCGCTGATGGCGTAGCGCAGGCGGCCGCCGAGCTCCGTGCGGATGCGGCGGTAGACCAGCAGGTCGTACAGGGCCCACGCGGCCCGGAGGCCGGGGCCGGGGCCCTTGCCGGTGCCGAGGAAGCGCCGCAGGTGTGCCTCGGCGAAGCGGACGGCGACGCGTTCGGCACGGTCGAAGGAGGCGGCGCGGCCGATCTTCTCGGCGGTGGCGCGGCCCGTGTCGTGGATGCGCTCGAAGAGGTAGGGCACGCCGACGACGAAGGTGGGGCGGAACTCCCTGAGGGCGGGGCGGAGTTCGTCGGGCCTGACGCTCGGGAAGTGGCCGGTCTCGATGCGGGCCGTCAGACAGGCGATCTGGAGGGTGCGGCCGAGGATGTGGGCCAGGGGGAGGAAGAGGAGGGTGGAGGCGGTCTGGCCGGTGACCTCCTGGAAGACGGGGTGGAGGAGTTCGAGGGTGTTGGCGGCCTCGGCGTGCAGGTTGGCGTGGGTGAGGACGCAGCCCTTGGGGCGGCCGGTGGTGCCGGAGGTGTAGCAGAGGGTCGCGGGGGTGTCGGGGGTGAGGGCGGCGCGGCGTTTGGCGACCTCCTCGTCGGGGAGGTCGCGGCCGAGGGCGGTGAGGCCGGTGAGGGCGTCCGCGTCCAGTTCCCAGACGCGGGGCCGGCCGGGGTGGCCGGCCGTGGCCGTGGTGACCGTGGCGGTGTTGGCCGCGGTCTCGGTGACGACGAAGCGGGCGCCGGAGTCGCGGACGATCCACTCCACCTGGTGGGCGGCGGAGGTGGCGTAGACGGGGACGCTCTGGCCGCCGGCCGCCCAGATCGCGAAGTCCAGGACGGTCCACTCGTAGCGGGTGCGGGACATCACCGCGACGCGGCCGCCCGGTTCCAGGCCGGCGGCGATCAGTCCCTTGGCGACGGCGGTGACCTCGCGGGCGAAGGCGGCCGCCGTCACCGGCCGCCAGTCGCCGCCCGGGTCCCTGCGGCGCAGGACGACGGCGTCGGGGGCCTCGGCCGCGTTGGTGAAGGGCAGGTCGGCGGTGCTGCCGCCGGTGAGGAGCGGTACGAGGGGGGCGGTGCGGGCCTCCCGCACGGTGCCGGTCCCGTCCCTGACGAGGTCCACGTGGGTGCGGGCGGCCAGATCGGTACGGCGTGCGGCCCGTTTCAGGTCCTTGCGCATGCCCATGGCGGCTCCTGGGAGGAAGAGGGGGCTGGCAGGCGGTGGACGGCACCTTACTCACGAGTAAGAACTTGCACCAGGGGTGCCGCGGCAACACGGCGAAGCGCCGTGCCCGAGGCCGTCACGGACCGGGACGGTCCGGACGAGCGGGCACGGCGCGGGTGCGTCGGGGCCGTGGGGCGAGCCTCCTTCTTCCCCTACGACACCACGTCCTTGCGGGCGAACCCCCGGAAGGCCAGGGCGAACAGCACGAGCGCGTACGTCACCGACACCGAGACGCCCTGGATCATGTCGGTCCACTGGAGCGTCGGCTGGACGGCGTCGAGCCAGGCGTACTGCCAGTGCGAGGGCAGGAGTTCGCGCCAGTCGCCGAGGGCGGTGACCTCGTCGAGGACGTTGCCGACGATGGTCAGGCCCACCGCGCCGCCGACCGCGCCGAGCGGGGCGTCGGTGCGGGTGGAGAGCCAGAACGCCAGGGCGGCGGTGACCAGTTGGGACAGGAAGAGATACGCGACGGTGATCAGCAGGCGCTGGGCGGCGGTGCCCGCCGGCAGCAGACCGCCGGTGGGCAGTTGCAGCGGCCCCCAGCCGTACGCGGCCGTGCCGACGGCGAGGGCGACGACCGGCAGCAGCACCATCGCGGCCAGGCTGAGGCCGAGTCCGACGACGAGCTTGGACCACAGCAGGCGGGCGCGGGGCACGGGCGCGGCGAGGAGGTAGCGCAGGGAGGACCAGCCGGCCTCCGACGCCACGGTGTCGCCGCAGAACAGGGCCACCGGGATGACCAGCAGGAAGCCCGCGGAGGCGAAGAGGTTCACCGCGGCGAAGTTCGCGCCGGACAGCGTGGCGGTGTCCATCAGGTTCACCCGGTCGTTGCCCGCGCCGGGACCGCCGCCCACCTGGAAGGCGACGAGCAGCACGAACGGCAGGGCGAACAGGACGCCGCCCATGACCAGCGTGCGGCGCCGCTTCAGCTGCCGGACCAGCTCGACCCGGACGGGCAGCGTACGGCCGGCGCGGTAGCCGTCGGCGACCTCCGCGCGGTCGGTGAGCGTGCTCATGCGGAGTCTCCGATCAGGGTGAGGAAGGCGTCTTCGAGGCGGCGGTGCGGGCCGACCGACTCCACGGGGACCTCCAGGCGGACCAGGTCGGCGACCAGGCGGGCCGGGGTGCCGTCGGGGTCGAGGCGGACCAGCAGTCCGTCGTCGGCGCGGTCGGCCGAGGCCACGCCGGGCAGCGCGGCGACCTTCTCGACGACGGGATCGTCCACCGGCGCGGAGGTGCCGACGAGCAGGGTGTCGCCGGAGCCGACGATCTCCCGGACCGGGCCCGCCTGGACGAGCTGCCCGTGGTCCATCACCACGAGGTGGGTGCAGGACTGCTCGACCTCGGACAGCAGGTGGCTGGAGACGATCACCGTGCGGCCGGCCGCCGCGTAGCGGATCATCACCTCGCGCATCTCGCGGATCTGGGGCGGGTCGAGGCCGTTGGTCGGCTCGTCGAGGATGAGCAGGTCGGGCAGGCCGAGCATGGCCTGGGCGATGGCGAGGCGCTGGCGCATGCCCTGCGAGTAGGTGCGGACCGCGCGGGCGAGCGCGTCGCCGAGGCCCGCGATCTCCAGAGCCTCGTCCAGGTGGGCGTCCTGCGGCGGGCGGCCGGTGGCCCGCCAGTACAGCTCCAGGTTCTCCCGGCCGGACAGGTGCGGGAGGAAGCCCGCGCCCTCGACGAAGGCGCCGACGCGGGACAGCACCGGGGCGCCGGGCGCGATGGCGTGGCCGAAGACGCGGATCTCGCCGCCGTCCGGGGTGATCAGGCCCATCAGCATGCGCAGGGTCGTCGTCTTGCCCGCGCCGTTGGGGCCGAGCAGGCCGAGCACCTGGCCCTTCTCGACGCGGAAGGACAGGTCCTGGACCGCGTACCGGTCGGCGGACTTCGCGTACCGCTTGGTCAGGCCGGTGATCTGGAGCGGGACGTCGGCGAGGGCCGGGTCCGGGGCGGCGGGGGCCTTCGTGCGGCGGCGGGCGGTCAGCAGCAGCGCCGCGGCGAGGACGGCACCGGCGAGCGGGAGCCACCATACGCGGGCGGGCAGCGGGGCCGCCGCGTCCGTGCCGCTCAGGGCCGTCGGCACCGTCAGATCGCCCTTCACGGAGACCGTGTACGTCGCCGGGGCCGCCGGGGAGGCGTAGCCGAGGTCCGTGGAGGCGAGGACCAGGCGCAGCCGGTGGCCGTCCTCCACCTCGTGGTCGATGGCGGGCAGGGTGACCGTGACGTCCTTGCCGGTCTTGGAGCCCTCCACCCGGACGGGCTGGACCAGCTGGGACGGCAGCACCTGCTGGGCACCGCCGCCGGGGCCGACGTCGTACACCTTGGCGAAGAGGACGGCGTCGTCGGTCGTGGACGTCACGTGCACGGTGACCGTGGGCGAGCCGGTGATCCGCAGGTCCTCGCGGACGGGGGCGGTCTCGAAGGCCGCGTACTGGCCGGGGAAGTCGAGGGAGACGCCGACGCCGAGGCTCGACAGCTGGGAGAGGCCGGAGCCGCCGAGGCCGGGCAGGGCGGACACGGCGGGCGGGGTGGCGCCGGCCGGGTTGTCGACGCTCTGCTCGCGGCCGCTGAGGGCGAGGGAGCGGCCGGCGCTCTCCAGACCGGGGTAGGTGTCGGCGCTCGCTCCGCTGAGGCGGGTCTCGCCGTCGTTGGTGCCGGTACCGAGGGTGCGGGTGACACGGAAGGCCGGGCCGGTGTCGGCGGCCTCGTCCTCCTTGAGGTAGCGGTCGAACCAGGAGGTCACCCGGGCTCGCACCCGGTCGGTCTCCAGGTCTCCGCCGTCGTGGCCGCCCGCGATCCAGTCGACGTCGACGGGGGCGCCGCCCGCGCTGATCGCCTTCTCGGCGGCGTCGGACTGGGCGAGCGTGAAGAGGGAGTCGGTCTGCCCCTGGATCAGGAGGGTGGGGACGTCGATGCGGTCGGCGACGGCGGACGGCGAACGCGCCTGGAGTATCGCGCGGGCGGCGTCGTCGGGCGTGCCGGACTCGGCGACCCGCTGGTACATCGCGCACAGCGCGGGCTCGAAGTTCGCGCAGCCGCCCCCGGTGTTGAAGAAGATGCCGGCCCACAGCTTCTTGAAGACGCCGTCGGGGAACAGGGCGTCCGCGAGGTTCCAGTACGTGATGGACGGGGCGATGGCGTCGACCCGGTCGTCGTAGCCGGCGCCCAGCAGGGAGATCGCGCCGCCGTAGGAGGCGCCGGTCATGCCCACGCGCGGGTCGCCGGCCTTGTCGAGCTGCACCTCGGGGCGCTTCGCCAGCCAGTCGATCAGCTTCGAGACGTCGGCGACCTCGCCCTGCGGGTCGTTCAGCCCGATCTTCCCGGTGGACTTGCCGAAGCCGCGCGCCGACCAGGTCAGCACGGCGTATCCGGCGCGGGCCAGTTCCTCGGCCTGCTGCCGGACGTCGTCCTTGCTCCCGCCGAAGCCGTGCCCCAGCAGGACGGCGGGGCGGCGGCCGGTCCCGGACGTGAAGTACGAGGTGTCCAGGCGCACCCCGTCCACGGCCAGCACCCGGTCACTGCGCTTGACGGGCGGCGGGTCGTCTGAGGCGACGGCCGTCCATGTCCCGGCGCCCGCGAGGACGACGACGGCGGCCGCGGCGGCCACCAGCCGCCGCGGCCGCCGCAGTCCCCGCAGCCGGGGCAGTCGAAGATCCATGCTGCAACGGTACGGGGTGAAACTGTCGGGGAGATGTCGACCGGAGGCGGAACCGCCCGGCCTACCTCCGGCGTACGGCGGCCGGGTCGCGTACCGCGGACGCGGTACGCGACCCCGCCGCCGTACGTGTCAGGCCCGCGCGTCCTCCGGGATCGACACCAGCCAGCGGGTGTCGCGGCGGGGGCGGAGGTAGAGGGCCCAGTAGAGGGTGGCGACGGCGGTGATGCCGCCGGTCCACAGGAGGTAGGCGGTCTCCTGCTGGGTGAGGATGTAGGCGAGGACCACGATCAGCAGGGCCGGGACGACCGGCCAGAACGGCATGCGCCAGGCCGGGGTGTGGCGGTGGGCGCCGCGGCGGCCGAGCAGGGCGGCGATGGCGACGAGCAGGTACATGCCGGTCACGGAGACGCCCGTCACGCCGTACAGCGTGTCGAGGTCGACGAAGCACAGGGCCGCGCCGGGGACGCCGACGGCGAGGGTGGCGACCCAGGGGGAGCCGAAGCGGCCGAGCCGGGCGAAGGCGTCGTTGACCGGCTGGGGCCAGGCCTTGTCGCGGGCCGAGGCGAACAGGACGCGGGAGTTCTGGATGACCATGACGATGCCGGCGTTGATGATCGCGAGGGCCACGCAGAGGCTGACGAAGGTGCCGACGGCGGAGCTGGACCAGGCGGTGACCATGGAGCCGATGTCGCCGCCGGTCAGCTCGGCGAGGTCGGAGGCGCCCAGGGTGATCGCGGCGACCGGGACCAGGATGATCACGGTGGAGATGGCGAGGGTGGCGAGGACCGTGCGGGCGACGGTGCGGCGCGGGTGCTCCAGTTCCTCGGAGAGGTAGACGGCGGTGGAGAAGCCCTGGGTGACGAAGAGGGCGATGGCGAGACCGGAGACGACCAGCAGGGCGGTGACGGTGTCCGGCCGGCCGTCGGCACCGGCGACCTCCATCGACACCAGGCTGCCCGGACCGCGCTCGGCGTGGGCGAAGCCCAGCACCGCCACGACGGCCGCCGCGATGACCTCCAGGACCAGGAAGACACCGGTGATCCAGGCGTTGGCCCGCAGGTCGAGCAGGCCGGCGAGAGTGGCCAGCAGCATGACGCCGGCGCCGGCGAGCGACGGGTCGAGGTGGACGACCGGGGCCAGGTAGTCGGCCGTGCCCATGGCGATCACCGGCGGGACGATCATCACGACCAGGAGCGACAGGACGAAGACGAGCCAGCCCGCGAGCCGTCCGGCCATCGTCGACACCATGGCGTACTCGCCGCCCGCGCTGGGGATGAGGGTGCCCAGCTCCGAGTAGCAGAACGCCACCGCGATACAGAGGAGCGAGCCGATCGCGATCGTGAGGGCGGTCGCGGTGCCGAGCGAGCCGAACAGGTCGGGGACGACGACGAAGAGGGTGGAGGCGGGCGTCACGCACGAGAGGGTGAGGAGGGTGCCGCCGACGACACCGATGGAGCGCTTCAGCTTCTGGGGACTGTCCGGCGCCTGGGGAAGGGCGGTTTCGACAGGGCGGAGCGTGTCGGTCATGCGGCGGTTCCGATCGACTCGTGCGGCAGAGGTGGGGTCGGGAGCGCTATCGCCTCCGGCGGATCGCTGTACGTTCTCCTGGTCGCTCCCGGCGGTGCATCGAACCCCGACGAAAAGCAGCGCGTCAATAGGTGTTTGAGTACGGAATCCGTAGCCGCCAAGGGCCTGTAATGGCGTTTACGGCGGTTTCCCGCAAGCCGTTCGGCCGCCTTGGGAGGTGCGGGAACCGCAGGACGTGCTCCGAAAAAGGTGCGGCCGTCCGGCAGGCGGACGTGTCGGTGGGGGCTGCTGGAGTCCGGCCGCTCGGACCGGCGACCGCACCGAGCGGGTCCAGGAGCTGACCGGCAGCACGCGGTGAACACGTCGGCGCCCTGCCCCCGTGGAGGGGCCGGGCGCCGACGGACCCGGTGGTCCTCAGTGGTTGCGCGGGAATCCCAGGTCCACGCCCGCCGGGGCCTCGGCAGGGTCCGGCCAGCGGGTGGTGACGACCTTGCCGCGGGTGTAGAAGTGCGTGCCGTCGTTGCCGTAGATGTGGTGGTCGCCGAAGAGGGAGTCCTTCCAGCCGCCGAAGCTGTGGTAGCCGACGGGGACCGGGATCGGGACGTTCACGCCGACCATGCCCGCCTCGACCTCCAGCTGGAAGCGGCGGGCGGCGCCGCCGTCCCGGGTGAAGATCGCGGTGCCGTTGCCGAAGGGGGAGGTGTTGATGAGCGCCACGCCCTCCTCGTAGGTGTCCGCGCGCAGCACGCACAGCACCGGACCGAAGATCTCGTCCTGGTAGGCCTTGGCCGACGTGGGCACCTTGTCCAGCAGCGAGATGCCGATCCAGTGGCCGTCCTCGAAGCCGTCGACCGTGTGGCCGGTGCCGTCGAGGACCACCTCGGCGCCCTCGGCCGCCGCGCCCGTGACGTAGGAGGCGACCTTGTCGCGGTGGGCGGCGGTGATCAGCGGGCCCATCTCGGAGGCCGGGTCGTTGCCGGGGCCGATCTTGATCTTCTCGGCGCGCTCGCGGATCTTCTCCACCAGCTCGTCGCCGATCGAACCGACCGCGACCACGGCCGAGATGGCCATGCAGCGCTCGCCCGCCGAGCCGTAGGCGGCGGACACGGCGGCGTCCGCTGCCGCGTCCAGGTCGGCGTCCGGGAGGACCAGCATGTGGTTCTTGGCCCCGCCCAGGGCCTGGACCCGCTTGCCGTGCGCGGAGGCGGTGGCGTGGATGTGGCGGGCGATCGGGGTGGAGCCGACGAAGGAGACGGCCTTGACGTCCGGGTGCTCCAGGAGGCGGTCGACGGCCACCTTGTCACCGTGGACGACGTTGAAGACGCCGTCGGGCAGACCGGCCTCGGCCAGCAGTTCGGCGAGCCGCACCGACGCCGACGGGTCCTTCTCGGACGGCTTCAGCACGAAGGTGTTGCCGGTCGCGATGGCGATCGGGAACATCCACATCGGGACCATCGCCGGAAAGTTGAACGGCGTGATGCCCGCGACGACACCGAGCGGCTGGCGGATCGACGCCACGTCCACGCGGCTCGCGACCTGCGTGGACAGCTCGCCCTTCAGCTGCACGCTGATGCCGCAGGCCAGGTCGACGATCTCCAGGCCGCGGGCAACCTCGCCGAGCGCGTCGGAGTGCACCTTGCCGTGCTCGGCGGTGATCAGCCCGGCGATGTCGTCACGGTGGGCGTCGAGCAGCGCGCGGAACCGGAACAGGATCGAGGTGCGCTGGGCCAGCGAGGACTGGCCCCAGGCCGCGAAGGCGTCCTTGGCGGCCGCGACCGCCGCGTCGACCTCGTCGACCGAGGCGAACGCGACCTTCGTGGTGACCGCGCCGGTCGCCGGGTCGGTGACCGGCCCGAACGTTCCCGACGCGCCCTCGACGGTCTTGCCGCCGATCCAGTGGTTGACGATCTTCGTCATGCCCAGTTGCTCCTTCACAGATGGCGGCGTCGGGTGGAGACGTGCCGTTCGTACAGCTCACGGGCCTTGACCGCCGACGGGCGGGTCGCGGTCTCGGCCACGGGTACATCCCACCAGGCCTGTGCCTCGGGCGCGCCCGACACTGTGTCTGCCGTTCGGGTCTCGACGTAGACACATGTGGGGGTGTCGGCCGTCCGGGCCTCGGCGAGGGCCGCGCGCAGGTCGCGCACGGTCCGGGCGCGCAGCACGCGCATCCCGAGGCTGGCGGCGTTGGCGGCCAGGTCGACGGGGAGGGGGGCGCCCGTGAAGGTGCCGTCGTCGGCCCGGTGGCGGTAGGCGGTGCCGTAGCGTTCGCCGCCGGTCTCCTCCGACAGCCCGCCGATGGAGGCGTACCCGTGGTTCTGCACGAGGACGACCTTGATCGCGATGCCCTCCTGCACGGCCGTGACGATCTCCGTCGGCATCATCAGGTACGTGCCGTCGCCGACCAGCGCCCACACCGGCCGGTCGGGCGCCGCCAGCTTCACCCCGAGCGCGGCCGGGATCTCGTAGCCCATGCAGGAGTAGCCGTACTCCAGGTGGTACTGGTCCCGCGAGCGCGTCCGCCACAGTTTGTGCAGGTCGCCGGGGAGCGAGCCGGCCGCGTTGACGATGACGTCCGTCTCGTCGACGATCGCGTCCAGCGCGCCCAGCACCTGCGGCTGGGTGGGGGGTACGTCGACCTCGTCGGCCTCGTAGCAGGCGTCGACGCGCTGCTCCCAGCGCTCCTTGCCGTCGGTGTACTCGGCGACGTAGGCGTCCGCGACGCGGTGGGCGTGGAGTTCGAGGGCCTGCGTCAGCTCCGTCAGGCCGCTGCGGGCGTCCGCGACGAGCGGGAGGCCGGCCATCTTGTGAGCGTCGTGGGCGGCGATGTTGAGGTTGAGGAAACGGACGCCCTCGCCGGCGAACAGGGTGTGGGAGGCGGTGGTGAAGTCGGTGTACCGGGTGCCGACGCCGATCACCAGGTCGGCGGTGCGGGCCAGTTCGTCGGCGGTCGCGGTGCCGGTGTGGCCGACGCCGCCGACGTCCTGGGGGTGGTCGTGGCGCAGGGAGCCCTTGCCGGCCTGGGTGGAGGCGACCGGGACGCCGGTGGCCTCGGCGAACTCGGCGAGGGCCGCCTCGGCGCGGCTGTGGTGGACGCCGCCGCCCGCCACGACCAGGGGCCGCCGGGCCGCCCGGATCGCCCGGACCGCCTCGGCGAGCTCGGCCGGGTCGGCGCCCGGCCGGCGGACGGCCCAGGTGCGCTCGGCGAAGAACGCCTCGGGCCAGTCGTACGCCTCGGCCTGGACGTCCTGCGGCAGCGCCAGGGTCACCGCGCCCGTCTCCACGGGGTCCGTCAGCACGCGCATCGCCTGGAGCGCGGCCGGGACGAGCGCCTCGGGGCGGGTGACGCGGTCGAAGTACTTCGAGACCGGGCGCAGGGTGTCGTTGACGGACACGTCACCGGCGTAAGGGAGCTCCAGCTGCTGGAGCACCGGGTCGGCCGGGCGGGTGGCGAAGACGTCGCCGGGGAGGAGGAGGACCGGGAGGTGGTTGATCGTGGCGAGGGCAGCACCGGTGACCAGGTTCGTCGCGCCGGGGCCGATCGACGTCGTCACCGCGTGGGTGGACAGGCGGTTCGACTGGCGGGCGTAGCCGACGGCCGCGTGGACCATCGACTGCTCGTTGCGGCCCTGGTGGTACGGCATGACGTCGGCGTACTCGACGAGCGCCTGGCCGAGGCCGGCGACGTTGCCGTGGCCGAAGATGCCCCAGGTCGCGCCGATCAGCCGCTGCCGTACGCCGTCGCGTTCGGTGTACTGGGCGGCGAGGAAGCGCACCAGCGCCTGGGCCACGGTGAGCCTCGTGGTCATCGGTAACCCCCTGTGCTTTCGACGTGGTCCGGGTGGAAGCAGATCCGCCACTCCCGTGTCCCGCCGGGCCCCGCCATGACGTTCAGGTAGTACATGGTGTGGCCGGGCTGGGCGATCGACGGGCCGTGCCATCCGTCGGGGACGAGGACGGCGTCGCCGGAGCGGACCTCGGCGAGGACGTCGGATCCGCCCGCACGGGAGGGGGACACGCGCTGGTAGCCGAACCCGTTCGGCCCGTCGATCTCGAAGTAGTAGATCTCCTCGAGCTCCGACTCCTCGCCGGGCCGGTGCTCGTCGTGCTTGTGCGGCGGGTACGAGGACCAGTTCCCGCCGGGGGTGACGACCTCGACGGCGATCAGCTTGTCGCAGTCGAAGGCGTCGGCGGAGGCGAAGTTGCGCACCAGGCGGGCGCAGGTGCCGCTGCCGCGTTCCTCGACGGGTACCTCCGGCGCGGGGCCGTAGCGGGCGGGGAGTCGTCGCTCGCACTTCGCTCCTGCCAGGGCGAAGCGGCCTCCCGCGCCGGAGGCGATCTGTGCCCGGGCGTCCCGGGGAACGTACGCGAAGTCGGTGACCGCCGCGAAAACGCTCTCCCTGCCCAGGAGTTGGAACTCTTCATCAGCCGTTCGCACGGTACATGCGCCTTCCAGCGGAAGCACGATCCACTCGCTGTCCCCGGCGGTGAGGGTGTGCGTGCCGCCGGGCGCCAGCTCGACGACGCGCAGACTGCTGTGGGTCCAGCCGGCCCGCTCCGGGCCGATGTCGAGGACGTGCTGCGCGTCGGCGGTGGCGCCGCGCGGGACGTACAGGTCGTGGTCCGCGGGGCGCTGCGGCTCGGTGGCCGGCGGGCGGTGGTGCGGCTCGGTGGCCGACGGGCGCTGCGGCTCGGTGCGCGACGGGCGCTGCGGCTCGGTGGCCGACGGGCGGTGGTGCGGCTCGGTGCCCGACGGGCGCTGCGGCTCGGTGCGCGACGGGCGCTGCGGCTCGGTGTGTGTCATGCGGCGGCCCTCACAGCAGTCCTACGGCGGTGTCGACGGCGGCGGCCACGTCCCCGTCCGCCGGGTACAGCAGCGAACGGCCGACCACCAGGCCGCGGACGGTGGGCAGGCGCAGCGCGCCCCGCCACTTCTCGTACGCGCCGGCCTGGTCCTCGGCGGAGCCCCCGACCTCGCCGCCCAGCAGGACCGCCGGCAGGGTGGAGGTCTCCATGACCTCGGCCATGTCGTCGGGGTTGTCGGTGACCGGCACCTTGAGCCAGGTGTAGGCGGAGGTGCCGCCGAGGCCGGAGGCGATGGCGATGGACCGGGTGACGGCCTCGGCGGACAGGTCGTTGCGGAGCCCGCCGTCGGGGGCGCGGCGGGAGATGAACGGCTCGACGAAGACGGGGAGCCGGCGTGCGGCCATGCCGTCGATCGCGCGGGCGGTGGACTCCAGGGTGGTGAGGGAGCCCGTGTCGTCGTAGTCGATGCGCAGGAGCAGTTTGCCCGCGTCGAAGCCGAGCCGTTCGATGTCCTCGGCGCGGTGGCCGGTGAAGCGGTCGTCGAGTTCGAAGCGGGCGCCCTGGAGGCCGCCGCGGTTCATCGAGCCCATGACGACCTTGCCGTCGAGGGCGCCGAGCAGAAGCAGGTCGTCGAGGATGTCGGCGGTGGCGAGGACGCCGTCGACGCCGGGCCGGGACAGCGCCAGGCAGAGGCGTTCGAGCAGGTCGGCGCGGTTGGCCATGGCCAGGGAGCGGCCGCCGGCGCCGAGCGCGCCGCGGGCGGGGTGGTCGGCGGCGACGATCATCAGTCGGCCGCTCGTGCCCAGCAGGGGCCGTCGGGTGCGGCGGGCGGCGGCCTCGGCGATCGCCTCGGGGTGGTGGGTGCGGGTGTGCACGAGTTCCGCGACGTCGACGCTCACCGCACGGCTCCCGCCGTGAGCGCCGCCTCGATCTCGTCGGGGGTCGGCATGGCCGAGGAGCACTCCAGGCGGGAGGCGACGATGGCGCCGGCGGCGTTGGCGTACCGCATGACCGTCTCCAGGTCGCGGCCCGCGAGGAGGCCGTGGCAGAGGGCGCCGCCGAAGGCGTCCCCGGCGCCGAGGCCGTTGAGGACGGTCACCGGGAGCGGGGGGACCTCGGCGTGTTCGCCCGCGCGGCTGACGGCCAGGACGCCCTGGGGCCCCTGTTTGACGACGGCGATGTCGACGCCCGCGTCGAGGAGGGCGCGGGCGGCGGCGTGCGGTTCGCGCACGCCGGTGGCGACCTCCACCTCGTCGAGGTTGCCGACGGCGACGGTGGCGTGTTTCAGGGCCTCGGCGTAGAAGGGGCGGGCCGCGTCCGGGTCGGTCCAGAACATGGGCCGCCAGTCGAGGTCGAAGACGGTGGTGCCGGCCTTGGCACGGTGGGCGAGGGCCGCCAGCGTCGCCGTGCGGCTCGGTTCCTGGCTCAGGCCGGTGCCCGTCACCCAGAAGACGCGGGCGTCGCGGACGGCGTCGAGGTCGAGGTCGTGGGCGTCGATCTCCAGGTCGGGCGCCTTGGGCTGCCGGTAGAAGTACAGCGGGAAGTCGTCCGGCGGGAAGACCTCGCAGAAGGTGACCGGGGTCGGCAGGCCGGGGACGGGGGTGACCCAGCGGTCGTCGACGCCGAAGTCGCGCAGGGCCTGGTGCAGATAGGTGCCGAACGGGTCGTCACCGGTACGGGTGATCACCGCGGTGCGCCGGCCGAGGCGGGCGGCGGCGACGGCGACATTGGTCGCGGACCCGCCGAGGAACTTCCCGAAGGACGTGACCTGCGGCAGCGGGACCCCCGTCTGCAGCGGATAGAGGTCCACTCCGATCCGCCCCATGGTGATCAGGTCGTACGCCATCGAGATCCCTTCGTGTCGGCTGCACGCCTTCGCGCCTGCCGGGCGTGCCGCCGTACCGGCTCCTCACGGCTTTGTAGTCCCCCGCGGTGGACCCTGTCAATGCTTTGTCCGGACATTCGGACCAGCGCTTGACACCCTTTCGGGGAGACCGCACGCTGACGCCCATGACGTCGTTGTCACCTCAGCCCCCACTGTCCCGTATCCGGATCGGCTCGGCCCCCGACAGCTGGGGCGTCTGGTTCCCCGACGACCCGCGGCAGGTGCCCTGGCGGCGTTTCCTCGACGAGGTGGCGCTCTCCGGCTACGAGTGGATCGAACTGGGCCCCTACGGGTACCTGCCGACCGACCCGGCCGTCCTCACCGAGGAGACGACGAGGCGCGGACTGAAGGTGTCCGCGGGCACGGTCTTCACCGGGCTGCACCACGGCGCGGCGGTCTGGGACCGGACCTGGGCGCACGTCGCCGACAACGCGGCCCTGGCCCAGGCGGTGGGCGCCTCCCACCTGGTGGTCATCCCCTCCTTCTGGCGGGACGACAAGACCGGCGAGGTGCTCGAGCCGGACACGCTCACGCCCGAGCAGTGGCGCGACCTCACCTCGCTCACCGAACGGCTGGGGCGGGAGGTGCGCGAGCGGTACGGCCTGCGGATCGTCGTCCACCCACACGCCGACACCCACATCGACAGCGAGGAGAACGTCGCCCGCTTCCTGGACGGCACGGACTCCGGCTCGGTGTCGCTCTGCCTCGACACCGGGCACTACGCGTACTGCGGCGGCGACAGCGTCAAGCTGATCGAGACCTACGGGGAACGCATCGGCTACCTGCACCTCAAGCAGGTGGACCCGGAGATCCTGGCGGACGTGCGGGCGAAGGGGACCCCGTTCGGGCCCGCGGTCGCCCAGGGCGTGATGTGCGAACCGCCGTCCGGGGTGCCGGAGCTGGGCCCGGTACTGGAGGCCGCGCGGAAGCTGGACGTCGACCTGTTCGCGATCGTCGAGCAGGACATGTACCCGTGCGAGCCGGACCGGCCCCTGCCGATCGCCCAGCGGACCCGGGCCTTCCTGCGGTCCTGCGGGGCGTGACACGTCCGTCACGGACGTCACGGATGCGCGAGCCCGACGTCACGTTCCGTCAACAAGCGCCTCCGGAAGGTCACGTCCGGGTCGTCCGCCGGGCAAGGGACCGGATGATCACCAGCGTGACGCCGGGCTCCCCCGGACGGCCTCCCGGCCGCCGCCCGGCCACACGGGGAGGTACATCCATGCCCGACCGACGGCTCTGGTCCTACAAGGAGATCGCGGCGCACATCAACGTGCAGCCGGACACCGTGCGCTCCTACCGCAAGCACGGGCTGCTGCCCCCGCCCGACCGCGTCGAGGGCGGCAGACGCTACTGGTACGTCGACACCGTCCTCGCCTGGGTCGCCTCCCGCCCCGGCAACCGCGGCCGCGGGACGGGCTGACCGGGCCGGGCCGACGGCGCCCACCGGAGCATGGCCGTGGCAGCGATGTCACGTGCGATCCCATCGGCACCGGGGTCCCGATCAGGGCTTCCACGACCGGACCAATGCCGTCCAGACTGGGGGTGGTCCGGTCTGTGGTGGGCGTCCTCTTGCCAGAGGCGTGCGGCGGCGGCCATCACCGCCGGGCACGTCAACACCGCCGCCGGACGCCGAGCCCACGCCGAACGCCATCGCACCCTTTGCCGCTACGGCATCACATGATCAACCGGACACCCGAGGAAGACGCCGGAGCCCTGGCCGGCGAACGGCTCGGGTGCCGGTCCCCGTGTGCGTAAAATCTTGTCTCAGATCTCGAACATGAATCTCGCTCCGCGAGAATCGAAGATGTCGGGAGCGTTAAGACGGAGTTCCACCGGGCGGCAAGTCAAAAATCTTCCAAAAGAGCCCGCAAAAGTGGAATGCCTACTGGGCGTCGCGATCCGTGTCCATTGCACCCACGTAATGACTGAAGGATGTAGGGTCGGGGTGCCCCGTTGCAATCCGATGGGGAGGATGATGCTGAGGGGGAGCGCATTATGACAATCACCGAACAGCAAAGAAAAGAGCTCGCCGCCTTCCTTCGTAACCGACGCGAACGGGTTGCGCCGGAGGCTGTCGGTATCAAGAACTCGTACGGGCGCCGCCGTACGCCGGGCCTGCGCAGAGAGGAGCTCGCCCAGCTCGCCGGGGTGAGTGTGACGTGGTATACATGGCTCGAACAGGCCCGCAGGATCAGAGTGTCGAGCCAGGTCCTGAACGGTCTCGCGCGGGCCTTGCAGCTCAATACGACGGAGACCGGGCATCTGTTCCGACTGGCCGGTGAGTTACCGCCGGCGGGGCGGGCGCCCTGCTCTCGGGAGCATATTCCGGAGCAGTATCTGACCTTCCTCGAATTCCAGGATCCACTGCCCGCCTTCATCGTGAATCACCGGTTCGATGTACTGGCCTGGAATCAGGGATTCTGCGCACTGTTTCCCTATTTCGAATCCTTGGGGCACAGTCGTCGCAACACTCTCTTGATGATGTTCGACGAGCAGGCCCGGGAAATGTACCCGAACTGGGAGCAGGACGCCCTTGAAGCGGTGGCACTTTTCCGCGCGCAGGCCGCCGATCAACTCGCCCATCCCGCATACGCGAGGATGATCGAAGACCTACAGGTCGAGCACCCGGAATTCCAGGAACTGTGGGAGCGGCTCGACCTCGCTCCGTCCGTGCCGTCCGTACGCTGCTTCGACCACCCGACTCTGGGGCGGATTGAACTCGGTTATGTGAAGCTGCGGCTCGCGGGTGTGGACGCCACCCTCGTCGTCTACCAGCCCGTTCTGGACAGCCGGCTGATCGACCGCTTCCGCGATCTGGTCGAGGAGCGGATCAGGGTGCGGTTCCGTTCGGCCGGAGGCAGTCGGACGCCCGTACCGACAGAGCGTGCCGGAAGACATTCCGCGGATCCCATACGGCCTTGGCCCGCTGGAGTCGGGGGTAATTCCCTTTGAAGTACAGCGTGTGCCAGGGAACGCCTGAGGTATTCCAGCGCGGATCGGCCAGATCCACGTCCGGATAGTTGATGTACGAGCCGTCGGTACGTGCGTCGGAGACGGGCACTCCGCCTGTCTCCGAGTAGAGATCCCGGTAAAGTTCCCGGATTCTGCGGATGTGCCGCTCGTCGTCGGCGGGATCGGTCCAATACGTGCCGAGATAGCTCTTGAGGACCGAATCCCGTTGGGCGACGGCGGTCGCCGTGGGGTCCACGGTGTTGACCTTCCGGCCGTAGGAGAACAGCACCACCGTTGTATGACCGTCGTAGTCCGGGTCGGAGAGACGCCGAAAGAGCAGCTCGGTCTCCGCGGCCGAATACGGCCGGCGCAGATAGGCGCCCTTGCTCTTGGAGCGTGTCAGCTCTCCTCGGTTCTCCACGTCCCGCTGGGTGGCCCTCAGCCAGGGCATGCCCGTGCAGGTGATCCGGCACGGGGTCCGTACGCCGCTGCCTATGGCAGCGATGTACTCCTCGAGCCGGTCGTGTGCGTCGGGAGCCGAGCCGTCCAGCTGCGCGCTGAGAGTGATCCGGCCGACCGCGTGCTGGTTGAGGTACAACGCGCTGTACAGACTCTCGTACGTCGGGTCCGTGCCGTCCTCCGTGCTGTGCCAGTCGCCATGGTTGCGGACGAGCCTGGCGAAGTCCCGCTCGCTCAGCGACTCCCAGGGCCACTCCGCGGAAGCGAAGAGAACCGTCTTCGGAGGCCGGGGCAGCACATCCCGCGGGGCGTCCGATTCCGCTTCCGGGGAGCGGAACCAATAGCGCGTGACCACTCCGAAGTTGCCGCCACCCGCGCCGGTGTGCGCCCACCACAGATCGTGGTGCGGGTCGGAGGGGGACCGGGAGGCGACCACGGTGCGGGCCTCACCCGAGCCGTCGGCGACGACGACCTCCACCGCCTCCAAGTGGTCCACGATCAGCCCGTGTCGTCGGCACAGCGCGCCGAAGCCTCCGCCCTGGACATAGCCGCCGAGCCCGACCGAGGGGCAGGTGCCGCCGGGCAGGGCCACGCCCCAGTTCAGGTACAGGGAGCGGTAGACGGAGCCGAGCAGCGCGCCCGCGCCGATGCCGAAAGCCGCCCGGCCTTCGTCGTACGTCACGTCGTCGAGCTCGGACAGGTCGACGAGGGTGCGCACCGCCGGGTCGTCCACCAGGCCCTCCAGGCCGTGGCCACCGCCGCGTACCGCCAGCCGCGACCCTCCGTGGACGGCGGCCGTGACAGCCCGGCGTACCTCTTCGGCGGTACGCGGCACATGGACCCGGTCCGGCCGGCCGGTGAAGCGCGTGTTGCGTGACCGCGTGGTGAGGGAGGGGTAGCGGGGGTCGGCGGGGGTGATCGCCGACACGCCCTGTGCCGGGATGCCGGGCACAACGAAGACGGAATCGGATGTGTCAGTCATCGGTGGCGGCCGTCGCCTTTCGTGAGGTCACTGCGCGGCGCACCGCCGCGTGGCCGAGGAGCAGGAGCAGGGCGCAGGCGCCCGCGGCACAGCCGAGCAGGGCGGTGTCCGGCCAGCCGCCGTGCGCCCAGAGGGGACCCGTCAGCGCGGAGCCCGCTGCACCGCCGAGGAAGTAGCAGGTCATGTAGACGGTCGTGACGCGGCTGCGCATCTCGTCGTCGACCTGGGCGAAGACCGTCGTCTGGTTGGAGATGTGCGCGGCCTGGACCGCGAAGTCGATCAGGAGAATCGCCGCGCCGAGCATGAGCGGTGAAGAGGACAGGACCGACACCACGGCGAACGACACGGCGATGAGCGCGAACGCGGCGGCAGTGACGGCCCGTTGACGTCCCCGGTCGGCGAACCGGCCCGCCAGGTTGGCGCCGAGGGCACCACCCGCACCGAGCAGCCCCATCGCGCCGATCGCGGCGGAGCCGTAGTGGTAGGGCCCCTGGATCAGGCGGAGCGGCACGGCGGTCCACAGCACGGTGAAGGCGGCGAACCCCAGGGCGCCGTACAGGCAGCGCTCCACGATCACCGGCCGTGCCCGGACCAGGGAGAACAGCGAGCCGATGAGCCGGCCGTACCCGCGCGCGGTCAGGGGCGTTCCGGCGGGCTGCGGGGGCAGGATGCGGCGCAGCATCAGGCCCACCCCGAGCATCAGGGCCGCCGCACCCCAGAACACGGCCCGCCAGTCGACGAGGTCGGCCACCACTCCGGCGAAGGTCCGGCACAGCAGCGCGCCGAGGATGACGCCGGTCATCACGGTGCCCACCACCTGCCCGCGCCGTTCGGGCGGTGCCATGCCCGCGGCCTGCGGCACGATCACCATGGCGGCGACGCTCACCAGGCCGAGCAGGAAGAACAGGCCGACGAGGAGCCCGCCGTCGGCCCAGGGAATCACCGCGAGCACCGCGGCCGCCGTGGTCACCAGGACGGTGAGCAGCCGTCTGCGGTCGACGGCGTCGCCCAGCGGTACCAGCGCGAACAGGCCGAGGGCGTAACCGAACTGGGTGGCCGAGACGGAGGAGGTGAGCGAGCCGGGCGTGCGGTGCAGCGAGGCCGCGAGCTCGGGCAGGATCGGCTGGAGATAGTACAGGTTGGCCACGCACAGACCGCAGGCGGCCGCGAGCAGCAGCACGGTGATCCGGCCGACCCGCGGCCGCGGCGGCGCGGCAGGCCCCGCGAGGCCCGTCGCGCCGCCGTGCGCCGCCTCGCTCACAGCGTGCCGCCGCCATCGACGTGCAGCACCGCGCCGGTCACGAAGGTGTTCTCCAGCAGGTGGAGCACCGTCGCCGCGACGTCGTCGGGCTGTCCGACGCGGCCCACCGGGGTGCTCTGCGCGGTCTGTTCGAACAGGCCCGCGCGGGCCTCCTCGGGCAGGAAGGACCAGAGCGGGGTGTCGATCAGACCGCCGACGACGACGTTGACGCGCACCGGGGCGAGTTCGACGGCGAGGGAGCGGCCCATGCCGCCGATGCCCGCGTTGGCTGCGGCGGTCGCGCTCATGTCGGCGTACGACTTGAAGCCGGCCGCACCGGCGATCAGCACGATCGAGCCCTGGCCCGAGATCTTCTTGCCGGCGTGCCGAACACTCAGCAGCTGGCCGACGATCTTGGTGTCGAGGGCGGCGCGTACCGAGTCGAGGGACACGTCGTAGACGGAGCCGACGGCCATGTCGCCGGGGCAGACGACGAGGTGGTCGAGGGAGTCGATGTCCGCGAAGAAGGCGGCGACGCTCTCCTCGTCGGTCACGTCCACGACACCGGTGGTGATGCCGTCGATCTCCTTGGCGGTCTGCTCCAGCTTGTCCTGGGAGCGGGAGCCGACGACGACCTGGGCACCCGCGGCGGCGGCCTGCCGGGCCACCGCCTTGCCGATGCCGGACGAGCCGCCGATCACCACGACACGGGCGCCGGAGAGGGAAGAGGGGGAAGCGGACAAGGTTGTCTCCTGGTGACGAGCGAACGGGATGCGTGTCGGCCGGCCCGGAGATGACCGCCCGGCCGGAATCGACGCTGCCAGCTCGCGCCAGAGGCAGGGAGACGGGGTTTCATGCTAGTTGGAACACCACCTGGTTAGGCCTTCGCGGGCGGGCCACCATGGGTTGTTGCCGGGTGCATCGACCTGCTCGGCACCATGGCGGTTCTTCCGATATTCCGAGGCGGTTCCCTGTGCGTACGGAAAGTCCCCTCCCGCACGACCCCGTACCGACGGTGCGCGGGCCGGTCGCCGCGGCGGACCTGGGTGTCACGCTCGCGCACGAGCATCTCTTCGTGCTGAGTTCCGAATTCCAGGCGAACTTCCCCCACTTGTGGGACCGTGAGGCCGGAGTGCGCGAGGCCGTGCGTCAATTGGAGCAGGCGTACGCGGCCGGGGTGCGGACCCTGGTGGACATGACGGTGCTGGGACAGGGGCGCGACATCGGCCTGGTCCGTGCCGTCGCCGAGCGCACTCCGGTGAACATCGTGCTCGCGACCGGCGTCTACAGCGTCGACGGCATACCGCTCTTCGCCCGCTTCCGGGGCCCCGGCGCCGCCATCGAGGCGGACGACCCGCTGATCGAGCTGCTCCTGCGGGACGTCACCACCGGCATCGCGGACAGCGGAGTCCGGGCGGGCCTGGTGAAGTTCGCCTGCGAGCGCACCCCGCCGGACGCGTCCGCGCACCGGATGGCCGCCGTCGTCGCCGAGGTGCACCGGCACACCGGCGTACCGGTGGTGGTGCACTGCGACCCGTTCGAGGGCAACGGCGTCCACCTGGTGCGGCTCCTGGAGAAGGAGGGCGTGGCGGCGGGCTCCGTGGTCGTCGCGCACGCCGGGGACTCGGCCGACCTGAAGGGCCTGCGCGCCCTCGCGGACACCGGCTGCGTCCTGGGCTACGACCGCTACGGCATGACACCCTTCGCCGCCGACGAGCAGCGCAACGCCACCCTGGCCGCGCTCGTCCGGGCGGGCCACACGGCCCAGTTGCTCGTCTCGCAGGACCACCCGGTGCACATCGACTACCTGACGGCCGAGCAGCGGGAACGCACGTATCCGGGCTGGAGCTACGTCCATCTCTTCGAGCGCGTCCTGCCGCTTCTCCTGAAGGAGCCGGGCGTCGACGAGGAGACGGTGCGCACCCTCCTGGTCGACAACCCGCGGCGGCTGCTGTCGCGGATCGCCGCGCCCCGCCCCTCCGGCGAGCGCACGGAGGTGCGGGATGCCGCTTGAGCCCTGGGAGGAGTTGGGGGCCGAACTGCTCATCGACGAGGAGCATGTCAAATGCTGGGTGGAGACCGTGCCCCCCGGCGAGCAGCGGCCCGCCCACACCCACCGCCACCCCTGGGTGACCGTCGTGCTCTCCGGGGCGCACGGTGAATCCCTGGACGAGAACGGCGAGTTGATCAAAGCGGTGTCGCTGGAGACGGGACAGGTGGTGCACAACCGCGGCGAGTCCCTGCCCATGCGGCACTACGTCCACAACCTCTCCGACCGGACTCTCGTCATGGTCGCCATCGAACTCCGCACGCCCACCGCGCCGGAGGAAGGACCCAACTCATGAGCCGACACGAGCGCTCAGCAGGACAACAGCCGCCGCGCGCCCCCGCCCTGGTCACCGGCGCCACCTCCGGTCTCGGCCGGAGCCTCGCGCGGGCCCTCGCCGACCGGGGCTGGATCGTCCTGGTGCACGGCAGGGACGAGAACAGGTGCGCCGCCGTCGTCGACGAGCTGCGCGCGGCGGGCGGTACGGCCTACCCGTACGTCGCGGACCTCGCCTCCCTGGAGGAGGCCGCCGGGCTGGGCCGGCGGGTGGCCGCGGAGCACCCCTCGCTGGGGCTGCTCGTGAACAACGCGGGAGTGGGCGCAGGGCGTGACGCACGCCGCCGCGAACTGAGCCGGGACGGCTACGAACTGAGGTTCGCCGTCAACTACCTGGCGCCGGTGCTCCTCACCCGCGCGCTGCGCTCACCTCTGCGTGCGGCGGGTACGGCACAGGTGCTCAACATCGGGTCGATCGGGCAGAGCCCCTTCGACCCGGACGACGTCCAGTTCACCCGACGCTACGACGGCATGGAGGCGTACACCCGCAGCAAGTTCGCGCTCGCCGCCTTCACGTTCACCATCGCGGAGGATTACGCCCGCGAAGGCATCCGGGTCAACTGCGTGCACCCCGCGAACTACATGGACACCACGATGGTCACCGAGGCCGGCGTGCGTCCCTGGTCCTCGGTGGCCGAGGGGACGGCCGCCGTGCTGCACGCCCTCGACGAGGGCGCACGGGGCGCGAGCGGCCAGTACTACAACGAGAGCCGCCGGGCCAAGGCACACCGCCTCGCCTACAGCGCCGACACCCAGCAGCGGCTCACCTCCCTCACCGACCAGCTCATCGCTCCCGCGGAGCGGGCGGGCGGCACGTCCTGGTGACAGCGGACCGACATCGGAGGGGCCCGGGTGCGTTCAGCGCACCCGGGCCCCTCCGATGTCCGTCCAGTTTTCTCAGTCCTCCTGGACCATGGCGAGCAGGTGCTCGGGGAAGCGCTCGCCCGCGAAGGCACCGGGCGGCGCGATCTCGTCGACCTCCCGCAGCACTTCGGGGGTCGGGGTGACGGCTCCCGCGGAGGCGTTCTCGTTCATGTGCGTACGCTTCTGAGCCCCCGGGATCGGTACGACACCTTGCGCGACCAGCCACGCGAGTGCGAACTGTGCCGGTGAGCAGCCCAGTCGGGACGCCAGCTCGCCGATCCTGGCGACCAGCCGCTGGTTGACGTCGAGGTTGTCCTCGGAGAACCGGGGCAGACCGCGCCGCATGTCGTCCGGGGCCAGCTCGGCCCCGGAGATCTCGCCGGACAGCAGCCCGCGGCTGAAGGGGCTGTAGGCGACGAAGCCGATGCCGAGTTCCCGCACCGTGGGCAGCACCGAGCGCTCCGGGTTGCGGCTGGCGAGGGAGTACTCGGTCTGCACCGCCGTGATGGGGTGCACGGCGTGCGCCGCGCGGATCGTCTTCGAACCGGCCTCGGAGAGCCCCAGGTGCCGTACCTTTCCGGCGGCGACGAGCTCCGCCATGGCGCCGACCGACTCCTCGACGGGCACCTGGGGGTCGACCCGGTGCAGGTAGTACAGGTCGATGTGGTCGGTGCCCAGGCGCTTGAGGCTGGCGTCGACGGCCTCGGCGATGTGCCGAGGGCTCCCGTCGACCCGTACGCCGTCCGGGGTCCGGATCAGCCCGCACTTGGTGGCGAGCGTGACCCGGTCGCGGTGTCCGCCGGCCAGTGCGCGGCCGACGATCTCCTCGCTCAGGCCGGCGCCGTACATGTCCGCGGTGTCGAGGAAGTCCATGCCCCGGTCCAGGGCTCCGTGGATGGTGCGGATCGACTCGGCTTCGTCGCGGTCGCCGTAGAACTCGGCCATGCCCATGCAGCCGAGGCCGATCGCGGACACCTCCAGCCGGCCGCCGAGCAGGACGCGGTCCAGGGTGTGCGGTGTGGTGGTGGTCATGCCTTCTCCTCGTGGGCTACGGATGGTGGGGCGACGTGGTGGTCCCGGGGTCGCCCTGGCGGGCGGGCAGGAACTGTTCGAGGCGGCGCAGGGCGGCGGTGTCGGCGAGGGCGGCGGCCGCGGCGACGACGCCGTCGGGACGTACGAGCACGGCTCCCGGGCGACGTGCGCCCAGGGCACGCGCGGTCCGCGCGTCCAGGTGCGCGCAGACGGGCACGTCCCGCTCGGCGAAGGGGGTACGACCCGCGAGGACGAGCAGCGCGTGCCGCCCGTCGCGCAGCAGGTCGTGGGTGCGGCCGCCGGACGGAAGGGGGATGTCCGGCAGCCGTGTTCCGGGGCCGAGCGGCCCGAGCGCGGGGCCCTCGGCGGGATAGCGCAGGTCCATCTGCGCGAAGCGGGACGGCAGGACGCGGTCGAGGACACCGCTGCGCTCAGCGGCCGACGCCGCAAGGTCACGGGCCCGCTCGCGCCAGCCGCCCCAGGTCCACAGGCGGGTCTGCCGATCGGTGTCGGTGACCACGGCACGCGCGACATGCATACGTTCCCGCTCCCACGCCCCGAGCGCGGTCTCCGGCAGCCGGCCACGAATCACGTCGGCGAGGCGCCAGGCCGCTTCGTGAGCGTCCTGGATACTGGTGTTCAGGCCCTGCCCGCCGGCCGGGCTGTGCACATGCGCGGCGTCGCCCGCGAGCAACACCCGCCCCTCGCGGAACCGGTCGGCCATCTTGCGGTGCACCTGGAAGTGGCCCGAGCCGGTGACAGAGGCCAGCTCCAGGGGAACCGGGCTGCGCTCGGCGGCGATCGCCCGCACGGTCTCCTCGACGTTCTCCTCGGTGGCGCCTTCGGGGGCGCTGCCGAAGACACGTATGAGGCCTCCGGGAAGACCGACGACGACCAGCACGCCGGCGGGGCCCATGAAGTAGTGCGCCTCGGCAGGTGCGAGCGGGGTCTCCCACTCCCCGTCGACGAGGACGAACGACTGGGGGTAGGTCGGCCCGGTGAAAGCGACGCCGAGCTGCTCGCGGACCGCGC
Source organism: Streptomyces sp. NPDC088812 (assembly GCF_044750285.1). Classification (NCBI taxonomy): domain Bacteria; kingdom Bacillati; phylum Actinomycetota; class Actinomycetes; order Kitasatosporales; family Streptomycetaceae; genus Streptomyces; species Streptomyces sp. NPDC088812. The sequence goes on along the minus strand of NZ_JBIVJP010000003.1, from coordinate 344,152 downwards.
TGTGCGCACCGTCGCAGCCGAGCAGCCGGCCCGTGCGGTGGACGGCCCCCGACAGGTCGGCCTCCACCCTGTCGTCGTCCTGCGCGAGGGCCGTCAGCCGCTGGCCGTACTCGACCCGCCCACCCGCCTCGTGCAGCGCTTCGAGCAGCAGTCCCTCGGTCTCGTTCTGCGGGAGGGAGAGTGGAGTGCCGAAGCGACTGCCTTTCAGACCACGGAAGTTGATACGGGCGACGCGGCGGCCGCGGGTGTAGTAGTTGGCGGCGACGACCGGCAGGGCCGCGTCGCGGATGCGTTCTTCCAGGCCGAGGCGGGCCATCACCTCCAGCGCGCGCGGCTGGAGGATAATCGCCTTCGCATGGGGGTTCCTTCGGGCCGCGCGGTCGACGATTCTGGTGTCGATCCCGCGGCGGAGCAGCTCGGTGGCCATCATCAGGCCGGTCGGCCCTGCGCCGACGACCAGTGCTTCGCTGTCCACGGTGAGCGTCACACCTCCTGCGTTCGGGGGAACGGGCGTGCGGGGGTAAGGGCGTGCGGGTGAGGGGTGGGGGAGAAGAGGGCGTCACGTCGGCTCGTGCGGCCGGTGCACGCCGGATGACCATCGTGCACGAAATCAGAGGGTGGAACGTGGTGTGCGTGATACCCCTGAGTCCTGCACCACCCTGAAGGATTCCGGTGGCGGCTCCGGTCGCCGACAGCCGTCCGGCCCCGGCGCTGATGCGTCGTCGACAAGACGCGGAGGTCTGTCAACGGGTTCAAAGTAGGGTAGATCGGGTGTTTGAACCCCGGCTAACTGGTACCGATTTCCAGGGTATGAGCCGCACAGGTGGCAGAAGGCTCTGGCTGACGGCTGTCCGGCGTTCGAAGAATGTGAGCCACGAGCCCGGCCACTGCCCAAGGAGCAGCACACGATGCCCCTCCCCCAGAGCGCCCTCGCCCCGGACGCGGTCACATCCGCTCCGACCCTCTCCTACCGACGTACGGTCGACCGCGGCGACGTCCACCGCTGGGCGGTCAGCGAGGTCTTCCTCACCGACTACGCCGACCTGTCCGCGGACACCTACGTCGCTGCGGCCCAACTGCCGCCCGCACACTACTACTTCGGCGACCACACGGGCCCGGCAGCCGACGGCCCCGACAGCATGCTCCTCCTGGAGTGCTGCCGGCAGTTCGCCACCTGCATCGCCCACCGCGGCCTCGGCGTCGCCAGGGACAGCGCCTTCCACGTCACCGAATGGGCGCTCGCCCTCACCGGCGACACCCCGCTCCCGCCTCACGACCGGCCCCGCGAGCTGAACATCAAGGCCGCCGTCACCCGCAGCCAGGTCCGCTCCGGGACGGTGCGGGCCGCGCGGTACGTCCTGGAGCTCTCGCTCGGTGGCGCAGTCCTCGGCCGCTGCGACATCTCCGCCCGCTACTCGCCCGCGGAGGAGGCGGAGATCGTCCGCCGCTACCACCGCAGGTCGGCGCCACCGCTATCCGGTTCACTGCCCGCCGTGCCGCCCGGCACGCCCGTGCCGCCCGCCGACGTAGCCCGTCGCGATCCCGCCAACGTGGCGCTCGCCGACGCCCGCCATGTGGCCGGCGGGGTGTCCGCCGTGGTGGCGGTGCCGTCCGGGCACCGTACGCACTTCGACCACCCGCAGGACCACTACACGGCGATGATCCTCATGGAGGCCGCCCGGCAGGCCGCGCTCCTCGCGGCGGGCACCGGCGTGCGGATCACCGGCTACCAGTCGAGGTTCGCCCGGTTCGCCGAACTCGACGCCCCGGTCCGGGTCGCCGCCGTGCGCCGCACCTGCGACGAGGTCGCCGTGCGCTTCCGGCAGGACGGCACCGTCGTCAGCGAGATAGCCGTCGGCGTCGCGGAGGAGCTCTGATGGCGCTCGCGACCGGGCGTGTGCGCGCGGTCTGGACCGACTACGGTGGCGTGCTGACCCCGCCGGTGGCCGAGACGTTGGAGCCCTTCTGCGCCCGGCTCGGGGTGCCCTCGGCCACGCTCCTCGCCGCCATGCGGCAGGTGGCCCACGACTGCGGGGCCGGTGACGACGTCATGGCACCGCTCGACACCCCGCTGCTCACCCAGGAGAACTGGGAGCGCCGGATGGAGGAGGCCCTCGCGACGCACAGCGGCATCCACGTCGATCTCAGCGGCTACCCCGCGCGCTGGTTCGCCGACCGCGCGGTCAACCAGCCCTGGCTGGACACCCTGCACCGGTTGCGCCGACAGGGAGTGTTCGTCGGGCTGCTGTCCAACATGCCGCCCGCCTGGGACCGGCACTGGCGGCTGGCCGTGCCGCCCGAGGGACTCTTCGACGCGGTGGTGCTGTCGTACGAGTCCGGCTGCCGCAAGCCCGAGCGGGAGATCTTCCGCATGGCCGCCGAGCGGGCCGGGGTGCCCGGCGAGCAGTGCGTGCTCGTCGACGATCTCGCGGTCAACTGCGCGGGCGCCGAGCAAGCCGGCTGGCACGCCGTGCATTTCACCGACGCCGCGGACGCCACGGCCAGGGTGGAGGCGCTGGTCACCGCGGGCGCGGCAAGCGCCGGCACGGAAGGCGCCGACCGAGCCGTCCTCGCCCGGGGAGGCCGCGCGTGAGAGCCGCCGTCATCAGTGGCATCGGCGCGTGGCTGCCGCCCGACGTGGTCGGCAACGACGACCTCGCCGCCCGCATGGACACCTCGGACGAGTGGATTCGCACCCGCACCGGCATCCGCACCCGGCACTTCGTCTCCGCCGGCATGCCCACATCCCTCCTCGCCGCCGAGGCCGGGGCGCGGGCCCTGCAGTCGGCAGGCACGGCGGACGTCGACGCGGTGGTGCTCGCCACCACCACGCCCGACCGCCCCTGTCCGGCCACCGCCCCCGAGGTGGCCCGCCGCCTCGGCCTCACCGGACGCCCGGCCTTCGACGTCTCCGCCGTCTGCACGGGATTCCTGTACGCGCTCACCACCGCCGCCGGAATGATCGCGTCCGGGGCCGCCGAACAGGTCCTCGTCATCGGCGCCGAGGCCTTCAGCACCCTCATCGACCCGCAGGACCGGGCCAGCGCCGTCGTGTTCGGCGACGGCGCGGGCGCCGTGGTGCTGCGCGCCGGTGAGCCCGGTGAGCCCGGCGCCCTCGGCCGGATCGTCCTCGGCAGCGACGGCTCGCTCGCCGACCTGATCACGGTGCGGGCCGGCGGCTCGGAGCAGCCCCACCCCCATCCCGACGCCGATCCGGCCGACGGCTACTTCTCCATGCGCGGCCGGGAGGTGTTCGGGCACGCGGTGACCCGTATGTCCGAATCGGCACGCGCCGCCCTCGCCCACACCGGATGGCAGCCGGACGACGTCGACCGGCTGGTCGGCCATCAGGCCAACCTGCGCATCCTGCACGCCGTCGCGGAGCAACTGGACATCCCCGTGGAGCGGCTTGTGATCCATCTGGACCGGGTCGGCAACACGGCGGCGGCCTCCATCCCGCTCGCCCTGGCACACGCACACGGCACGGGGGACCTCGCTCCCGGCGCCCGTGTCGTCCTGGCCGCCTTCGGAGGCGGCGCCACCTGGGGGGCCACAGCACTGACCTGGCCCGCGCTGAAGTCCGCCTGATCACCCGCACGTTCAAGCCGGGCGCGGCTCGAGCCCGCGTCGCCACAAGCACGTTCACGCCACGCACCCCGGGCACATCCGCGCCCGGTTCCCACACCCGAAAGGGACCATCGCGATGAGCACCTTCACGCCCCCCACCTTCGAGATCCTCTCCCAGGTCCTGGAAGAGAAGTTCGGCGTCCTGCGCGAGGACATCAAGCCCGACACCGTTCTGGAGGACATCGAACTGGACTCGCTCGCGCTCATCGAGGTCGCGCTGACCCTGCAGAAGCAGCTCGGCGTGGTGATACCCACCGAGGACCTCAACAGCAGCGGCACCGTCTCGGACCTCTTGGAGCTGGTGACCACGGCGGCGGGGAACGCCTGATGGCCGAGGGCGCAGGACGGGACGCAGACGTTGCGATCACGGGCATCGGCCTCGTCACCCCGGCCGGCATCGGGGTGGCGGCGAACTGGGAGCGGCTGCTGTCGGGCCGCCCCACCGCACAGCGCGACCCGGCGCTCGCCGGACTCCCGGTGGACATCTCCTGCCGGGTCCCCGGCTTCGACGCCAACGCCCTGCTCGGCCGCTCCACGGCCTGGCGCCTGGACCGGGTCAGCCAACTCGCCCTGGTGGCCGCCAAGGAGGCGCTGTCCGACGCGGGCCTCGACCCGGACCGGTGGGACGGCGCCCGGGTCGGCGTGGTCATGGGCAACGCACTGGGCGGCACCGCCTCCTACGAGGACGCCCACACCGCGTACCACCAGGAGGGCGCCGACCGGGTCTCACCGCTGGTGATGGTGAACTGGCCGGTCAACATGATCTCCGGATACCTCGCCATGCACTGCCGGGCACTCGGCCCCAACCTCGTGGTCGCCACGGCCTGCGCCTCCGGTGTCACGGCGATCGGCACCGCACGGCAGATGCTGCAGTCCGGCATGTGCGACATTGTGCTGGCCGGCGCCTCCGAGGCGCCGCTCAGCCCGACCCCGATGGCCGCCTACCACCGCATGGGCGCGCTGTCCCGGCGCACCGAGGACCCGGCGGGGGCGTCGCGCCCCTTCGACGCGGACCGCGGCGGTTTCGTGGCCGCGGAGGCGGCGGCCGTGCTGGTCCTGGAGCGTGAGCCGGACGCGACAGCGCGAGGCGGCACGGTCCGCGCGCTGGTCGCAGGCTACGGGGCCAGCGCCGATGGGCACCATGCCTCCGCGCCGGACCCGGCGGGCGCGGGCGTGGAACGCGCCCTGCGCTCGGCGCTCACCGACGCGGATGTCGCCCCCGAGGCCGTCGACCACGTCAACGCCCATGGCACATCGACCAAGTTGAACGACCTGATGGAGTCCCGGCTGATCAACCGGGTCCTGGTCGGCCGGCCGTCGGTGACCTCCACCAAGGGCGTCACGGGGCACGCGCTCGGTGCCGCGGGCGCCATCGAGGTGGCGTACACGGCCCTGACCGTCGAGCACGGTCTCGTGCCGCCCACCGCCAACCTCGACAAGCTCGACCCCGAGATCGACATCGACGTCGTCAGCGGTGCGCCGCGCGAGCAGCACGTCGAGACCGCGACCAGCCACTCCTTCGGGTTCGGCGGACAGAACGCCGTCCTGGTTCTCCAGAAAGCAGGCACATGATGACCGAAGGCCGGTCCGTCTTCGTCACCGGAGCAGGCCGCGGCATCGGTCTGGCCATCGCCCGCACCTTCGCCGCACAGGGCGACCGGGTCGCCGTCGGGCACCGGTCGGGCGAGCCTCCCGCGGGCTTCTTCGGCGTACGCTGCGACGTCACCGATCCCGGGTCGCTGGACACCGCGTACGAGAAGATCGAGGCCGAGCACGGCCCCGTGCAGGTCCTGGTGGCGAACGCCGGGATCATGCGGGACAAGCTGGCCCTGCAGACCACCGACGAGGATTTCCTGGAACTCCTCGACACCAATCTGGTGGGTGCCTTCCGGTCGGCGCGGCGGGCCATCCCCGGCATGCTGGAGGGGCGGTGGGGCCGGCTCGTCTTCATCTCGTCCTTCTCCGGGATGCTCGGCTCGCCGGGGCAGGCCAACTACGCGGCCTCCAAGACGGGCCTCACCGGCCTGGCCCGCTCGCTCGCCCGGGAGCTGGGGCGGCGCGGCATCACGGCCAATGTGGTGGCTCCCGGCTTCATCGACACCGACATGGTGGCCGGCGTCAGCCCGAAGAGGCGTGCCGAGTACCTCTCCATGACGGCGCTCGGCCGCCCCGGCACTCCCGAGGAGGTGGCGAACGTGGTGCGCTTCCTCGCCGGTGCGGACGCGTCGTACATCACCGGCGCGTTCATCCCCGTCAGCGGCGGCCTCGGGATGGGCGTATGAGCACGTCGGCGCAGGACACCCGGGCCGAGGGCACCTCGACCGAGGCCGGCCGGCCGACGGGCGGGCTGCTCGCCGGGAAGCGGCTGCTGATCACCGGGGTGCTCTCCGACACCTCGATCGCCTTCCACGTGGCGCGGATCGCCCAGCAGGAAGGGGCCAGAGTGGTCCTGACCTCCTTCGGGCGAGCCCTGCCCATCACGGAGGCGATGGCGGAGCGCCTGCCGATGCCCGCACCCGTGCTCCGTCTCGACGTCACTGAGCGCGGCGATCTCGACACGCTGCAGGACGCGGTCGTCGGCCACCTGGGCGGTCTTGACGGAATCGTGCACTCGATCGCGTTCGCCCCCCGGTCCGCGCTCGGCGGCGCCTTCCTCGACACGTCGTGGCAGGACGCGGCGACGGCGCTCGAAGTGTCGGCGTACTCCCTCAAGGCCCTGGTCACAGCGTGCCTTCCGCAGATGGAGGAAGGCTCGTCCGTGGTGGGCCTCGACTTCGACGCGGCCCTGGCCTGGCCCGGCTACGACTGGATGGGCGTCTCCAAGGCCGCGCTCGAGTCCGTCACCCGCTACCTGGCGCTGTACCTCGGCGAACGACGCATCCGCGTCAACCTGGTCGCGGCGGGCATGGTCCGTACCCTGGCCGCGCGCTCGATCCCCGGAGTGGACCGCATGGAGCAGATCTGGCGCACCCGCCCGCCGCTCGCCTGGGACGTCCACGACCCGGAGCCGACGGCGAAGGCCTGCGCGGTGCTCCTGTCGGACTGGCTGCCGGCCACCACCGGCGAGATCCTGCATGTCGACGGAGGGCTGCACGCGGTCATGACATGAAGCACCGGCCCCATGACGGCGGTACGACACACCCGGGCCGTACCGCCTCCGAGACCTGGGCGAGCAGCGCCCCCACCCCCGTCTTCCACCGCGAACAGACCACCGGCTCCCGCGCCGGATCCACCCACAAGAGAGGGACGCCACCGTTGCCGTGGGCCGGCGGCCCGTCGTGGGGGCCGTGGCTGTCGGCCCGTTACACGACCGTGCGGTCCCTCCCCGTGCTGACGAACGCCGAGATCAGCCGCTGACGGACATCCGCAACAGCTGTCGTGAACTCGCCTTCACACAGCCGAGAGCGAACGTTGCATCGGACGCGGCCCCGGAACCGTGACCTCACGGTCCTGGGCCCGGGGCTCTCGTCTCGGCTCCGGTGCCTGCGGAGTCGCTCCGGCCAGCGGCCCGGCGCAGGCAGGGCGGCGATCCGGCACCGGTCCTGGACGGACGTTTTCTTCTCCGCCGAGGCGGCGCGCGCCCGGACCGGTCCTTGAACCGGGAGCGGTGCCCCTGGGAGGCGAGCGTGACAGGGCCAGTGGACCATCCGTCGTGAAAACCGTTCCGTACCCCACCCCCGCGTGAGGCACAGTGCCCCGCATGGACTTCTCCGTCAAACCCGTGCTCACCGGCGAGAAAACAGTGCTGCGTCCCTTCACCGAGGCCGATGCCGAGGGTATGTGGGAGATCATCGGCGACCCCGAGGTCGTCCGCTTCACGTTCCCGGCGAACGGCGAACTCACCCTGGAGCGCCTGCGTGCCTGGTACGCCACCCGTTCCGACCGGCCCGACCGGCTCGACCTCGCCGTCACCGACCGGGCCACCGGTGAACTCGTCGGCGAGGTCGTCCTGTACGACTGGGATCCGGGTGCGCGCAGCTGTACTTTCCGGACCCTGATCGGTCCTCGGGGCCGCGGCCGGGGGATCGGCACCGAGGCGACCCGTCTCGTCGTCGGTCATGGTTTCGAGCGCCTGGGGCTGCACCGCATCCAGTTGGAGGTGTACGGCGACAACGCCCGGGCCCGGCGCGTCTACGAGAAGGCCGGCTTCGTGGTGGAGGGCGTGCGCCGGGAGGCCGCGCTGCGGGACGGGGTGTGGGTGGACGAGGTGCTCATGGCCCTCCTGGACCGCGAGTGGGCCGACCTCACCGCCACGGCTCGATGACGGTCACCCCCGCCCCGGGCGCGGTCCCCATCGCCGCCAGCGCCTCCGGTACGGCGTCCAGACCGATCGTGGACGTCACCAGCAGGTCGGGGCGGAGCACTCCCGTCCGGACCAGCTCCAGCATCCCGGGGTAGGCGTGGGCGGCCATGCCGTGGCTGCCGAGGAGTTCCAGCTCCAGGGCGACGGCGCGGGCCAGCGGGACGGGGGTGGTGCCCTCGGCCGAGGGCAGCAGGCCGACCTGGACGTGCCGGCCGCGGCGGCGCAGGCCGTTCACCGAGGCGGCGCAGGTCGCGGGTGAGCCGAGGGCGTCGAGGGAGAGGTGCGCCCCGCCACCGGTCACCTCGCGCACCGCCGCCGCCGTGTCCGGCGTGTCCCGCGCGTCCACGCACTCCGCCGCGCCGAACGTACGCGCCAGCTCCAGGGCGCGCGGTGACACGTCCACGGCGACGACCCGCGCTCCCGAGGCGGCCGCGATCATCACCGCCGACAGGCCCACCCCGCCGCAGCCGTGCACCGCCACCCACTCCCCCGCCGCGACCCGGCCCTGCCGCACGACCGCCCGGAACGCGGTGGCGAACCGGCAGCCGAGGGAGGCGGCGGTGCCGTAGGAGAGGCCGTCGGGGACCGACACCAGGTTCACGTCGGCGTGGTCCAGTGCCACGTACTGGGCGAAGGAGCCCCAGTGGGTGAAGCCCGGCTGGGTCTGCCGCTCGCACACCTGGTGGTCGCCCGCCGCGCAGGACGGACAACTGCCGCACCCGCACACGAAGGGCACGGTGACCCGGTCGCCGGGCTCGAAGCGGGTGACGCGGGCGCCGGTCTCCTCGACGACTCCGGCGAGTTCGTGGCCGGGCACGTGCGGCAGGGTGATGTCGGGGTCGTGGCCCATCCAGCCGTGCCAGTCGCTGCGGCACAGTCCGGTGGCCTCGACGCGCACCACCACCCCGTGCTCCGCCGGCCGCGGGTCCGCCACCTCCCGCACCTCGGCCGCTTCCCCGTACCGTTCGAACACCACAGCCCGCATGTGTCGTCGCCCTCGTCTCTCGTCCGGCCGGACCCCGGGACGGCCGTCCCGGGGTCCGGGCGAACGCTATCCGCGCGCCCCCACCGTGTCCCGCCGGAGGTCCGCTCCGGCGGCCGGGGCCGGCTCCCCCTCGCTGAGCCCGAACCGCCGGTGGAACCTGCGCAGGGGAGCCGGTGCCCACCAGGTGGCCCGCCCGGTGAGCCGCATGATCGCCGGGACCAGGAGGCTGCGGACCACCATCGCGTCCATCAGGACCGCCAGCGCGATACCGAGGCCGAGCATCTTCGTGTTGGTCACCCGGGAGGTGCCTATCGCGACCATCACCACGGCCAGGATGACGGCCGCCGCGGTGATCAGACCGCCCGTGCGCTGGAGCCCCAGGCGGATCGCCCGCTCGTGGTCGCCCGTGTGGTCGTACTCCTCCTTGATGCGGGAGAGCAGGAAGACGCCGTAGTCCATGGAGAGGCCGAAGGCCACGCAGAACATCAGGACCGGAAGGGTCGTCTCGATGGAGCCGGGGCTGGTGAAGCCGAGCAGGCCGGAGAGGTGGCCGTCCTGGAAGACCCAGACGACCGCGCCGAACATCGCCGTCAGGCTGAGCGCGTTGAGCAGCACCGCCTGGAGGGGTATCAGCACGCTTCCGGTCAGCAGGAAGACCAGGAACAGGGTGACGGTCACGATGAAGGCCGCCGCCCAGGGGAGCTGTTCGGCTATCGCGTGCCGGGAGTCGACCAGGACGGCCGCCGTGCCGGTCACCTTGGTGTCGAACGGCGCCTCGGTGGCGCGCAGATCGGCCACCAGGCGCTGGGCGGCCTCGCCCACCGCCTCGCCCTCGGGCTGCACCGTGAAGTACGCGGTGTCGCCCTGCACCAGCGGCCCGTCCACCCGGGCCACTTCGGGCAGGCCGGCGACGCGCTCCTGGTAGGCGGTGTACTGCGCCTCGGTCGCCTTCCCCTCGGCGAGGACCTGGAGGCCGCCGCCGGGGCTGCCCGGGAAGCCGTCCCTGATGTGCTGCTGCACGACGTGCGACTCGGCCGAGGAGGGCAGCTGGCGGTCGTCCGCGGTGCCGAACTCCACGCCGAGGAACGGCAGGCCGAGGAGGACGAGGACGGCGGTCGTCCCGAGGGCGAAGAAGGGGGCGCGGCGCATGACCAGGGTCGCGGTGCGCGCCCAGCCCGTGCCCGCCGCGCCGCCGGGGGCCGCCTTCCCGGACGGTCCGCGCCGCTTGCGCAGCAGGCCCCTCAGGTCCCAGGAGTTGACCCGGTGTCCCAGCAGGGCGAGGGCCGCGGGCAGGAGGATCAGGGCGGCCGCGGCGGCCAGCAGGACCACCGCCATGCCGGCGTAGGCGAAGGACCGCAGGAAGTACTGGGGGAAGACGAGCATCGCCGCCAGCGACACCGCCACGGTGAGCGCGGAGAACAGCACCGTGCGGCCCGCCGTGCGCAGGGTGGTGGCGATGGCGGTCGAGGGATCGGCGCCGCCGGCGAGTTCCTCGCGGAAGCGGCGGACGATGAACAGGGCGTAGTCGACGGCGAGGCCGAGGCCCAGGGCCGTGGTGAGGTTGATCGCGAAGACGGAGACGTCGGTGAACGCCGCCAGGCCGCTGAGGATCGCGTTGGTGCCGAGGATGGCGACGACGCCGATGGCGAGCGGCAGCAGGGCGGCGACCGCGCTGCCGAAGACCATCACCAGCAGCACCAGGGTGATCGGCAGGGCGATGAGCTCGGCGCGGGTGAGGTCCTCCTGGATGATCGTCTGCATCTCGTTCTGCACGGCGACCATGCCGCCGATGCGCACCTCCACCGGGCCGTGCGTGCCGCGGTAGGCGGAGGCGATGCGGTCGAGGGTCCCGCTTCTCGTCTTCTCGTCGCCCGTCAGGCGTGCGGCGATCAGCGCCTCGTGGCCGTCCTCCGCGCGCAGGGCGGGTGCCTTGGACTGCCAGTAGGAGCCGACGCCGACGACGCCCTCCTCGCCCGCGAGGCTCTCCGCGAGCCGGGCGGCCTCGGCGGCGACGGCCGGGTCGTCGACGGAGGCCCCGCCGGAGCCGACGAGCAGCAGCAGGTTGGGCTGGGAGCCGGGGAACTCGCGCTCCAGGGCCCGGGTGGCGTACGTCGACTGGGCGTCGGGGTCCTCCCAGCCGCCGCTGCCCAGCCGGTCGGCGACCCCGCTGCCGGCCAGTGCGGCGAGGACGGTGAGCACCAGGGCGGCCAGGAGTGTCAGCTGGGGGCGGGCGGTCAGCGCGGCTGCCGCCCGGCCAGCGGGGCGGGGCGGGCGGGACGGTCCGGCTCCGACACGCGGTGGGCCGTTGACTTCGGACATCGTGCGGGGTCCCCTCCAGGATGATGCGGCGTGACCCGTGCCGGTGTGGACAGGCAGCATGGATCGGTCGCTGCACTGCCCATAGACTGGCAAATACGAGACATCGCTCGCGTTCTGCTGGATCAAGAATGCGAGCGACCGCTCGCGTTTGTCAATCACGTTCGGAGAGCTGGGGATAACGCGTGCCCGAAACCGCCGCCCACCAGGAGCAGGAACAGCCGCGCCGCCGCCAGGCGCGCGGCGAGCGCCGCATCGCCCAGCTCCTGGAAGCCGCCGCGTCCGTCTTCTGCGCCACCGGCTACACGGCCGCCAGCACCAATGCCATCGCCCGCGAGGCCGGGGTCTCGCCCGGCACCCTCTACCAGTTCTTCCCGAACAAGGAGGCCATCGCGATCGAGCTGGGCGACCGCCTCATGCACCAGCTGCGGACGACCTACGGCGAGGCGCTCGCACCGGCCACCGCCGCCACCACCCTGCGGGAGGCGGTCGACGCCGCGGTGGACCGGTTCGTCGACTTCAACTGCGAGCACCCGGCGCTCTTCGCCCTGATGCACGGCCCCGACATCCCCGGCCGCCTCACCGAGGAGCACGACGCGCTGCACGCCGGACTGGTCACCCGCATCGAGGGTCTGCTCGCCTCGCTCCTGCCCGACACGCCGCCCGCCGCCCTCACCCGCACCGCCCACATGTGCCTGGGCCTGTACAAGGCGGGGCTGGAGCTGATCCTCGCCCACGAGGGCGGCGAGCGGGACGCGTACGTCCAGGAGCTGAAGAACGTCCTCGTCCGCTACCTGGAGCCCCTGGCGGACGCCCGCCCCGACGCGGGCGCGGCCGCGCACGGCCGGGCGCGGCTTCTTTGAGAAATACCCCCTAGGGGTATAACCTGGGTGGTGTGGAGGCCCCCTCGGACCCCCTCAGCCCCACCTGCCTCGACGAGGAGTAACGACATGACCGCCCAGACCGACACCCCGGGTTCCGTCACCACCGTCTACAAGGTGAGCGGCATGAGCTGCGGCCACTGCGAGGGCGCGGTCTCCGGCGAGCTCACCGAACTGCCCGGCGTCACGTCGGTGAAGGCCGTCGCCACCGCCGGCGAGGTCACCGTCGTCTCCACCGCCGCCCTCGACGAGGAGGCCGTCCGCGCCGCTGTCGACGAGGCCGGCTTCGAACTGGTCGGACGCGTCTGAGACCCGGGACACACCCCCTCGGCATCGGGCCGTACCGACCGGTCGACACCGGTCAGGTGCGGCCCGTCTCGCTCCCTGGAGTACCGACATGCCCAGTACCACCGCCACGGCACCGATAACCGGGGCCTCCGCCGCATCCGGCACCGCCGAGGTCGAGCTGCTCATCGGCGGCATGACCTGCGCGTCCTGCGCGGCCCGCGTGGAGAAGAAGCTCAACCGCATGGACGGTGTCACCGCGACCGTCAACTACGCGACGGAGAAGGCACGGGTCACCTACCCCGCCGGGATCGAGGTCGCCGACCTGATCGCCACCGTCGTGAAGACCGGCTACACCGCCGAGGAGCCCGCACGCCCGGAGCCGGAGGAGACCCCCGCCGGCACCGACCCCGAGCTCTCGGCGCTCCGGGACCGCCTGCTCGTCTCCGGCCTGCTCGCGGCGCCCGTGGTGCTGCTGGCGATGGTTCCCGCACTCCAGTTCGACAACTGGCAGTGGCTGTCACTGACCCTCGCCGCGCCCGTCGTCGTCTGGGGCGCCCTGCCCTTCCACCGGTCGGCCTGGACGAACCTGCGGCACGGCGCCTCCACCATGGACACGCTCGTCTCGGTGGGCACGCTCGCCGCGTTCGGCTGGTCGCTGTGGGCGCTCTTCTTCGGTCACGCGGGCATGCCGGGGATGCGGCACCCCTTCGAGCTCACCGTCTCCCGCACCGACGGCGCCTCCACGATCTACCTGGAGGTCGCCGCCGGCGTCACCGCGTTCATCCTGCTCGGCCGCTACCTGGAGGCCCGCTCCAAGCGGCGCGCGGGCGCGGCCCTGCGGGCGCTGATGGAGCTGGGCGCGAAGGACGTGGCCGTGCTCCGCGACGGGCGGGAGGTGCGCGTCCCGGCCGACCGGCTGGCGGTCGGCGACCGGTTCGCCGTCCGGCCGGGTGAGAAGATCGCCACCGACGGGACCGTCGTCGAGGGCGTCTCCGCCGTGGACGTCTCGATGCTGACCGGCGAGTCGGTACCGGTGGACGTCGGACCGGGCGACGCCGTCACCGGCGCCACCGTGAACCGCGGCGGCCGGCTCGTCGTCGAGGCGACCCGGGTCGGCGCCGACACCCGGCTCGCCCGGATGGCGAAGCTGGTGGAGGACGCGCAGAACGGCAAGGCCGAGGTGCAGCGCCTCGCCGACCGTGTCGCCGGGATCTTCGTCCCCGTGGTGCTGCTGATCGCGTCCGTCACCTTCGGCACCTGGCTGGGCGTCACCGGCGACACCGCCGCCGCGTTCACTGCGGCCGTCGCGGTCCTGATCATCGCCTGCCCGTGCGCCCTGGGCCTCGCCACCCCGACCGCGCTGCTGGTCGGCACGGGCCGGGGCGCGCAGCTCGGCATCCTCATCAAGGGCCCCGAGGTCCTGGAGAGCACCCGCCGGGTCGACACCGTCGTCCTCGACAAGACGGGCACCGTCACCACCGGCCGGATGACCCTCCAGGACGTGTACGCCGCCGAGGGCACCGACGAGAAGGAGCTGCTGCGGCTCGCGGGCGCCCTGGAGCACGCCTCCGAGCATCCGGTCGCCCGCGCGGTGGCCGCGGGCGCCGAGGAGCGCACCGGGCGGCTGCCGGGGGTCGAGCACTTCGAGAACGTGCCCGGGCGGGGCGTGCGCGGACGGGTGGAGGGCCACGAGGTGGCCGTGGGGCGGCTCGCCGAGCACACCGACGAGCCGCTGCCGCCCGAGCTGGCCCGCGCCAAGGAGGAGGCCGAGCGGGACGGCCGTACGGCTGTCGTCGTCGGGTGGGACGGGGCCGTGCGCGGTCTGCTGGCCGTGGCCGACGCGGTCAAGGAGACCAGCGCCGAGGCGGTGCGCGAGCTGCGCGCGCTGGGGCTCGACCCGGTGCTGCTGACCGGCGACAACCGGGCGGTGGCCGAGGCGGTGGCCGCCCGGGTCGGCATCGACGAGGTGGTCGCCGAGGTGCTGCCCGAGGACAAGGTCGCCGTCGTACGGCGACTCCAGGGCGAGGGACGGGTCGTCGCGATGGTCGGCGACGGCGTCAACGACGCGGCCGCGCTCGCCGTCGCCGACCTCGGCCTGGCCCTGGGGACGGGGACCGACGCGGCGATCGAGGCGGGCGACCTGACGCTGGTGCGCGGGGACCTGCGGGTGGCCGCGGACGCCATCCGGCTGTCCCGGCGGACCCTGTCGACGATCAAGGGAAATCTCGTGTGGGCCTTCGGGTACAACGTGGCCGCGCTGCCGCTGGCCGCCGCGGGCCTGCTGAACCCGATGCTCGCGGGGGCGGCGATGGCGTTCTCGTCGGTCTTCGTGGTGACGAACAGTCTGCGGTTGCGGACGTTCCGCTGACGCGCGGTGAGGACGCCCGGAAGTTACCGCCGGTTAGGCGAAGGTGAAACAACAACTCCCCTGGAGTCCGGAGCGTGCCTCACATAAGCTCTTCACAAGGCTCGCGCATCCTTCTTACGCCCGGGCCCCGATCGCTGTATCCGGCCGCGCGCGTATTCGACGGGACATGGGCGCGAGACACAGATCACAGTGACGTGAACGTAACCATCGAAGGGGTTCGACGGTCTAAGTTGACGGTGTCAGCAAGCGTCTTGGGGGGCGCGAACTGGCATCTGAGGATGTCTTGGGGGACTTCCTCAGAGATGCGTTGCCGGGGCACGTACACCGGGAAGCTTTGAGCGGCCCTCCCGGCGTGCGTTGTCCCGGCAGATCGCACACGGCGGGAGGACGGCGGGCTCGCCCCGCCCTCGCTCACCACCCGCCCGCTCGACAACCGCATATGGCATCAGCGAATTCAGGCGCTGTGTCCTCACAGACGCCCGGCCGGATCCCGTGGGGGGAATCCGCACCGGGACATGGGAAGGCGCCCTGGTCGTCGGCCCGTGGGGGGACCGGCGCACCAGGGCGCCTTCTGTCATGCCGTGCGTCCGACGCGTCGCCGCGCGCGCCTCCGGGGCCCTCCACGGCGCGGCGCGTAGGGGCGCTCCGTCCTCACGGCGCGGCGCGCAGGCGCCCTCCGCCCTCACGGCACGGATCACCCCGTCAGCCGTGGCGTGAGCCCCGTGAGCCGTGGCGTGAGCCCCGTGACAGGGGCGCCGGGCGGCCGGCGCCCCCACCCGGCAGGTGTCAGCGCTCCTCGACCGGGACGAAGTCGCGCTCGACCACGCCCGTGTAGATCTGGCGGGGGCGGCCGATACGGGAGCCCGGCTCCTTGATCATCTCGTGCCACTGGGCGATCCAGCCCGGCAGGCGGCCGAGGGCGAACAGGACCGTGAACATCTCGGTCGGGAAGCCCATGGCCCGGTAGATCAGGCCGGTGTAGAAGTCGACGTTCGGGTAGAGGTTGCGCTGGACGAAGTACTCGTCGGACAGCGCGTGCTCCTCCAGCTTCAGCGCGATGTCCAGCAGCTCGTCGGACTTGCCGAGGGCGGACAGCACGTCGTGCGCGGCAGCCTTGATGATCTTGGCGCGCGGGTCGAAGGACTTGTACACCCGGTGGCCGAAGCCCATCAGGCGGACGCCGTCCTCCTTGTTCTTCACCTTGCGGATGAAGGAGTCGACATCGCCGCCGTTGGCCTGGATGCCCTCGAGCATCTCCAGCACCGACTGGTTGGCGCCACCGTGCAGCGGGCCCCACAGGGCGTTGATGCCGGCGGAGATCGAGGCGAACATGTTCGCCTGCGAGGAGCCCACCAGACGCACGGTGGAGGTCGAACAGTTCTGCTCGTGGTCGGCGTGCAGGATGAGCAGCTTGTCCAGGGCGGAGACGACGACCGGGTCGAGCTCGTACTCCTGGGCCGGGACCGAGAAGGTCATGCGCAGGAAGTTCTCGACGTAGCCGAGGTCGTTGCGCGGGTAGACGAACGGGTGACCGATCGACTTCTTGTACGCGTACGCCGCGATCGTCGGAAGCTTGGCCAGGAGCCGGATCGTGGAGAGGTTGCGCTGCTTCTCGTCGAACGGGTTGTGGCTGTCCTGGTAGAAGGTGGACAGCGCGGAGACCACCGAGGACAGCATGGCCATCGGGTGCGCGTCGCGCGGGAAGCCGCGGTAGAAGTTCTTGACGTCCTCGTGCAGCAGGGTGTGCTGCGTGATGTCGTTCTTGAAGACGCTCAGCTCGTCGACGGTCGGCAGCTCGCCGTTGATGAGCAGGTAGGCGACCTCCAGGAAGGTGGAGCGCTCCGCCAGCTGCTCGATCGGGTATCCGCGGTACCGGAGGATGCCCTGCTCGCCGTCCAGGTAGGTGATCGCGGATTTATAGGCGGCGGTGTTGCCGTACCCGCTGTCCAGGGTCACGAGACCGGTCTGGGCACGGAGCTTCCCGATGTCGAAGCCCTTGTCGCCGACGGTGCTGTCGATCACCGGGTAGGTGTACTCGCCGTCGCCGTACCGCACTACTACAGAGTTGTCGCTCACGTCATCCCTCACCGACGTTGTGCCTCTTCTTCGAGGTTGCCCTGACTGTCTCTACGATCCCCCATTTGGCGCAGGAGAGTGCACTCGGGGTCGACCATTGGGCTTGTCGGCGGCACTGAGTGCCGCCAACTTGCTCATCCTGCCGCCTCCGTCACAGTTGCGGAAGAGCTCTGTGACCTTCACGACTCATTTGATCGATCATTTTTTGCGATGGCGCGGGGGCGGGAGCCCGAACGGGAGGTCAGCAGCCCGCGAGGCGGAAGTCGAGAGCCGTGCAGCGCCGCCCCGCCGACACCGTGCGCACGGCCTGTCCGATGGCCTTGCGCGAACCGACGAGGACGACCAGCCGCTTGGCGCGGGTCACCGCCGTATACAGAAGGTTGCGCTGGAGCATCATCCACGCGCCCGTCGTGACGGGGATCACCACGGCGGGATATTCACTGCCCTGGGAGCGGTGGATCGTCACCGCGTACGCGTGGGCCAGTTCGTCCAGTTCGTCGAACTCGTACGGCACCTCCTCGTCCTCGTCGGTCAGCACCGTCAGACGCTGGTCGACCGGATCGAGCGAGGTGACCACGCCCACGGTGCCGTTGAAGACGCCGTTCTTGCCCTTGTCGTAATTGTTGCGGATCTGGGTCACCTTGTCGCCGACGCGGAAGACGCGGCCGCCGAACCGCTTCTCCGCCAGGTCGGGGCGGCCGGGGGTGACGGCCTGCTGGAGCAGTCCGTTGAGGGCGCCGGCTCCGGCGGGGCCGCGGTGCATGGGGGCGAGGACCTGGACGTCCCGGCGCGGGTCCAGGCCGAACTTCGCCGGGATCCGCCGGGCGGCGACATCGACGGTGAGCCGGCCGGCCGCCTCCGTGTCCTCCTCGACGAAGAGGAAGAAGTCCTTCATGCCGTCGGTGACCGGGTGCTGCCCGGCGTTGATCCGGTGGGCGTTCGTCACCACGCCCGACTGCTGGGCCTGGCGGAACACGCGGGTGAGGCGGACCGCCGGGACCGGGCTGCCGTCGGCGAGCAGGTCGCGCAGGACCTCGCCCGCGCCGACGCTGGGCAACTGGTCCACGTCCCCGACGAAGAGCAGATGGGCGCCGGGGGGCACCGCCTTGACGAGCTTGTTGGCCAGCAGCAGGTCCAGCATCGACGCCTCGTCCACGACGACCAGGTCCGCGTCGAGCGGGCGGTCGCGGTCGTAGGCCGCGTCGCCGCCGGGCTTGAGCTCCAGCAGGCGGTGGACGGTCGAGGCCTCGGCGCCGGTCAGTTCGGCCAGCCGCTTGGCGGCCCGGCCGGTGGGGGCCGCCAGGACGACCTTGGCCTTCCGGGCACGGGCCAGCTCCACGATCGAGCGGACCGTGAAGGACTTGCCGCAGCCGGGGCCTCCGGTGAGCACGGCGACCTTCTCGGTGAGCGCCAGCCGGACGGCGGCCTCCTGCTCGGGCGCGAGGTCGGCGCCGGTACGGCCCTTCAGCCAGGCCAGCGCCTTGTCCCAGGCCACGTCGCGGAAGCCCGGCATACGGTCCTCGCCGGTGCGCAGCAGCCGGGTCACCTGTGCGGCGAGGGAGAGCTCGGCGCGGTGGAAGGGGACCAGGTAGACGGCCGTGACGACGTCGCCGCCGTCCGGTCCCGGCACCTTCTCCCGGACGACGCCGGGGTCCTCGCCCTCCTCCGGGGGCGCCGCGAGGTCGGCGAGGCACTCGATGACGAGCCCGGTGTCCACCTGGAGCAGCTTGACCGCGTCGGCGATCAGCCGCTCCTCGGGCAGGTAGCAGTGGCCCTGGTCGGTGGACTGCGACAGGGCGTACTGGAGGCCCGCCTTGACGCGCTCGGGGCTGTCGTGCGGGATGCCGACGGACCGGGCGATCCGGTCGGCGGTGAGGAAGCCGATGCCCCAGACGTCGGCCGCCAGCCGGTACGGCTGGTCCTTCACGACCGAGATCGAGGCGTCGCCGTACTTCTTGTAGATGCGGACCGCGATGGACGTCGACACCTCGACGGTCTGGAGGAAGAGCATGACCTCCTTGATCGCCTTCTGTTCCTCCCAGGCGTCGGCGATCTTCTTCGTGCGCTTCGGGCCGAGGCCGGGGACCTCGATCAGCCGCTTCGGCTCCTCCTCGATGATGGTGAGGGTGTCCAGGCCGAAGTGGCGGGTGATGCGGTCGGCGAAGACCGGGCCGATGCCCTTGACCAGGCCCGAGCCGAGGTAGCGGCGGATGCCCTGGACGGTGGCGGGCAGGACCGTCGTGTAATTCTCGACGGTGAACTGCTTGCCGTACTGCGGGTGGGAGCCCCAGCGGCCCTCCATGCGCAGCGACTCGCCGACCTGGGCGCCGAGCAGCGCGCCGACCACCGTGAGGAGGTCGCCCGCGCCTCTGCCGGTGTCGACCCTGGCGACCGTGTAGCCGTTCTCCTCGTTGGCGTAGGTGATCCGCTCCAGGACGCCTTCGAGCACCGCGAGCCGCCGCTCCCCCGCCTGCGCGGAGGTCCCCGCCTGATCGGTCATGCCCCGACGCTACAGCGGGGGTCCGACATCACGGTCAGGTGGGACGGGCTGCTCGCCGAGCTGGTGACGGAAGGTGCCACGGCGGCCACCGAGGTCCGGGAGGCCCATCCCGCGGCGGCGGGGCTGCTGGAGCGGCACTTCACCCGGTTGGCCCATGTCTCCCACGAAGAACTGAAGGTGCTGTCGGCGGACGCGCGGCCGGTGGTCCGCACGGGCGAGGCACGGCCGTACGCGCATGTGCCGCTGCGGTGCGGGGTGTTCTCCTGAACCGCTGACCTGCTGTGACGCCGCGACATGCTTCGAGGGGCCCGGTCCGTCGACCAGGCCCCTCGGCTTGCCCCCTCCAGCTGTCGGAACCCCCTGTGATCCCCCCGGATCCCCCTCCAAGAGTCCCGACGCCCTGTACGACACGCGGGGGCCGGGAAGGGTTGCACGGCTTCAGGAAATTTCCCGACGGGCGATATGCCCGATATATGACTCATGATGTGGTCGTCCCCTCCCCCTCCCCCCCGAGGAGTACGACCATGTCCGAGACGACCGAGCGCGAGATCGGCCCGTTCAGCATCGGCGATCCGCTCGCCACGCCCTCCCAGCCGATCGACGTCCCCGATCACGACGTGTGGGACCAGGGCATCGACAAGGGCTTCGCCTGGGTCTTCTACGCCGGTGACGATCGCCGCCTCACCCGGCCGGTGATCATCGCCGACGGCTTCAACCACGGCAGGAGCGAACTCGACAAGCTCTACCAGTTCCTGGACGGCGAGGACTATCCCTTCCTCACCGCACTCCGCCGCAGCGGCCGGGACGTGATCCTGCTCGGCTTCGACGACCGCACCGCGTCCATCCTGGAGAACTCGAAGGCGGCCGAGGCCACCATCCGCAAGGCCATCGACTGCCGCGACGGAAACGAGCGGCTGGTCGTCGGCGGCTTCAGCATGGGCGGCCTCATCACCCGCTACACGCTCGCCAGGATGGAGACCGACTTCCACGAGGACGAGCACCAGACGGGCGTGTACTTCTCGTTCGACACCCCGCACCGGGGCGCCACCATCCCCATGGGCGTCCAGGCGTTCTCGTACCTGCTGTACCCGTTCGGCGAGCACGCGTTCGCGCTCCAGATGAACAGCCCGGCCGCGCGGGAAATGCTCTGGCGGCACTACGACAACGCCACGGGCAAGATCGACGTGGCCCCGGAGCGCAAGGCGCTGCTGGACGAGCTCGACCGGGTCGGCAACTGGCCGCAGATCCCCCGGCGGATCGGTGTGGCCAACGGCCGGGCCGACGGCGTCGGACTGCCCTCCGTCAAACCCGGTGACGTCGCGCTGCGGCTGCTGACGCTCTTCGGCGGCACCACCTTCTACATCCAGGCCCAGGGCGACGCGACGTCCGCCGTCCTGCACCGTCTCGTCCCGCCGGTCGAGAAGACGATCACGACCGAGGACTTCCCGGAGCTGGACGGCGCTCCGGGCGGCACCCTCCCGACGTACGGGATCCTCGACGAGGCGATCAGGGAGAAGAACGGCCGGACGGAGCTGCACCACCCGGAGATCTGTTTCGTGCCCTCGGTCAGCGCGGTCGACATCGGCGACTTCGAGAACCAGCAGGACCTGTACGCGCGGGTCGACGAACTGAACCCGTCCGACAGCGGGCTGCACGCGTTCCTCTGTTCGCCGACCACGACGGCGCACACCCTCCCGACCGAGGAGCTGTGCACCTGGCTGATGAGGGAGTTCGACGCCTGACCCCCCGCGGCAACGCCGTCCGCCCGCTCACCCCGGGCGGCCGGCGTCTCCCGGGCCGGCGCACTCCCCGCCGCCTCGCACCTCCGCCTCCGGGGCCGCGCCGCCCGCCCCCAGCCGTGCTCCCCGGCTCTCCGCGACCCGCCTGACGTCCCGCAGGGACTCCGTGAGCCGACGGACGAGATACGTCAGTTCGCCGCTGGACACCCCGCGCTCCGCCAGGAGCGCGTCGGCGTGGCGGAGGAGCTCGTCGGCCATGCGGAGCTGGATGCCCTCGATCTCGTCGGCGAGGCGCGAGACACGGCCCGTGCCGTCGCCGACGACGTAGCAGGGTTTGCCTTCGGGGGTAGGCCAGGGCAGCAGCCGTGCGTCCTTCACTCTCCGCCCCCGTCATGGGGGAGGAACAGGGAGCCGACCCCCACTCCTAGCGCCCTGGGCGGTGGGCCCGGAGGGCAGGCGGGCGGGGCGGTCGCCACCCGGCGGCGCCTGGATCGCAGGGCGAGGAACATCCGGAACGGCCTGAGCGACCTGGCGAACACGGACACATCGACCTACTTCCTTTCGGTTGCGCTCTGTCGCGAATCCCTCACAGAGTGCGGTCGTCCGCCGCTACGCTTCCAGTGCCTGAGGATTGACAGCACGCACGTCAAGTTGGAGGTCGGCAGGATGACGAAGCCTCGAACGCCGCGCACGCAGCGGGAGAAGTACGGCGAGGAACTGAGGTTGCGGCGGACCACCGCGGGCCTCACCCAGGAGGAACTCGGCGACCAGGTCGTGTGCTCGCCCACACTGATCAGTCACTACGAGGCGGGCAGACGGCTCCCGAAGCCTGATGACGCGCAGCGGATCGACCGGGCACTCAAGACCGACGGGTTCTTCGCCCGCTGGTTGGAGGATTTGGAGTCGAAGTACAACGATTACTTCGCAGCCGTGGCCGAGTTGGAGCAACAGGCCACGCTGATCCAGCAGTTCGCGCTTTCGCTGGTTCCCGGTGTGTTCCAGACCCCCAGCTACGCGCGTGCCCTGTTCCGCGCGTACCGGCCGAACCACACGGCGGAGGAACTTGACGAAGCCGTTGTCATCCGAACAGAGCGTGCCCGGATCCTCGACGGGCCATTGAAGCCGGTCATCTGGACACTGCTTGACGAGGCCGTGCTGCGGCGCCGCATCGGTGGCCCGCAGGTCATGGCCGAACAGCTGCACAAGATCGCCGACATGGCCGAGGCCGGACGGCTGCGGCTACATGTGCTTCCGTACGGTGTAGGGGCGCACGCGCTCCTGGAGAGCTACCTCACACTCATGAGCTTCGAGGACTCCGCCCCCGTGGCCTACGTCGAAGGCTTCCTGACCGGCCACTTGATGGACGACCCGGCGCTGGTGGCCGCCAGTCAGACGGCCTACGCTCTTGCCCTGAGCGACGCGTTGTCGCACCAGGAGTCAGTGGCCCTCGTCAGGGCGGCAGCGGAGGAACACGTACATGGTCAGCAGTGAGCACACCGTCTCCGACTCGTCCACGCTCACCGGCTGGTACAAGTCCAGCTACAGCGGCGGTAGTCAGGGCGACTGCCTCGAAGTTGCCCATGGCCACCACGGCGTGCCCGTCCGCGACAGCAAGGCACCCAGTGGTCCGGTGCTCGTCTTCTCGGCGGGCGGCTGGGCCGCGTTCGTCAGGGCCGTGCGGGACGGGCGGGTCAGTAGCTGAGCCCCCGGAAGTACAGAAACGCGGAGCGCAGTTCGGCATCGAGGAGGAGGTCGAGGACCTCCTCCTCCCCCGCGAACAGGTCGTCGGCCGCCGGATGGCCGGACTGGTGGAACATGGCGACCAGTACATCGACGAGGGGGCGGTTCCAGGAGACCTGGACGATCTCCGTCGCCTTGTCGCGTTGCCCCTTGTCCATGGCTATGCGCCACAGCTCGATGGAGTGCCTGGCCGTCGCGTGGGCGTCCCTGCGTCCCTTGACCAGGACCGCTCTCGCGTTGAGGCCGAACACCTCGATACAGGCCCGTCCCCGGTCGGTCAGGCCCCGGTACGTTCCGAGCGGGAGCACCAGCCGTAGGTGGTCCAAGGGGTCCTCGGCTGTCGGGTCCACGAGCAGAGGGCTGCCGTCGGCTGCGGTGGGGAAGAGGTTCCGCTTCTGGTTGCTGTTGCAGAACGAGCAGGCGAGCAGATGGTTGAGCCAGTCGAAGGTACGCAGCGGAGCGAGGCTCTTCGGCTCGAAGTGGTCGATGTCGGTGCCCTGGCCGTCACCGCAGTACATGCAGCGTTCGCGGCCGGGAGCCATCTCCGCGAGCCCCGCGACGAGTGCGGGACGGACCTGCCGGCGATTCGCCCAGAGTTCCTTCGCCCTGTCCTTGCGTTCCTTCTCCGTGGCCTGCTGCCGGATGTCGTCGGTGTAGCCCCTCAGCAGCTCCGTCGTGACCGGCGACAGTGAGCCTTTTCCGACCTGACGGGTGGTTGGGTCGGCGCCCCGGTGGAGGGCATGAGGAAAGCTCCTGGTAGACGGGTTCACGACCAAGATCACCAGTCCGCCAGGAGCTCCTGTGCTTGTCTACCCGTCTGCCATCGATCTGTCCAGCCGCACCCTGCAGCGTCTTGCCGACACGTCGCGCAGTGCGGACACACTGCTCGTGAGTGCCGTCCGGCAAGCTTGAAGCCAGGGCCGCAGGACGCCGCCGCTTTGTACCGCAGCGCGAAGCTTCGTCGGCCTGCTCCAGCAGCTCAAAGGTGTCATCCACCCCTGCGCACCAGGGACTTTTCAGGGTCTTCCAGCGCTGCCTGAGGGACTTCCGAGGGACTTTTCGCCGTCTAACACAGCAAGCCCCCGAAAGACCGGAAAGGACCTCCGACGCAGGTCAGAGGCCCTTTCCCAGGCAAAGCCGCAGGTGGCGGCAGACGAGTCGGGCTGTACGCCGGGTACTGTCCGCCCCGGTCAAGGACATCGCTCGGAACTGCCAGCTCCTCGAACGCACGCCGCGGTCAAGGCTGTCTGACACCTGATCCATAGGTCCCGCAGGTACTTTCGCCCGGGCGAGAGCACATGATCGCCTCCTGTCGTGAGGCCGGAGGACAGCAGCAGAGGGAGCACCCCGTGACTGAGCCACACACCGAGCCCGCGGACCGTGAGGGTATGGATACGCACGGACACCGTCGTCGCAAGGCCGGTTCACCTGGTTTCGCGTCGCGTCGCCGGTTCATGCGGCACGCGTTCGCGACGGCGGGAGTCGCCGCGTTCGGCACGATGGTCGCCGTGTCCCGAGCGGGCGCGTCGCAGGAGGTGTCATCGACCGATTCGACGGCCTCTCCGTCGGCCACGGCGTCGGGTGTCCCCTCGGGTGCCCCGAGCGGCGGGACCGGCGGCATGGGCGGCGGCATGGGGGTCAAGGACGAGTTCGTGGGCGTGACCACGGACGGCACCGTGATCGAGGACCTCTACAGCATCCACCGGACCGGCGTGTCCACCAGCGAGAGCGTGGCCGCGGCCAAGGCATGGCTCGCCTCCCTCACGGACACTCAGCGCGAGGCCGTGACTTTCCCCGTCCAGGTCACCGACTACACCCAGGACCAGTGGCGGCTGTGGACCAACGTGGACGGTGACCGCGACGCGGGCCTGAGCCTACAGGACATGACGAAGGCCCAGCGCCTCAAGGCGCTGGCGATCCTGAAGGCGGGCATGAGCGCCCGCGGGCTGAAGAACGCCGACACGGTCCGTCATCTCAACCTCTACGGCGGACAGCTGGTCGATCTCACCGACCAGTTCAACGACGAGCTGTACTGGCTCACCATCATGGGCACCCCGTCGGCCACGGAGCCGTGGGGCTGGCAGTTCGAGGGCCACCACCTGGTCATCAACTACTTCGTCCTCGGCGACCAGGTCGTCATGACCCCGACCTTCATGGGGACCGAGCCACGCGTCGCCAACTACGGCATCGACAGCGAGTACGAGGGCACGAAGAGCTTCGAGGACGAACTCGCCGCCGGCTACGACCTGCTGCGCTCACTGAGCGCGGGCCAGCAAGCGGTCGCGGTCACCACGAGCGCCACCAGCGACCGGGACCTGACGGCCGGCGCGTACTCGGACAACGCGGTCATGCCGTACGAGGGCATCGCGGCCACCGAGCTGAACCCCGCGCAACTGGCGAAGCTGTGGAAGATCGTCGAGCTGTTCGTCGGGAACGTCGACGAAGGCCACGCCAGGATCAAGATGGCCGAGATCAAGAAGCACAAGGACGACACCCACTTCTCCTGGCACGGCGCCACCACCGACGACACGCCGATGTACTACCGCATCCACAGCCCCGTCGTGCTCATCGAACTCGACTCCCAGGACCTCGGGCCCATCGGCAAGGCGGCGGGATGGGAGGCCGGGATGACGCAGCGGCACATCCACGCGGTCATCCGCACACCCAACGGCAACGACTACGGCAAGGATCTCCTCGCCCTGCACCTGGCCCTCGACCACTGACGAGAGCGGCCGAACGGTCCAGCGGCACACGCGCGACGGCAGGGCCTCCTGGCAGTTCGGGGTGCGACTTCCATCCCGAACGGTTCCCGGAGGCCCTGCCGTCGTTGTCGTACGGGCCCGAGCCCGCCCGTTTCAGCTCATCCGCCCTGTCGTGCGATCGCCTAGCGGACGTGTGCAGCGGCTGCCGCTGTACGGACCGGCAGCCGCTGCACACGCGAAGGAGTTGTTTGTACGGCGCGCTCGGGGTCCTCCGCAGCAGCCTCCCCGGCACGAACAGCGCGGTCTACCGGGACTGGCGCATGATCCAGTCCCGGATGCCCGGGATGGTATAGGCGATGTGCCAGGTTCCCATGTGAGCGCTGGTACCGGAGCCAGAGGTCACGGTAGTGCCGGCCTGGAAGCTGGCATAGTTGACCGGAGCCTTCTGCTTCTCCAGGCTGCGGACGTCCGTGGCGAACTGAGCGGCGGTGGACTGACCGTCCCACACCGCGGTGCCGACCTTCGTGCCCGCATCCTTGATGACCTTGGTGATGGCGTTCTCACCGGAGTACGACTTGTCGTCGTCCTGGGAGACGACGATCCACAGCTTCTTGTCGGCCAGCGGCGCGGCGACGTCCGAGGGCCACTGGCCGGCGACGACGAAAGCCGCCGCGAACACGTCCGGGTACTTGATGTTCAGCCCCAGCGACATCATCGCGCCCATCGACTGGCCGGTCGCGTAGCGCCGGTTCTCGTCGATGCTGTACTTCTGCGTCACCGCCTCGACGAGGTGAACGGTGGCGTCGAACAGGGTCGACGGCTCATAGTTGTCATCGACCACGACCGAGCCGTACTCGGGCGCCAGGACGAAGGACTCGTGCTTCGCCTGGTCCTCCTCGCTCGCCCAGCACACCGCACCGAGCCCCTGGACCAGCGCGCCCTCCGTGGCGACGTTGACGACGCTGGCGTCATGCATGAACAGCACCAACGGGTACTGCTTGCGGGGGTCGTAGTTCCTGGGGACGAACAGGTTGTACTTCAGGGTCTGACCGGTGGCGGGGTCGTCGAACGTGAACTGCTGGAAGTCGTCGACGATCAGGTTCACGACCTTGCTGGTGGTCAGCGTGGTGCCGTCGGCCGTGTACCGGCCACCGCGCGCGGTGGTGACCGTACCCTTCTGGACCAGCGTCGCCTTCGCCGCGACGATGGTGCCGCCCGGCGTGCTGTCACCGACCGACGGCCCGCCCCCCCCAGGTGACTCGCCCGTGCCGCTCGACGCACTGGCCGAAGGACTGGGACTGCTCGACGCCGAGGCGGAGGCGGAGGCGGAGGCGCTTGCTCCGCCCCCCGACCCCTGCTGCGTCACCCACAGGGCCGCCGCTTCGTCGTCGGCCGACAACTCGACCATGACGTAGCGTCCGTCCCGGCCCCGCTCCGCGAGCTCGGCCGCCGTGTTCGCGTACACCTTCGTAACGGTCCGGTCCGTTACGGCGAAGGTCGACGTCGTCAGGGACGAGGTGTCGATGTCCTGGTCGTACTCGACCGCGACGGCGATCAGCTTCTGACCGTCGCCGAAGACCTCGGTGATGGCGGTGGCGCTTTGGACGGGTGCGGTCGACGAGCGCGTGCCGTCCGGCTCGGCGGCCGAACTGTAGGCCGCCGTGCCCAGCACCGCCACGGCTCCGGCCGTAGCGGATCCGGCGATGAACGTCCGCCTGGCAACCAATGCAGACTCCTTCGTTGGTACGAGGTGCCACCACGGCGGCACCGCGATGGTCCGCTTGCAGGAAGAACCGGACGCGATCACCGACCGGAGCCTTCCAAGGCCCTTTCACCACGGCAGGAACACTCCGGCCGTCCGGCTTCCCAGCGGCAGCCTCGACATTACGAACGTAACGTTTGTGAGAGCTGTGAGCGATTGGGCGGGTGACGGCCAACTCTTCCTCCAGCGCGAGCGCTTCGTCGCCTGCCACTGCCCGAACCCAGGGCGGCGATATATCGTGATACTACTGATCGTGTCGGAGTCTCTTATGGAGGAGTGAGAATGCCAACCGAGCCAGCCACCAGCCCGTTGCAGGATCCCCAGGTCCAAGCGGTACTCGACCGTCTCCACAGCCAGCGCCGCCGCCCGCCCGGCGCAGGCCCCGGCAGCGGCCCTGTCGCCCGCGACCCACACGACTACGCCGACATCGGCTTCTCGATCCACCCGGCTCAGGGAGACCTCATCTACCTGCTCTGCCGGGCGATCGGCGCGACGAGGGCCGTGGAGTTCGCCACCTCACTCGGCGTGTCCACGCTCTACTTCGCCGCCGCGGTCCGGGACAACGGCGGCGGGACGGTGATCGGCTCCGAGATCGTCCCGGAGAAGGCCGCCACCGCCCGGCGCAACCTGACCGACGCCGGCCTGGCCGACTTCGTCGACCTGCGCGTCGGGGACGCCCGCGAGACACTCCGCGATCTGGGCGGCCCGGTCGACTTCGCACTCATCGACGGCTGGCCGGTCAGCTCAGGCCCCACGCTGGCTCGCCAGGTCGTTGAGCTGATCGCACCGCAACTGAGGACAGGCGCGATGATGATGAACGACAACGCCGAGCCCGACTACCTCGACTACATCCGAGACCCGGCGAACGGCTTCCGGTCCGTCTCCCTGCCTCTCAAGGGCTCGACCGAGCTGTCGGTGAAGGTGGGCGCACCCACTGCTTCCTGAAGGACGGTGGGTCGGTGTCCTTCAGGTGGGCGACACCGAGGCCGCCGAGGGGCTGGCCGTCGAGGCGGTCGCGGGGGACCTGGCCGGGCTGCCGGTGAACGGGCGGAACCTGACCGTGCGGTTACGGGTCCGGCCGTTCTTCTGTGACCGCGGCCGGTGTCCGATGCGGACGTTCGTCGAGCAGGTCGCCTGCTCAGCGAGCGGTACCGCCGCTCCAGCCTCGGACTGAAGCAGTGGCAGCATGCGGTTGCGGTCGAACCGGGTGGCCGTCCCGGGCAACGGCTGCGGTTGAAGGCGGGCCGGTCGCGGCTGCTGGGCCTGCTCCCGGAGCCGGCCGTGCCCGAGCAGGCGCCGCGCGTGCCCGGTGTCGACGATTTCGCCTTCCGCAACGGGAAGCGGTACGGCACCTTGCTGGTCGACGTCGAATCCGGCCGTGTTCCTCTTCGGCTTTCGTGCCATCGGCGATCTCCTCCGCGATCCGGTGGAGGTGCGCGTTCATCTCGTCCAGACGGGCCGACGGCGAGCTGGCGAGCCGCTCCTTCAGTTCCCGGTAGCGGGCGAGCGACTCGGCGGACGCGGCGCCGTCGTGTCTCTCCGCCTCCAGCTCCACGAACTCGGCCCGCGTCTGCTCGGCCCGCTCGGAATAGGGGGTGTCGAGACCGAACAGGTCGGAGAGAACCGCGTCGTCGCCCAGATGTAGGGGCTGTGCGTGGTGACGATGAACTGGATGTGTGGGAAGTGAGCGGTCAGCCACGGACCGATACGGCGCTGCCAGGACACGTGCAGGTGCGCGTCGATCTCGTCGATGATGACGACGCCAGGGACGAGGCGGAGCAGTGTGTTCTCGCCCAGGGCGGTGAACGGCGTGTCTCCGAAGGTGTGGTGGATCTGCTTCAGGATGTCGACGACCAGCGCAGCGACGGTTCTGAAACCGTCGCTCATCTCCCGCAACGGGAAGCGTTGCCCGTCGCGGGTGACCCACAGGCCCTCGGAAACGACGTCCTCCACGCGATATCCGTCCGGGAGCAGTCCGTCACCGAGGACTGCCAACGCAGCGTTCTTGAGTTCCTCGGCGCCCTGCCTCGGCCCATGGCCCTCTCTGCGCCGGACTGGCGCTCGCCGCCTTGGCGCTGTGCCTGATCTCCTCCAGCGCAGGCTGGGCGGCCTTGCGGCTCGCGACTCCCTCCGCCGGTGCCGTCCACTTCAGCCCTGCCCGGAACGTGTTCAGAGTCCGGCCTGAGGCAGTGAACCCGTCGAAGTGCTGGTGCCTGACGATCTCGGCCACCACAGTGCCCGAATCCGCCCCTCGGGCGATCCAGTTCTCGAATCCCTGAACAAGACCGCGTGCGGCCACCGGCCCGCTCAGCGCGAGTGCCAACGCCCGCAGCAACGTCGTCTTTCCTGAGCCGTTCCGCCCGGCGAGCACCGTCCACCCGGCATGACTGCCGTCGGGGCGGGTCAGAGTCAGGTCGACCTGACGGGTCCGTGGAAGGACTTGATGTCCTGCACCGTGATCCGGCTGACGTGCATGCGTGTCGACATCCGTTCGCTCGGGTATCGCGACCGATCCTACGGCCGACGGTGTGCCCGGCCGGTGCGGCCTCAGGGCCGGGCACACCCCCGTGTCATCCGCGCGTGTGGGCGACGAACCGCTCGGCCGTCTCGGCCGGCGCCTCCCGTCCGTCCCGGGCCCACAGCCCCTCGTTGAACAGCTCGACCTCGATCGCGCCCGAGTAGCCGGCCGCCTGCGCCCGCCCGGGCGATCTGCTCGGGGGCCCGGTCCGTCGACCGGGCCCCCTCGGGCTCTCCCCCTCCGTGCCGGGACCCCCGTGATCCCCCCGGATCCCCCTCCAAAAGTCCCGACACCCAGTAAGACTCGCGCCGGGCCGGAGGGGTTGTACGGTCTCGCGGATTTCTTTCCCACACCCCGACGGGTGTGCCGCGCGGCCCCGATGCTGGAGAATCACCGCAGGTGACAGGGGTCATCGGGCCCGCTGTCGCGCCCCGAGGACGCCTGCCCCACCCCGGATCGGACGGGGTGGGGCAGGTTCACTCCGAGATGCGCGCCGACATCAACGCCGGGTCGGCGTCGGCTCGTTCGTTCAGCGGACGGTGACGGAGACCGCCTTGGACGCGGTCTTGCCGTTCACGACGCGCAGGGTCTGCACGCCCTTCTTCGTGAACTTGTCGGTGAGCTTGTAGGCGCTCTTGCTGACCGTGGCGGTCTTGGCCACGGCGACCCACTTGGTGCCCTGCTTGGTCTGGAGGGTGACCTTGCTGCCGTCCTTCAGGCCGGTGGTCTTGCCGGAGAGGGTGACGGCCTGGCCGACCTTGACCTGGGGGGCGCTCGCCTGGAGCGTGATGGTGGGGGTGGCGGCCTTCGGGGCGGCCACGGCGGCGCCGGCGCCCGCGGCGACCAGCGCGGCGGACACCACGGAGACGGTGGCGAGACGTGCGTTCATAGCAAACTCCTTGGATTTCATCTGTTTCCCGAGAGGGATTCGATGACCATCCATCAAATCCCTCTCTCAGCTTCCTCTCATGGCAGAGCAAGCCGAATCCATGCAATTCCGAGCGCGCGTCTCGGCCTTGCGGTGGACTCGATCCTACAGACACGACCAGCGGAGATGCGGTTCCCAGCAGTCCGCAGAAACTCAAATGGACAGCGAAATCACAGGTAAGTTTCCCTTTACACGCACCCTGATCTGCGGCCATAAAGAAAACCTGTGTAAAGACGACTCTCACCTT
Organism: Streptomyces sp. NPDC088812; assembly: GCF_044750285.1. Classification (NCBI taxonomy): domain Bacteria; kingdom Bacillati; phylum Actinomycetota; class Actinomycetes; order Kitasatosporales; family Streptomycetaceae; genus Streptomyces; species Streptomyces sp. NPDC088812. Next base: position 313,172 of record NZ_JBIVJP010000003.1, on the reverse strand, counting down.
TGGATCCGGACATGGAACCGCCCCGCCCGGACAGTGCTTCCCGGGCGGGGCGGAACGAACGTACGGACCGGACTACGACGCGGTGTGCCGGGCGAACCTCTCCGCCGTCTCGGCGAGGACCTCTCGTCCGTCCCGGGCCCACAGGGCGTCGTTGAAGAGTTCCACCTCGATCGCGCCCGTGTAGCCCGCCGCCTCCACGTACGCCTTCCACTCGCGCATGTCGATCGCGCCGTCGCCGATCTGGCCGCGGCCGTTGAGGACGCCCTCCGGGAGGGGGGTGGTCCAGTCGGCGAGCTGGAAGGTGTGGATGCGGCCGCCGGCGCCCGCCCGCGCGATCTGCCCGGGAGCGGCGTCGTCCCACCAGATGTGGTACGTGTCCACGGTCACGCCGACCTGGTGCGCGGGGAAGCGTTCCGCGAGGTCCAGGGCCTGGGCGAGGGTGGAGACCACACAGCGGTCGGAGGCGAACATGGGGTGGAGGGGCTCGATGGCGAGCTTCACTCCGTGGTCCTCCGCGTAGGGGCCCAGCTCGGCCAGGGCGTCGGCGATGCGTTCGCGGGCGGCGCCCAGGTCCTTGGAGCCGGCGGGCAGGCCGCCGGAGACCAGGACGAGGGTGTCCGTGCCGAGGGTGGCGGCCTCGTCGACGGCACGGCGGTTGTCGGCGAGGGCCGCGGCGCGTTCGCCGGGGTCGATCGCCGTGAGGAAGCCGCCGCGGCACAGCGTCGTCACCGTCAGGCCCGCGTCGCGGACCAGTTTGGCGGTCTCCTCCACGCCGAACGCCTGCACCGGCTCGCGCCACAGGCCGACGTTGCCGACGCCCAGGTCGCGGCAGGCGTCGACCAGTTCGGGCAGGGACAGCTGCTTCACCGTCATCTGGTTGATGGAGAAGCGGGACAGGTCCGGGTCGCTCACTGGGTCACTCCGTACAGGGCGAGCAGGGTCTTCATCCGCTCCTCGGCCAGCTTGGGGTCGGGGAACAGGCCCAGGCCGTCGGCGAGTTCGTAGGCGCGGGCGAAGTGCGGGAGGGAGCGGGCCGACTGGAGGCCGCCGACCATCGTGAAGTGGCTCTGGTGGCCCGCCAGCCAGGCCAGGAACACCACGCCCGTCTTGTAGAAGCGGGTCGGGGCCTGGAAGAGGTGGCGGGAGAGCTCGACGGTGGGGTCCAGCAACTCCCGGAAGCCGGCCGTGTTCCCCGTGTCGAGGACGCGGACCGCTTCGGCCGCCAGGGGGCCCAGCGGGTCGAAGATGCCGAGCAGGGCGTGGCTGAAGCCCTTGTCGTCGCCCGCGATCAGCTCGGGGTAGTTGAAGTCGTCGCCGGTGTAGCAGCGGACCCCGTCGGGCAGCCTGCGGCGCAGGTCGATCTCGCGCTGCGCGTCCAGGAGGGAGACCTTGATGCCGTCGACCTTGTCCGGGTGCGCGGCGATGACCTCCAGGAAGGTGTCGGTGGCCACGTCGAGGTCGCTCGACCCCCAGTAGCCCTCCAGGGCCGGGTCGAACATGGGGCCGAGCCAGTGCAGGACGACCGGCTCGGAGGCCTGGCGCAGGAGGTGGCCGTAGACGTCGAGGTAGTCCTCGGGGCCGTTCGCCGTCGCGGCCAGCGCGCGGGAGGCCATGAGGATCGCCTGGGCACCCGACGCCTCGACGAGGGCGAGCTGCTCCTCGTAGGCGGCGCGGACCTCGGCCAGGGTGCCGGAGGCGATCTGGTCGGTGCCCACGCCGCAGGCGATGCGGCCGCCGACGGCCTTCGCCTCGGCGGCGCTGCGGCGGATCAGCTCGGCCGCGCCCGCCCAGTCCAGGCCCATGCCGCGCTGGGCGGTGTCCATCGCCTCGGCGACGCCGAGGCCGTGGGACCACAGGTGGCGGCGGAAGGCGAGGGTGGCGTCCCAGTCGACGGCGGCCGGCGAGTCGGGGGTCGTGTCCGCGAAGGGGTCGGCGACGACGTGGGCCGCCGAGAAGACCGTGCGGGAGGTGAAGGGGGCGCCCGTGGTGAGGGCGAGGGGCTCGGTACGGGGCTCGTACGTGCGCAGGGCCCCCGTGGCGTCGGGGAGTCGGACGGTCACAGCGCGATCTCCGGGACGTCGAGGCGGCGGCCCTCGGCGGAGGACTTCAGGCCCAGCTCGGCGAGCTGGACGCCCCGGGCGCCGGCCAGCAGGTCCCAGTGGTAGGGGGCGCCGGCGTAGACGTGCTTGAGGAACAGCTCCCACTGGGCCTTGAAGCCGTTGTCGAACTCGCCGTTGTCGGGGACCTCCTGCCACTGGTCCCGGAAGACCTCGGTGGCGGGGATGTCCGGGTTCCAGACCGGCTTGGGGGTGGCGCTGCGGTGCTGGACGCGGCAGTTGCGCAGGCCGGCGACGGCGGAGCCCTCGGTGCCGTCCACCTGGAACTCGACGAGCTCGTCGCGGTTGACGCGCACGGCCCAGGAGGAGTTGATCTGGGCGATCGCGCCGCCCTCCAGCTCGAAGACGCCGTAGGCGGCGTCGTCGGCGGTGGCGTCGTAGGGCTTGCCGTTCTCGTCCCAGCGCTGCGGGACGTGGGTGGCGGTGAGGGCCTGGACGGACGTCACGCGGCCGAACAGCTCGTGCAGGACGTACTCCCAGTGCGGGAACATGTCGACGACGATGCCGCCGCCGTCCTCCGCGCGGTAGTTCCAGGAGGGGCGCTGGGCGGCCTGCCAGTCGCCCTCGAAGACCCAGTAGCCGAACTCGCCGCGGATCGAGAGGATCCGGCCGAAGAAGCCGCCGTCGATGAGCCGCTTCAGCTTGAGCAGGCCCGGCAGGAACAGCTTGTCCTGGACGACGCCGTGCTTGATGCCGGCCGCGTCCGCCAGCCGGGCGAGCTCCAGGGCTCCGTCCAGGCCGGTCGCGGTGGGCTTCTCGGTGTAGATGTGCTTGCCGGCCGCGATCGCCTTCTTGATCGCCTCCTCGCGGGCGGAGGTCACCTGGGCGTCGAAGTAGATGTCGATCGTCTCGTCGGCGAGGACCGCGTCCAGGTCCGTCGAGACGTGCTCCAGGCCGTGCCGTTCGGCGAGCGCCCGCAGCGCGTGCTCGCGGCGGCCGACCAGGACCGGCTCCGGCCACAGCACGGTGCCGTCGCCGAGGTCGAGGCCGCCCTGTTCGCGGATGGCCAGGAGGGAGCGGACCAGGTGCTGGCGGTAGCCCATGCGCCCGGTCACGCCGTTCATGGCGATACGCACCGTCTTGCGTGTCACGTCGGTCCCTTCGTAGGCGTCGTACGCAGCGTTCGTGGGCGCTCGTACGCGGTTGTGCGCGCCGCGTCCGCCTCAGCACTGATCAGCGTCACAGCAAGCGCTTTCTATCTCCTGAGAAGCTAGCCTCTGAGCAGCGGTCCGGACAAGACCGTGTCCATCCCGAGTTGTTCGAGGAAGCGAACGGCGGGCGTCCACGGCCTTAAGGTCTGCTCGACACGCCGCGTCCTGCTCGGAACCGTGGCCGCGGCCGGCCTGTCTACCAGGACGTACGACGACGTACGACGAGATGTGCGACCGGAGGACGACGAGATGACGGTGACCCTGGCGGACGTGGCGGCCCGAGCGCAGGTCTCCCCCGCGACGGTGTCGCGCGTACTGAACGGCAACTACCCCGTGGCCGCGTCCACCCGCGAGCGGGTGCTGCGGGCGGTGGACGAACTGGACTACGTGCTCAACGGCCCCGCCAGCGCGCTGGCCGCGGCCACGTCCGACCTGGTCGGCATCCTGGTCAACGACATCGCCGACCCCTTCTTCGGGATCATGGCGAGCGCGATCCAGTCGGAGATCGGGGGACCGGGCGGCAGAGCCGGCGGCGAACGGCTCGCGGTGGTGTGCAACACCGGGGGCTCGCCGGAGCGGGAGCTGACGTACCTGACCCTGTTGCAGCGGCAGCGGGCCGCGGCCGTCGTCCTCACCGGCGGTGCCGTGGAGGACGAGCCGCACGTGACGGCGGTGGCGGCGAAGCTGCGCAGACTGGAGGAGGCGGGCACCCGGGTGGTGCTGTGCGGGCGCCCGCCCGCGCCCGACACCGGGGCGATCGCGCTGACCTTCGACAACCGGGGCGGCGGACGGGAGCTGACCGAGCATCTGCTCGGGCTCGGGCACCGCCGGCTCGGCTACATCGCCGGCCCCGAGGAGCGGACCACCACCCGGCACCGGCTGGAGGGCCACCGCGCGGCACTGGCGGCCGCCGGCATCGAGGAGGACCCGCGCTGGACCGTCCACGGCCGCTACGACCGGCAGGCCGGCTACGAGGCGACCCTCGAACTGCTGCGCCGGGACCCGTCCCTGACGGCGGTCGTCGCGGCGAACGACTCCGTCGCGCTGGGCGCCTGCGCGGCGCTGCGGGAATCGGGGCTGCGCATCCCGGAGGACGTCTCCGTGGCCGGTTTCGACGACCTCCCCTTCAGCATCGACGCGGTGCCCGCCCTCACGACGGTACGGCTGCCACTGGCGGAGGCGGGGGCACGGGCCGGGCGCATCGCCATGGGGCGGGAGGAACCGCCGCCCGGCGGGATCGCCACGGCCCGGGGGGAGTTGATGGTGCGGGGGTCTTCCGGGGGGCCTCGGGAGTAGGGGGCTCGGGAGTAGGGGGCTCGGGAGTAGGGGGCTCGGGAGTAGGGGGCTCGGGAGTAGGGGGCTCGGGAGTAGGGGGCTCGGGAGCCGGGTGCGGGGGAGCGATGAGTTTTCGGGGGCGGCGCGGTCTCCATGGCGTCATCGCGGGTCCCACCGGAGCGGCGGGACCGGACCGGACCGGACAGGAAGTGATCGCCATGCGCGTCGTGGTCAGCTCGTTCATCAGTCTCGACGGGGTCGTGCAGGCGCCCGGCGGACCGCAGGAGGACACCGACGGAGGGTTCGCGCACGGGGGCTGGACGCACCCGTACTTCGACGACGAGGTCGTCGGCGGGGCCTTCGACGGGGCGTTGCGGAAGGCCGCCGCGCTGCTGTTCGGGCGGCGGACGTGGCAGACGATGGCGGGGGCGTGGCCGGAGCGGGCGGGGGATCCGTTCGCCGACCGGATGAACTCGATCCGCAAGTACGTGGTGTCGGGGACGCTCACCGAGTCGGACCTCACCTGGGAGAACACCGTGCTCGTGCCCGGCGGGGAGGCCGTCGGGCGGACCCGTGCGCTGCGGGACTCCGAGGGCGGGGACCTGCTGGTCATGGGCAGTCCGAGTCTGGTGCGGACGCTGCTCGGCGAGGGCCTCGTCGACGAACTCGTGCTGATGCGGATGCCCGTGCTGCTCGGCGGCGGCAAGTCGATCTTCCCGGCGGACGGCGGCAGGCGGCCGTTCGAGCTCGTGTCCACGGTCGCCGCGAAGACCGGCGCCGAGGTCTGCGTGTACCGCGCCGCCGAAGAGGGGTGAGGAGGTGGGCGGCGAGTAGGGTCGCCGAGTATGAAGCTCGCGTTCTCCACCCTCGGTGTTCCCGGTCTGCCGCTCCCCGACGTGCTGCGGCTCGCGTCCGCGCACGGCTATCACGGCGTCGAGCTGCGCGCCCACCCGGAGGAGCCGGTGCATGCCGGCCTGTCCCCGGCGCAACGGGCCGACGCCGCCGCCCTGTTCGAGGCGGCCGGCGTGGAGGTCCTGGGGCTGGCCGGGTACGCGCGCGTGGCCGCGCCCGGCGAGGACGGGCCGGTGATCGAGGAGGTGCGCGAGCTCGTCGCCCTCGCCCACGACCTCGGCGCGCCCTACGTCCGCGTCTTCCCGGGCGCCGCCCCGGAGCAGTCCCCCGACGAGGCGGACGCCGTCGCCGCACGGCGCCTGGGCACCATCGCCGAGTACGCCGCCGAGCTCGGCGTCCGCGTCCTGCTGGAGACCCACGACTCCCATCGCACCGGCGCCGCCGCGACACGCGTCCTCGGTCTCGTCGGGCACCGGCAGACCGGTGCGCTCTGGGACGTGATGCACACCTGGCTCGGCGGCGAGCAGCCGCTCGACACATACGCGGCGCTCGCCCCGTACCTCGGATACGTGCAGGTCAAGGACATCGCCTCGGCCGAGGACACCACCCCGCTGGCCCTGGGCGCGGGGGTGCTGCCGCTCGCCGAGTGCGTGGAGGTGCTCACCCGCCACGGGTGGGACGGGTGGCTGTGCTGGGAGTACGAGAAGCGGTGGTACGAGGCCGCCGCGCCGTTGGAGGGGCTGCTGGACGCCGGACGCGAACACCTCCGGCGGCTGCTGAACGAGTCGGCCTGAGCACGGACCGGGCGCGGCCGGGCTGCGGAGCCGGCCGGCCGTAAACGGCTGGCGGGTCGGGCGGGGTGCGGGTTAGCGTCCGCGCCGTGAAGCGACCCGCCGCGCCCTCCGTGCCGTTCCCGCCCGCCGGGCCCTGCGCCCCTTCCGCGCGACCCGCCGCGTCCCCGGCGTCATGAGTCTCGGCCGGACCCTCCTCGACGTCCGTCCGATCCGTGCCTCCCCCGTCTTCCGGCGGCTGCTGATCGGGCGGACGGTGTCCACGCTCGGCGGCTTCATGACCATGGTCACCGTCATGTACCAGGTGTGGGAGACGACCCACAGCGCGGTCTGGAGCGGCGCCGTCGGTCTGGCGCAGGCGGTGCCGATGATCGGCTTCGGGCTGTTCGCCGGGGCGTGGGCCGACCGGGCCGACCGGCGCCGCGTCTACCTGCTGGCCACCGTCGGGCAGGCGGTGTGCTCGCTGCTGCTGGCGGTGCAGGGCTTCACCGGGCACGTCCCGGTGGCCGGTGTGCTGGGGCTGGTCGCGGTGCAGTCGTCGTTCGGGGCGATCGGCGCGCCGGCGGCGGGGGTCTTCGTGCCGCGGCTGCTGCCCGCGGACCAGGTGGCCGCCGGTCTGGCCCTGAACCAGGTCACCGGCCAGGCGATGATGCTGCTCGGCCCGGCCGTCGCCGGGGTGGTGCTGGGCTGGTGGGGCATCGGCGTCTGCTACCTGCTGGACGCCCTGAGCTTCGGCCTGTCCTTCTACGGCGCCTTCGGGCTGCCCGCGCTGCCGCCCGAGGGCGAGCGGTCCCGGGCCGGACTGCACGGCGTCCTGGACGGCCTGCGGTTCCTGACCGGGCACCGGGTGGTGCGGGGCGCGCTGCTCACCGACCTGGCCGCGACCGTGCTGGCGATGCCGGCCGGCCTCTTCCCCCTGGTGAACGCCGAACGCTTCGGCGGTGACCCGCACACGCTGGGCCTGTTCCTGTCGGCGCTCGCGGTGGGCGGGGTGGCCGCGACCGCGTTCTCCGGGCCGGTCACCCGGCTCGCCCGTCCGGGGCCGGTGATGCTGTGCGCCTCCGGCACGTGGGGTGCGGCCCTCGCCCTGTTCGGTGTGACGACGAACGCGTGGGCGGGCCTCGGGATGCTGGTCCTGGCCGGTGCGGCGGACGCGGTGGCCGTCCTGTCCCGGACGACGATCGTCCAGACCCGCACCCCGGACGCGCTGCTGGGCCGGGTGACGGCGGCCGAGACGATCGTCGGCCAGGCGGGACCGCACCTGGGCAACCTGCGCGCCGGCCTCGTGGCCGGCCGGACCTCGGGCGCGACCGCCCTGGTGACGGGCGGCCTGCTGTGCCTGCTGGCGGTGGCGGGGGTGGCGGCGACGACGCCGGAGCTGCGGGGCGGCCGGGGAGCGCGGGTGAGCGCTCCGGCGCCAGGGGCGCCAGGGGAGCCGGGGGAGCCGGGGGAGCCGGGGGAGCCGGGGGAGCCGGGGGAGCCGGGGGAGCCGGGGGCGGAGGAGACGTCGGCGGCCTAGGCGGTGCGGCTCCGACCGCGAAGGGCCCGCGCGCGCCTCGCCGTTGGGCCCCTGGCCGTTGGGCCCCTCGCCGTCGCGCCCCTGGCCGTTGGGCCCCTCGCCGTCGCGCCCCTGGCCGTTGGGCCCCTCGCCGTCGCGCCCCTGGCCGTTGGGCCCCTCGCCGTTGTGCCCCTGGCCGTTGGGCCCCTCGCCGTCGCGCCCCTGGCCGTTGGGCCCCTGGCCGTTGGGCCCCTCGCCGTGGTGCTCCTCGCCGTGGTGCTCCTCGCCGTCGCGCCCCGCGGCGGCCGCGCGGTCGCCCGCCGCCCCGACGCCGCCCGACGCCGCCCGGGGGGCTCGCCTACGCCTCCTGCTCGCGCGTCCTGAACTTCGTGTCCTCGTCCAGGCACCACTCCAGCACCGCCGGCCAGGAACCGTACCCGGCGTCCAGGTCGAGGTGGGCGGCGCCGGGCAGCAGTTCCGCGGTCAGGCCGAGGAGGTCGCCGTAGGCGGACTGGGCGCCTTCCGGGCAGTACGGGTCGTCGTCGCCGGCGACCAGGCGGGGCGGGGTGGGGAGGGTGAGGGCGTCGAGCGGGGGGAGGACGAACCCGGCGACCTCCGGATGACGGGCGAGGACGGAGGCGGACGGGGGCGCCACCAGCAGGACGCGGTCGACGGCGTCGGTTCCCGGCAGACCGCGGGCCACGGCGTGCAGCCAGAGCACGGCCGAGAGGCTGTGGCCGATCACGACCCGTTCGCCCCGGGCATCGAGTCCGCCGAGGTGCCGGGCCAGGCTGTCCAGCCAGACCTCCAGGACGGGGTCGTCCGCGTCGGGCAGCTGCGGATAGGTGACGGCGTGGCCGTGTTCGGTCAGCCGGTCGGCGAGCCAGTGCTGCCAGTGGTCCCGGGGGCGGTGGTTCTGCCAGCCGTGGAGGACGAGGTAGGAGCGCGCGGTCACGGTCATGGGAGGCATGATTCCCAGCACCTGCGGCCGAGGTCCAGCCGGTCTCCGCACGGGGGTGTTCGACCACCACGGGACACCGCGGTCGGAATGAGCGGGAGGCGACTGCCGTAGGCCGGCCGTGACCGGGTCCCGGGCCGGCCACACCGGCCGTACCGCCTACCCGTCGGGCTTCCCCGGCCGGGCCTCCCCGTCCGGACCTGCCCGTCCGGACCACCCCGTCGGGCCTCCCCGTCCGGACCTGCCCGTCCGGACCACCCCGTCGGGCCTCCCCGTCCGGGCCACTCCGTGGCCGGACCTCCCGGGCGGGCCTCCCATCCCGCCGCTGATCGCGGCGGGAACGGGGAGGGCGCCGTCCTCTCCCGGAACCGGAACCGGGGCCGGTCAGGGCCGGGAGCGGAACCGCGCCACCCGCTCCTCCAGCAGCGCCCGCCGTTCGGGCCACTCCCGGGCGGTGAGGGAGAAGATCGCGGAGTCGCGGAGCAGGCCGTCCTCGCCCGGCGCCCAGGAGCGGGACCAGTTGCGCAGGACGCCCTCGAAGTGGGCGCCCACGCTCGCGATGGCCGCGCGGGAGCGGCTGTTGCGGGCGTCCGTCTTCAAATCCACCCGGGACACGCCCCACTCCTCGAAGGCGTGGCGGAAGAGGAGCAGCTTGGCCTCGGCGTTCACACCGGTGCCCTGGGCGGAGCCCGCGAGCCAGGTGAAGCCGACCTCGACGGCGTCCAGCCGGTCCTCGCTCAGCAGGAAACGCGGGTCCAGGTACGCCGTGGCGCCCACGACCCGCCCCGAGGCGAGGGAGATCTGCGCGTAGGGCGCGACGCGTCCGGTGGCGGCGCGGGCGAGCTGGGCGTCGACGTAGTCGCCGACCTCGCCGGCCCTCGGCACCCAGGTGTACGCGTACGTCCCCCGGTTCTCCTCCGCCGCCACCGCCAGTTCGGCCGCGTGCCGGTGCTCCAGCGGCTCCAGACGCACCAGCGCGCCCTCGAGGACCGGCCCCTCCGGCATGGAACTCATCCGGCAATGTCCTTCCGCAGCTGCGCGAACGCCTCGTGGAAACCGGGGAACGTCTTGCGGACGCACCCCGGGTCGTCGAACGAGACACCGGGCGCGCGCAGGCCGGTGACCGCGAAGGACATCACGATGCGGTGGTCGCCGTAGGTCTTGATCTCCGCGCCGGGTGCGACCGGGCCGGGCTGGATCTCGATCCAGTCGGGGCCCGTGGTCACGTCCACGCCCAGCCGCCGGAGGTTCTCCGCGCAGGCGTCCAGGCGGTCGCACTCCTTCACACGCGTGTTGGCCACGTCCTCGATCCGGACGGGCCCGGACGCGAAGGGGGCGATCGCGGCCAGGGTCGGCATGGTGTCGGAGATGTCCCGCATGGCGACGGTGAGGCCGTTCAGCCGGCCGGTGCCCTTCACCGTCGTGCGGTCGGCCCCGACGGTGACCTGCGCGCCCATCCGCCGCAGGACGTCCACGAAGCCCAGGTCGCCCTGGAGGGCTCCCTCGCCGAGGCCGGGCACGGTGACCTCGCCGCCCGGCGTCACGGCGGCCGCCGCGAAGAAGTAGCTCGCGGTCGAGGCGTCCGGCTCGACGGCGTACGTCGTCGCGCGGTACCCGCCCGGCGGTACGACGAAGACGTCCCCCTCGCGGGCGACCTCCACGCCGAACGCCCGCATCATCGCGATCGTGATCTCGACGTACGGCGCCGAGACCAGGTCGGTGACCTCGATGCGCAGGCCGGTGCGGGTCAGCGGGCCGAGCAGGAGCAGGGCGGTCAGGTACTGGGAGGACTGGCCGGCGTCCAGGACGACGTCCCCGCCCTCCACCCCGGCCGCCGTGACGGTCAGCGGGTGGTGGCCCTCCGCCTCCTCGTGCCGCACGTCGACGCCCAGGTCGCGCAGGGCACGGGTGAGCGGCAGCAGGGGGCGGCGGCGCATCTGGGGGGAGGCGTCGAAGCGGTAGGTGCCGTGGCCGGCGGCGGCGAGGGTGGGCAGGAAACGGGCGGTGGTGGCGCCGTCACGGCAGTAGACGTCGGCCTCCGCGACCGCCGGCCCCTCGGGGCGGCCGTCGATCCGCCAGGCGTCCGGGGCGCGTCCCACGCGGTAGCCGAGCCGGGTCAGGCCCTCGGCGAAGCCCTCCGTGTCGTCGGAGCGCAGGGGCCGCTGGAGGGTGGTGACGCCGTCGGCCGCCGCCGCGAGGAACAGGGCACGGGCGGTGATGGACTTGGAACCGGGAATGTCGACGAGGGCCATGCCCGCCATGATCCCGCGCCCGCGCCGCGCCATGCGGGCGCGTCCACGGGGTGGACGACGTGTCCGGCGCCCGGCCCGGGTGGGGAGCGGGCCGGTCGCGGGCCGGTCGCGGGCCCGTCGCGGGCCCGTCGCGGGCTGGTCGCGGGCCCGTCGCGGGCCGGTCGCGGGCCGGTCGCGGGCCGGTCTCGGGCCCCTCACCGCCACCCCGTTGCCGTCACCGCCGCCCCGTTGCCGTCACCGCCGCCCCGTTGCCGTCACCGCCGCCCCGCTGCCGTCACCGCCGCCCCGCTGCCGTCCGCGCGGCGCCCGCCACCGGCGCCCCTGCCCCGTCAGCCCCCACCGGACCGTCGGCCCCGGCCGGCCGGTCGCCTCCGGTACCCCCGGCCGGCTCCGCCCCTCCGGCTGTCTCTGCCCCTCCGGGTTCCTGCGCCCCTCCGGGTTCCTGCGCCCCTCCGGGTTCCTGCGCCCCTCCGGGTTCCTGCGCCCCTCCGGCGCCACCGCCCCGCCCGGCCGGCGCCAGGGACGTCAGCGCCACGCCGCCCACCAGCAGCGTCGCCGCGCACCAGCGCAGGCCGGTCACCGGCTCGTGGAGGAACAGGGCGGCCGAGGACATGCCGAAAACGGGGACGAGGAGGGAGAAGGGGGCCACGGTCGAGGCCGGGTGGCGGTGGAGCAGCCAGCCCCAGGCGCCGAAGCCGAAGACGGTCGTGATCCAGGCGACGTAGACGACCGTGCCGGCGCCCTGCCAGTCCAGGGCGCGCAGCGCGGCCAGGTCCCGGGAGGGGCCCTCCGTCAGGAGGGAGAGGGCCAGGAGCGGCAGGACCGGGACCGTGCTGACCCAGACCATGAAGTTCAGGGCGTCGGGCGGGGACGCCTTGCGGGTGAGGACGTTCGACGCGCCCCAGCAGACCGCCGCCGCCACGACCAGCGCGAACGCGCCGAGCGGTCCCGATGCGCCCTCGTCCACGGCGGCCACGCCGATACCGGCCAGGGCCACGGCCATGCCCAGCAGCCGCAGCCGGGTGGGCCGTTCGCCGAGGACGGCGGCGGCGATGCCGGCCGTGAACACCGCCTGGATCTGGAGGACCAGCGAGGACAGTCCCGCCGGCATCCCCGCGTCCATCCCCACGAAGAGCAGCCCGAACTTGGCCACGCCGAGGGCCAGCCCCACCGCCACGATCCACTTCCACGCCACCTTCGGCCGGCCCACGAGGAACACCGCGGGCACGGCGGCGGCCAGGAAACGCAGCGCCGAGAAGAGCAGCGGCGGGAAGTGGGCGAGGCCGATCTCGATGACGGTGAAGTTCACGCCCCAGACGGCGGCGACGAGGACGGCGAGGGCGAGGTGAGCGGGTCGCATGCGTCGAGCGTCACCCACCCGGACCGTGAAGCACCAGCGATGATTGCTGCAAGGTGGGATGAAGCAACGCTTATTCCAGGAGGCTCCCGTGCTCGATCTCCAACGGCTGCGCGCCCTGCACGCCGTATCCGTCCACGGCACCGTCGGCGCCGCGGCCGTGGCGCTCGGCTACACCCCGTCGGCCGTCTCGCAGCAGATCGCCAAGCTGGAGCGGGAGACCCGCACGGTGCTGCTCGAACGGGAGGGGCGCGGCGTCCGGCTGACCGACGAGGCCCTGCAACTCGTGACGACGGCGCGGGAGGTGCTGGCGATCGTCGAGCGGGCCGAGACCGAGCTGGAGGAGCGGCGGGGCGTGCCGACCGGGCGGCTGACCGTGGCCGCGTTCCCCTCGGCGGCGCGCGGGCTGCTGCCGTCCGTCCTCGCCGACCTCGCCCGCCGGCACCCCGCCCTGGACGCCCGGCTCAGCGAGGTCGACCCGCACCTGTCGGTGGACCTCGTCGCCAAGGGCGTCGTGGACCTGGCCGTGGCGCACGACTGGGACATCGCCCCGCTGCCCGCCCCGGCGGGCGTCGAGCAGGCGGTGATCGGGGACGACCTGTGCGACCTGATCGTCCCCGAGGACCATCCCTTCGCCGGACGGTCGGCCGTACGGCGGGAGGAGCTGGGCGGCGAGCGGTGGATCTGCCAGCCGCCGGGCCGGGTCTGCCACGACTGGCTGGTACGCACCCTGCGCGCGGCCGGGCACGAACCGGACTTGGTCCACCAGGCCGACGAGAACCCGACCCTGGTCGCCCTGGTCGCCGCCGGCCTCGGTGTCGCTCTCGTCCCCCGGCTCGGACGCGGCCCGCTGCCGCGCGGCGCCGTCGAGGTGCCGCTCGACCCGATGCCCGTACGGCGGCTGTACGCACTGTGGCGCGCCGGCGCGGCAAGGCGGCCGGCGATCGCGGAGACGGTCCGGGTGCTCCAGGAGCGGTGGCCGGGGGTGTCGGCGCACGGGCAGTGAGTCCGAGGCCGTGGACCCGAAGCGGTGAATGCGAAGCGGTGAATGCGAAGCGGTGAATGCGAAGCCGTGCGATGCATCCGAAGGCGTGCGGTGGTCCGAAGCCGTGGATGCGAAACCATGAGCGCGGAGCCGTGAACCCTGGACCGTGAGCCCGGAGCCGTCGGTGAGTCCCGAGGGGGCCGCCCCACCAGCCCCTTCCGTCCCCCTCCGTCACCCCCGCCCCGACTTCCCGGGATCCCGGTGCGGACGGGAACCCCGGCCGCCCCCCGCTCGTCCAACCCGCAAGCTGTCGGAGAGTCACCTCGGTGCGGTGTCGGCCCTCGCTGCTGGCTGCGATCGCTGACCACCCTCTCCGCCGTACCGCGGCCGGCAGCACGCCGCCATCGGCGCGCCCCCCTCCAATGCGCCGATGGCGGCCCCTCGGGCGGGTACCGTGCGCCACCGGAACCGTTTCCGGAAGGAGCGCACATGCCCTCCAGGCGTACCGTCCTCGCCGCCACCGCCGGTCTCACCGCGGCCCTCACCCTGAGCGGGACCGCCCACGCGGACGACCGCCGCCTGCGCGCCCTGGTCTCCCGGATGACCCTGGAGGAGAAGGTCGGCCAGGTCTTCGTCAGCCGCGTCCACGGCCACTCGGCGACCGCCCCCGACCAGGCCGACGCCGACGTCAACCTCAGGGAGCTGGGCGTGCGGACGGCGGCCGAGCTGGTCGCCCGTTACCGCGTCGGCGGGATCATCTACTTCACCTGGGCGCACAACACCCGCGACCCCCGGCAGATCGCCGCCCTCTCCGACGGCATCCAGCGGGCCGCCCTGGCACAGCCGCGCGGGCTGCCGGTGCTGATCTCCACCGACCAGGAGCACGGGATCGTGTGCCGCATCGGCAGGCCCGCCACGCTCTTCCCGGGCGCGATGGCGATCGGCGCGGGTGAGCGGGGGGGCGCGGCGCTCCGCCGGACGGACGCCGGTACGGGACGGACGGACGCCGGTGCGGTGCGGACGGACGCCGACACGGTACGGACGGACGCCGGTGCGGTGCGGACGGACGCCGGTGCGGGCGCCGACGCCCGTACCCTCGGCCGCCTCGCGGGCCGCGAGCTGCGGGCCATGGGCGTCCACCAGAACTACTCCCCCGTCGCCGACGTGAACGTCGACCCGGCCAACCCGGTCATCGGCGTCCGCTCCTTCGGCGCCGATCCGGAGGCGGTGGCCGCGCTGACGGCGGCGGAGATCGACGGCTACCGGTCGGCGGGGGTCGCGGCGACCGCCAAGCACTTCCCCGGGCACGGCGACACCGCCGTCGACAGCCACTACGGCTTCCCCGTCATCACCCACTCCCGCCAGACGTGGGAGGAGCTGGACGCGGTGCCGTTCCGGGCGGCGATCGCGGCCGGTGTCGACGCGGTCATGACCGCGCACATCCTGCACCCGGCCCTGGACGACTCGGGCGACCCGGCCACCCTCTCCCGCGCGGTCGTCACCGGCCTGCTCCGGGAGCGGCTCGGCTTCGACGGGGTCGTGGTCACCGACGCGCTCGACATGGCGGGCGTCCGCACGAAGTACGGCGACGACCGGGTGCCCGTGCTCGCGCTGAAGGCGGGCGTCGACCAGCTCCTCAACCCGCCCGACCTGGACGTCGCCTGGAACGCCGTCCTGCGGGCCGTACGGGAGGGGGAGCTGGGCGAGGAACGGCTGGAGGAGTCGGTCCTGCGGATCCTGCGCCTGAAGGACGGGCTCGGCCTGCTCACCGACCCGTACACCGACCCGGACGGCGTCGCGCGCACCGTCGGCTCGCCCGCCCACCTCGCGGCGGCCGACCGCATCGCCGAGCGGACGACGACCCTGCTGGTCAACGAGGGCCCGCTGCTGCCCCTCTCCCCGCGGACCCACCCCCGGATCCTGGTCGTCGGCGCCGACCCCGCCTCCCCCTCGGGCACCACGGGCCCGCCCACCGCCGTCCTCGCCGCCGCCCTCAGCGGCCTCGGCTTCACGGCGACCGCCCTGTCCACGGGCACGGACCCGTCCGGCGCGGCCGTCGAACGGGCCGTGTCGGCGGCGGGCGGCGCGGACGCGGTGGTGGTGGGGACGTACAACGTCACCGGGACGAGCCCGCAGCGGACACTGGTGCAGCGGCTGTCGGCGACGGGGCGGCCGGTGGTGGCGGTGGCGCTCCGCAACCCCTACGACGTGGCGCACCTGCCCTCCGTACGGGCCTTTCTGGCCGCCTACGCGTGGACCGACGTCGAGCTGCGGGCCGCGGCCCGGGTGATCGCGGGAGCCGTGCGGCCGTGCGGGGCGCTGCCGGTGCCGGTGCGGCGGGCGGACGATCCGGCGCGGGTGCTGTATCCGGTCGGCCACGGCCTGACGTACCCACCCGACGCCTGACACCACAAGGCACGACGGCCGTACCCGCCCCACACCCGACACCACAAGGCACGACGGCCGTACCCGCCCCACGCGCGGCACCGGGGGGCGCACCGGCCGTGCCCGGCCCCGGCGGGTGTCCGCGGGCGGTCCGCGCTCCCCGGTGGACACCCGCCGTGTGAACGCCTGATGACGACCGGGCCCAAGACGGGGGCGGTGACCGCTGGCGCGGCCGTAAGGTGGGCCGATGCGTGCGGGGATCGGGCTCAGGGAGGTGGCGGAGCGCGCCGGGGTGTCCATGCGGACCGTCTCCAACGTGGTCCGCGGCACCGGACGTTTCTCCGAGGCCACGCAGGTGCGGGTGCTGCGCGCAGTCGAGGAGCTGGGCTACCGGCCCAACACCGCGGCGCGGCGGCTGCGCACCGGCCGCAGCGGGGTGCTGCTGCTCGCCGTGCCCGAGCTGACCATGCCGTACTTCGCCGAGCTCGCCGGGCATCTGCTGCGGGAGGCGGCCGAGCACGGCTGCATACTGCTGGTGGAGGCCACCGGGGGTGATCCGGAGGTCGAGCTGGAGATCGCGCTCGGCCGGACCGATCCGCTGGTGGACGGGGTGATCCTCAGCCCGCTCGCGCTGGACGACCGGGCCGCCGCCCGCGCCGGGGCGACCGCGCCGGTCGTGCTGCTCGGCGAGCGGGTGCACGACCTGCCCTGCCCGCACGTCACCATCGACAACACCGGAGCGGCCCGGGCGGCGACGGCCCACCTGCTGGCCCGCGGGCGCCGCCGGATCGCGGTGATCGGCCGCCAGACCGTGCCGCACGCGGCGACCTCGGCGACCCGGCTGGCCGGCTACCGGCAGGCCCTGGAGCAGGCCGGCCTGCGCTACGACGAGGAGCTCGCGCCGCCCGTCGCCGCCTACCACCGGGCCGACGGCGCCGCCGCGACCCGCCTCCTGCTGGACCTGCCCGAGCCGCCCGACGCGGTGTTCTGCTTCGCCGACGCCCTCGCCCAGGGCGCCCTGCACGCCGCGCGGGAGCGGGGGCTGACCGTGCCGGACGACCTCGCGGTCGTCGGGTTCGACGACGTCGAGGAGGCCCGCTACACCGCTCCCCCGCTGACCACCGTCGCCCCGGACAAGCAGGAACTGGCCCGGCTGGCGGTGTCCGCGCTGCTGGACCGGATCGGGGGCCGGACGGCTCCGCCGGTGCTGCCGGCCGGGCACCGGCTGGTCGTACGGGACAGCTCCTGAAACCGCAGGCCCTGAAACCGCAGGCCCTGGAACCGCAGGCCCTGGAACCGCAGGCCCTGAAACCGCAGGCCCTGGAACCCCAGGCCCTGGAACCCCAGGTGCGGTTCAGCCCCGTACCGCACCCGCCGTCAGCCCCGACACGAAGTGGCGTTGGAGCAGGACGTACACCACGACCACCGGGGCCGAGGCGATGACGACGCCGGCGAACAGCAGCGGGTACCGGGTGAGGAACTCGCCCTGGAAGTCCAGCAGGGCCAGCGGGAGCGTGCGGTGCTCCGCGGAGCGGACGAACAGCAGCGGGTAGAGCAGGTCGTTCCAGTCCATGACGAACAGGAAGATGGCGGTGGTGGCGAGGGCGGGGCGGGTGAGGGGCAGCGCGATCGAGCGGAAGGCCCGCAGCGGGCCCGCGCCGTCCAGTTCGGCCGCCTCGTACAGCTCCTGGGGGATCGTGCGCAGGAAGCCGCCCAGGATGAACACGGCCGTCGGCAGGGTCATCGTCGTGTCCACCAGGACCAGGCCGAGCAGGCTGTCGGTGAGGCCGAGGCGGTCGAAGAGGACGTACTGCGGAACGATCGCCGCCTGCGCCGGGACGGCCAGGCCCGCCACCAGCACACCGAAGACGAGCCAGCCGGCGCGGCCCGGCACCCGCGCGCAGAAGAACGCGGCCGGGCCCGCCACGGCGAGGGTCAGCGCGACCGCGCCCGCCGTGACGGCCAGGCTGTTGACGAAGGCCGGTCCGAGGCCGCCCTCGTCCACCGCGCGGCGGTAGTTGTCGAGGGTCGGCGCGGACGGCGGCGACAGCGGGGAGTCGAAGAGCTGCGGCAGCGTCTTGAAGGTGCCGAACAGCACGACCAGCAGCGGCAGGACGACGGCGGTGGCGCCCAGGGTGAGAACGGCGATCCGCAGGGTCTTGGTCATGTGGCCCTCCGCAGCGTCCGCCGCTGCACCCAGGTGAGCAACGCGATCAGCGCCATGAACACCAGGGACTGGGCGGCCGCGTAGCCGAACTGGTTGTTGGAGAAGGTCGTGTAGACCCGGGTGGAGAGCAGGTCGAGGGCGGGTCCGGGAGGGTTTCCGCCCAGGCCCAGCACCAGGTCGAAGGCCTTGAAGGACTGCACGGTGGTGTACGCGACGACGATGCCCGTGGCGGGCGCCACCAGCGGCCAGGTCACGTACCGGAAGCGGGCCAGGCGGCCCGCCCCGTCCAGCTCGGCCGCCTCGTACAGCTCCCGCGGGATCGCCTGGAGGCCGGCGACGAAGACGACCGTCATCTGGCCCGCGTGGAACCAGACCTGGGTGAGCGCCAGCCAGAACACGGCGGTGTCCGGGTCGCCGAGGTACACGGACTGCCAGGAGTCCAGCCCGACCGCTCTGAGCGCCGAGTTGAGCAGCCCGCCGTCCGGGTCGTACACGAACCGCCACACGAAGGCGACCGACACCGAGGACAGGACGGTGGGCAGGAAGAACAGCGCCCGCAGCAGGGTCGACGCCTTCGTCGTGCGGACCAGGTACAGGGCGAGCAGCAGCGCCAGCGCCGTCTGGGCGAGGACGACGGTGACCGTCAGCTTGAGGTTGTTCTCGGCCGCGTTGCGGAACACGTCGTCGCCGGTGGCGAGTTCGGTGAAGTTGCGCAGGCCCACGTCGTGGTAGCCGGCGCTGTAGCCGTCCCAGTCCGTCAGCGCGTACTGCACCGCCTGGACGGTGGGGTACGCGAAGAAGAACAGGTAGAGGGCGAGCGCGGGCACCGGGAAGAGCCACAGTGCCCGCGCCGCGCGCCGGCTACGACCGCTTCTGGTCGATGACACGCTGGGCCTCCTCGGCCGCCTGGGCCGGCTTCTTGCCGCCGACGACCGCGACGGTCGCGTTCTCGACCGCCGTGCGGATGTCGAGGTTCAGGAACTGGAAGCGCGGGGCGAGCAGGGTCTTCCGGGTCAGCCAGGGCGCGACGGCCTTGAGGTCGGTGTTGGTGTACTCGACGCCCTGGACGGTGACGTGCTGGCCGGTGCCGTTGGCGTAGGTGCCGGCGTTGGCCGGGTCGCTGAGGAACTCCAGGAAGGCGTAGGCGGCCGGCTGCACCTTCGACGCGCTGTTCACCCCGAGGACGAAGGTGGTGTTGAAGACGCCCTCGTACTTCGCCTGCGCGGCCGTGGTGGTGATCGGGGCGACGAGGTCGAAGGGGAACGTCGCGCCGAGCGCGCGCACCCCGGCCATCTGGAAGGAGCCGGTGGCGAGCAGGCCCGCCTTGCCCTCGGCGAAGAGCTGGGTGACGGCGTCGGTGGTGGAGCCGGTGGCGCGGGCCTGGAGGTACGGGGTCAGCTCGGCGTACTGCTCCAGGGTCTTCAGGAACCAGTCGTCCGTCACCTTGTACGTGCCCGACTCGATCTTGGTGAAGGCGTCGTCGGAGGGCGCGTTGTTCATGACCATCGTGTTGAGCAGCTGGCCGGCGTTGGCCGAGTCGCCGCCCGGCCAGGCGAGCGGGGTGTAGCCCCTGGCCTTCAGGTCGTCGAGGAGCTGGAGGAAGCCGTCCCAGTCCTTCGGGGCGCTGCCGTGGCCGGCCTTGTCGAGGGCGTCGGTGTTGGCGAGCGGCATGTTGAAGACGAGCTGGTACGGCAGCCCGTACTGGACGCCCTGGGCGGCGCCCGGTCCGATCAGGCTCGCCTGGTAGCGGGCGAGGACTCCGGTGCCGGTCAGCGGGGCGTACACGCCCGCCTTGACGATCTGCTCGAACTGGGCGCCCCGGAACGCGGTGAACAGGTCTCCGGTCTTCGACCCCTGGATGCGGCGCAGGGCGGTGGACTGGTAGTCGGCGGACGGGGAGATGTCCTGCTCGACGCCCGCGTCCGGGTACTTCTTCACGAACGCCTCGATCAGGCCGGCGAGGACCGCCTTGTCCTCGGCCCGCCAGTGGGCGAAGGAGACGGTGCCCTTCGGGGTGCCGGAGGTGGCGAGGGCGGAGGGGGAGGCGCTGGAGGCCGTCGAGCCGGAGCCGGAGCCCGGTCCGGCGCACGCGGCGGCGGCGAGGCCGAGTCCGGCGGCGCCGAACAGGCGGAGGGCGGCTCTTCTGTCGAGGTACGAGGGCATGGCGGGGTCCTTGCGTCGGGGTGAACGAGGGTCAGGCGGCCAGGAGGTGACGGCTGATCAGCGGGCGGACGCACTCGCCGAAGCGGATCGCCTCCTCCAGGTGCGGCTGGCCGGAGAGGACGAAGTGCTCGATACCGAGGGCGGCGTACTCCTCGATGCGCTCGGCGACCTGCTCGTGGCTGCCGACCAGGGCGGTGCCGGCGCCGGGGCGGACCAGGCCGAAGCCGGCCCACAGGTTGGGGTGGATCTCCAGGCGGTCGGTGCGGCCGCCGCTGAGCGCGGCCATCGCGCGCTGCCCGGCCGACTCGGAGGCGGCGAACCGCTCGTGCGCGGCCCTGATCGCCGCCGGGTCGAGGGTGTCCAGGATGCGGTCGGCCTCCGCCCACGCCTCCTTCGCGGTGTCCCGGCTGATGACGTGCAGCCGGATCCCGTACGACAGCTCCCGGCCCTGGGCGGCGGCGAGTTCACGCACCCGGGCGATCTTCTTCGCGACCGCCACCGGGGGTTCGCCCCAGGTGAGGTAGGTGTCCGCGTGGCGGGCGGCGACGGGCAGCGCGGCGTCCGACGAGCCGCCGAAGAAGACGGGCGGGCGGGTCAGCGGCGGCCGGCGCAGGCGTCCGCCCGCGACCCGGTAGTGGGCGCCCTCGAAGTCGTACGGCTCGCCCGTCCACGCGGTGCGCAGCAGATGGAGGAACTCGTCGGTGCGGGCGTAGCGCTCGTCGTGGCCGAGGAAGTCGCCGTAGGCGCGCTGCTCGTCGGCGTCGGAACCGGTGACGATGTTCAGCAACAGGCGTCCGCCGGACAGGCGTTGGTAGGTGGCGGTCATCTGGGCGGCCAGCGGCGGGGCGATGACGCCGGGGCGGAAGGCGACCAGGAACTTCAGACGGGTGGTCTGCGGAGCGAGGGCGGCGGTGGTGAGCCAGGAGTCCTCGCAGTCGCTGCCGGTCGGGGTCAGGACGGCCTCGAACCCGGCGGACTCGGCGGCCCGCGCGACCTGGGCGAGGTAGTCGAGCGTGGGCGGGCGGGCCGTGGAGCGGGACTGGAGGGAGTCGCGGGCGGTCACGCCGACGACGGTGCGGTCGTCGCCGGTGGTGGGCAGGAACCAGTGCGTGCGCACGGTCATGGGGCTCTCCAGCGGGAGGAGGTGCAACGTTGCATCACGCCGACGGGAAGACGTCCCGGGCGTGGATCGGCACAGGAGGGAGGAGCAGGAGAAAGAGGGGAAAGGCGCCGGTGGGAGGGCGCGCGGGTCAGCTACACAGCGCGGTGGCGACCCTGAGCAGGTCGACGTGCGCGCGCTTCACGAGCTCGACACCGGATTCCATGGGCCGGGACTATACACACCGTCGGCCGATGGCACGACGGCCGACCGGCATGCGGGCCGGCCGGCCGTCGTGACCGTGAATCAGTGGTGGTCAGTTGTCGTGATCAGTGATCGTGATCAGTGATCGTGATCAGTGGTCGTGGTCAGTGATCGTGATCGTGGTCGGTGGTCGGTGGTCAGTGATCGTGATCGGTGGTCGTGATCGGTGGTCGGGTCAGCGGGAGGTCACGGCCGCAGCGTTGGCTCGCGTTCCACGTCCCGCGCGTCCAGTCGCGCGTCGAACGCCGCCAGCGGCTCGGCCCGGTCGACGGCGGAGGGCGAGACGCCGGCCCACTCCAGGATGCGGGCGGTGGCGAGGGCCTTCTCGTCGGGGACGAGGCCGGCGACGTTCGCGCCGTGGTTCATGCCGGGCGCCGTGAGGACGTACGAGTCCTCGGCGCCGTCACCGAGGCGGAACCGCTCGGCGCCCCACGGGTCGTTCTGGCCGTAGACGAAGAGCATGTGGCGGGCGTTGTGCCGCACCCAGGTGTCGACGTCACGCATCGCCCGCGGCTGGAAGCTCATCGGGATGGCGCGGGGGACGAAGTTGCGCGGGGGCTGGTAGCCGTAGCGGATGTACTTCCGCTCGATGTGCGGGAAGTGGATGGTGGGGGCGCCGAGTTGGGTGCCCGCCTGGTAGTAGTACGGCGTGTACGGCGACAGGCCCTGGTCGGTGTAGAAGGAGAACCCGGAGATCGTGTCGACCGAGGTCCAGATCTCGTCGTCGGTCGCGTGCGCGGCGTCCGCCGGGATCGTGTCGCAGTCCGACAGCAGGCTGTACTGCCAGAAGCCCCAGACGTAGTCGAGGACGACGGCCTCGTAGGCGCGGTCGAGGCTGCCGATGGTGTCGAAGGTGTAGCCCTCGGCCGCGGCGTACGCGGCGTACCTGCGCTCCAGGGGTTCGCGGCGCACGAGCGCCTCGCGCTGCACGGCCTCGAGGCGGTCGCGGCACTCCTCGGTGCCGACGCCGGCGAAGAAGCGGTCGTAGGCCGAGTCCTCGGTGTCGACGACGTCGTTGGGGGCGACGTACGCGACGACGCCGTCCATGTCCTTGGGGTAGAAGCGCTCGTAGTAGGTGGCGGTCATACCGCCCTTGGAGCCGCCCGTGGAGATCCAGTTCCCGGGGTAGATGCCCTTCAGCGCCCGGAAGATGCGGTGCTGGTCGCTCGCGGCCTGCCAGATGTCCAGCTTGGACCAGTCGGCGGGGTCGGGACGGGAGGGGGTGAAGAACCGGTACTCCATGGAGACCTGGTTGCCGTCCACGATCTGGGTGGGCTCGCGGCGGCTGGGGGTGGTGGAGACGTGGTAGCCGCCGGTGTAGAAGACGGTGGGGCGGCTGACGTCCTTGTGCAGCACGGTGATCCGTTGCTGGAAGGTGCCCGCGGCGGGGCGCCGGTGGTCGATCGGCTGGGTGTAGGTCAGGACGAAGTAGCGGTAGCCGGGGTACGGCTTCTCCTCGGTCAGGCTCATGCCCGGTACGGAGAGCAGCCGGTCCTTGATGTCCGTGGCGTCCGGCCCGGCAGCGGTGGCCGCCCCCGCCGTGCCGCTCAGCGTGCCTATGAGCACGGTGAGCGCCAGCAGCCATCTGAGCGCGATGCGCATGCGCGTGCACCCTCCCTGTGAGACAGATGTGCGCCGGAAGCTATCGGAGCAACACCCGTCACACCAGAGGGGGTTGTGGCCAGAGCCGGTCAGCGTGTCAGCCGCCAGCCGCCAGCCGCCAGCCGCCAGCCATCAGCCATCAGCCATCAGCCATCAGCCATCAGCACAGGATCCAGCCCGAGCTGACCGCGGCGGGCCCGACCGAGCCCTCGACCCACACGCAGCGGTGCCCGGCGTACACGTCGACCGGGCCGATGCGTCGGGTCCGGCTGCCCTCCTGCCGTACCGCGCGGTGGCCGCGCGCCTGCACGCTGACCGACATCCGGGTGCGCGTGCCGGGTCGCGCCCGGAGGGTGAAGGCGCAGACGGAGCCGTTGCCGCGGTAGACGTGCACCGCGCCGGCGGAGAACGTCAGCGTCCGCGCCTTCCGGCCGGGGCAGGGCGAGCCCGCGGCCTCGGCGCCGGCCGGTGCCGTCAGCGCGAGCAGGGCGGACGTGATGAGCACGGCCAGGGCGGCCGTCGGCCGCCGGCGTGTGGCACCCCTGTCCACGGTCCGTCCCCTTCCACGCTCCCCGCATCGCCGTACTGGTGTACGGACGCACTGGTGTACGGACGCGCGGCGTACGCGGGATGGTTGCGAAGCCGGGGCGCCGTCAGGACGCCGTGCCGACCGGCTCCCCCACGAAGGTCCGCCACAGCAGCGCGTACCGGCCGCCGAGGGCCAGCAGCTCCTCGTGCGTGCCGTCCTCGGCGACCCGGCCGCGGTCCATCACCACCACCCGGTCGGCGCGGGCCGCGGTGGTCAGACGGTGGGCGACGAC
Organism: Streptomyces sp. NPDC088812; assembly: GCF_044750285.1. Lineage (NCBI taxonomy): Bacteria > Bacillati > Actinomycetota > Actinomycetes > Kitasatosporales > Streptomycetaceae > Streptomyces > Streptomyces sp. NPDC088812. The sequence continues at coordinate 289,435 of NZ_JBIVJP010000003.1, read as the reverse complement.
GAGTGTCGTACGGCGGCCCGCGAGGCGGTCGGTGGCCTGGTTGACCTGGGCCTCGGTCGCCAGGTCCAGGGCGGCCGTGGCCTCGTCCAGCAGCAGGACGTCGGGGTCGACGAGTTCGGCGCGGGCCAGCGCGATCAGCTGGCGCTGCCCGGCGGAGAGGTTGCGGCCCCGCTCGGCGACCTCGTGGAGGTAGCCGCCCTCCAGCGTCGCGATCACGTCGTGCGCGCCGACCGCGCGGGCGGCCGCCTCCACCTGGGCGTCGGTGGCGTCGGGGCGGCCGTAGGCGATGGCGTCGCGGACGGTGCCGGGGAAGAGGTACGCCTCCTGCGGGACGACGCCCAGGCGGTGGCGGTACGACGTGAGGTCGAGACGGCGCAGGTCACGGCCGTCGACGAGCACCCGCCCGGAGGTGGGGTCGTAGAAGCGGGCCACCAGCTTCACCAGGGTCGACTTGCCCGCGCCGGTCTCCCCCACGAACGCGACGGTCTGCCCGGCGGGGATCCGCAGCTCGATCCCGGTCAGCGCATCCTCGGGCTCGTCGGCGGAGCCGTACCGGAAGTGCACGTGCTCGAAGGCGATCTCGCCGCGCAGGGAGGCGACCTCCAGCGGGTCGTCGGCGGTCCGCGTGGACGTCGGCACCCTCAGCAGTTCCTGGATGCGGCCCAGCGAGACGGTGGCCTGCTGGTAGCCGTCGAAGACCTGGGAGAGCTGCTGGACGGGGGCGAAGAACAGGTCGATGTACAGCAGGTACGCCACCAGCGCGCCGGTCGTCAGGGTCGCCTCGTCGACCCGGCCCGCGCCGGCGATCAGGACGGCCGCCGCGGCTACCGACGACAGGAACTGCACGAACGGGAAGTAGACCGAGATCAGCCGCTGGCCCCGGATGCGGGCCCTGCGGTAGCTGTCGCTGCGCTCGGCGAACCGGCGCCCGCCGTCCCGCTCGCGCCGGAAGGCCTGCACGATCCGCAGCCCGGCCACCGACTCCTGGAGGTCGGCGTTGACCGCCGAGATCCGTTCCCGGGCCAGTTCGTACGCCTTCACGCTGGCCCGGCGGAAGAAGTACGTGGCGACGACGAGCGGGGGCAGTGTCGCGAAGACGACGAGGGCGAGCTGGAGGTCGATCACCAGCAGGGCGGCCATGATGCCGAAGAAGGTGACCACCGACACGAACGCGGTGACCAGGCCCGTCTGGAGGAAGGTGGAGAGCGCGTCGACGTCCGTCGTCATCCGCGTCATGATCCGGCCGGTCAGCTCCCGCTCGTAGTAGTCGAGGCCGAGCCGCTGGAGCTGGGCGAAGATCTTCAGACGCAGGGTGTACAGGACCCGTTCGCCGGTGCGGCCGGTCATCCGGATCTCGCCGGTCTGCGCGGCCCACTGCACCAGGACGGCGAGCAGCGCCAGCAGGGAGGCCGTCCAGACGGCGGCCGTCGCCGCGCGGGTGACGCCGTCGTCGATGCCGTGCCGGATCATCACCGGCAGCAGCAGGCCCATGCCCGCGTCGACGGCGACGAGGCCGAGGCTGACCAGGAGGGGCGGGCCGAAGCCGCGCAGGAGGCGGCGCAGGCCGTAGGAGTCCTCGGGGGTGACCGCGCGGCTCTCGTCGACGTCGGGGGTGTCGGTCGCGGGCGGGAGGGCGTCGACCCGGGCGAGGAGCTCGGGGGTGGCCGGCGTGCCGGACAGGGCCGTGTCCTTCGGTACGCGGTCGCCGGTCCACAGGCGGGGGGTGACGCCGCTCTCGGCGTCGAACTCGGCGTCCAGCTCGTCCCGGACGGAGGTGTCCTCGCGGGGCGCGGCGGGCCGGGCGTGTCCGGGCGAGACGCCGCCCAGCTCGTCGGGGTCGGTGAGCAGGCGGCGGTAGAGCGCCGACCGCTCCTGGAGCTCCTCGTGGGTGCCGAGGTCGGCGAGCCGGCCGCCGTCCAGGACGGCGATGCGGTCGGCGAGGTTGAGGGTGGAGCGGCGGTGGGCGATCAGGAGGGTGGTGCGGCCCTCCATGACGCGGGCGAGGGCCTCGTGGATCTCGTGCTCGACACGGGCGTCGACCGCCGAGGTCGCGTCGTCGAGGACGAGCAGGCGCGGGTCGGTGAGGAGGGCCCGGGCGAGGGCGATGCGCTGGCGCTGGCCGCCGGAGAGGGTCAGGCCCTGCTCGCCGACCTCGGTGGCGTAGCCCTCGGGCAGCTCGGCGATGAACCGGTCGGCCTGGGCGGCGCGGGCCGCGGCCTCGATCTCCTCGTCGCTCGCGTCGGGGCGGCCGTAGGCGATGTTGGCGCGGACGGTGTCCGAGAAGAGGAACGAGTCCTCGGGCACCAGGCCGATCGCCGCCCGCAGCGAGTCGAGGGTGAGCTCGCGGACGTCGTGGCCGCCGACGAGGACGGCGCCTTTGCCGACGTCGTAGAAGCGCGGCAGGAGCAGGGAGACCGTGGACTTGCCGGAGCCGGAGGAGCCGACCAGGGCGAGGGTCTCGCCGGCGCGGATCTCGAGGGTGAGCCCCTCCAGGACCGGGCCGGAGGCGCCCTCGTAGGCGAAGGAGACGTCGTCGAACTCGACGGTCGCGGGGGCGTCGGCCGGGAGCTCCCTGGTGCCGTCCGCCAGCGAGGGCTCGGTGTCGATCAGCTCCAGGACGCGTTCGGTGCCGGCGCGGGCCTGCTGGCCGACGGTGAGGACCATGGCGAGCATGCGGACCGGGCCGACGAGCTGGGCGAGGTAGGTGGAGAAGGCGACGAACGTGCCGAGCGTGACGTGCCCGCGGACGGCGAGCCAGCCGCCGAGCGCGAGCATCGCGACCTGGCCGAGGGCGGGCACGGCCTGGAGGGCCGGGGTGTAGCGGGCGTTCAGCCGGATCGTGCGCAGCCGGCCCGCGAAGAGCCGGCGGCCGACCTCCCGCAGCTTCCCGGTCTCCTGCTCCTCCTGCCCGAACCCCTTCACCACCCGGACGCCGGTGACGGCGCCGTCGACCACGCCCGCGACGGCGGCGGCCTGGGCCTGCGCGTACCAGGTGGCGGGGTGGAGTCTGGTCCGGCTGCGGCGGGCGATCCACCACAGGGCGGGGGCGACGGCGAGCGCGACCAGGGTGAGCGGCGGGGACAGCCACGCCATGATCACCAGGGAGATCAGGAAGAGCAGGACGTTCCCGATGGTCATCGGGAGCATGAAGAGCAGGCCCTGGATGAGCTGGAGGTCGCTGGTGGCGCGGCCGACGACCTGGCCGGTGGACAGCTCGTCCTGACGGCGCCCGTCGAGCCGGGTGATCGTCCCGTACATGTCGGTGCGCAGGTCGTGCTGGACGTCGAGGGCGAGCCGGCCGCCGTAGAAGCGGCGGACGTAGGTGAGGGCGTAGACGGCCAGGGCCGCGCCGATCAGGGCACCGGCCCAGGGGGCCATGGCGCGGCTGTGGTCGCCGATCACGTCGTCGATGATCACCTTGGTGAACAGCGGCACCACGGCCATGACGGCCATGCCGCCGAGGGAGGAGCCGAGGGCGAGGACGACGTCCGCCGGATGGCGCCATGCGTAACCCGCCAGTCGTCGTGCCCATCCCCGTTGCGCCGCCACGCCGGTGCCTTCCGTTCGTCCTGATCTACCAGAAGGCACCAACGTGGACCGAAGCGGATTTCATCCCTCCGCAACAATTCGGGGGCGGGAACCGGGAAAACCCAAGGAAACAGGTGCACACCGGATCAGACGCGGACCCGCAGGGAGTAGAAGCGGGTCGTCTGCGCCGCGTTCTGGTTGTCGTCGCTCACCAGCAGCACCTTCAGGGCGCCGCCGCTCCGGCCGGTGACGACCATGCCCTCGATGTTGTCCAGGAGCGGGTTGGGCTGCGCCTGCTTCGCCGTCGCTCCCAGGGTCGGGCAGGTCACGAGGTCGGCGAGGAGGGTCTTGGCGACCGGGCGCACGCCGTCCTGGCCGGTCACGTTCTCGATGCCGCTGGTGTCGGTCGCCCGGCGCGGGTCGGCCAGGTACAGGCGGACGGTGTTGCCCACGCCCGAGGTGAAGCCGCGCTCCAGGACGAGGAGGCGGCCGTCGGGGATCGCCTGGACCTCCGGGACGCCGAGGCCGGCGTCGGCGCGGTAGGCGTACTGGGCGGCGAGCCGGAAGCCCGTGGAGGTGCGCTTCCAGGTCTGGAAGCGGACGGTGTCCGCGCCGTCGCCGGAGAGCGGGTACTCCATCGACGCCAGCAGGGTGCGGCCGCCGGGCAGCAGGGTCAGGCCCTCGAAGGTGCCGTTGGAGACGGCGCGGCCGGCCGGGGCGACCCGGAGGGAGTCCGGGACGGGCAGGCGGTCGAGGATCTCCCCCGTGGCGCTGTAGCGGCGTACGGACGGCTCGGTCTCCGAGGTGATCAGGCGCGTGCCGTCCCGGTCGACGACCAGGCCCTCGGAGTCGAGCGCGGCGCCGCTCTCGTCGGCGAGCGCAACGGCCGACTCCGGCGCGAGCGTCCTCGCGTCCAGGCCGAGGAGGGCGGAGCGGTCGGAGAGGGCGGCGAGCGAGCCGTCCCGGTCGACCGCGAGCGCGGAGAGGTTGCCGACGAAGGTGCCGTCGTAGGAGGTCTTGTCGAGGGCGTCGGAGAAGCCGTCGAGGGTGACGGCGGGGGAACAGGCCCTGTTCTGCTGGGCGCTCGCGGGCCCGGCGGCGACGAGAGAGGTGGCGGCCGCCAGGCCGGCGGTGAAGGTGGCGAGTACGGTTCGCAGGCGCATGGCCGTCACCGTAGGACGGGTGGATGACGGCCGGTGGGACACCCCGTTAATGATCGCCGCGTGGACCGGGCGGGTTCAGGAGGCCGCGAGGTCTTTGTGGATGACCTTGGCGACGCCCTGGATGGTGGTGATGCCGTAGTTCATCGTGCTGTTGCCGTGGGTGAGGACGGTGATCTGGTAGTCGTGGCCACCGCCCTTGAAGGTGCCGACGCTGTGCACCCGCCAGCCGTGCGTGGCCCGCGACAGCCAGCCGTTCTTGACGTGCCAGGTGACCCCGGCGGGCCTCCCGTAGGGGGTGCCCCAGCGCTGCGCGGAGACGACCTGGCCCATCAGCTTGTTGACATAGGCGCGCGAGGCGTCGGTGAGGACCGTGTTCTTGGCGGTGAGCAGCTTGAGCAGCTTCTGCTCGTCGGTGACGGTGATCTGCGTCAGGCCCCAGTAGCCGTTGGCGCCCGGCTTGGTCTGCGTCATCTTCCCGGCGGCGAGGAAGCCCTTGATCTTCGTCAGGCCGAGCTGCTTCCACAGGGTGGAGGTGGAGGCGTTGTCCGACTTGGTGATCATGGCCGTGGCGAGGGTCTTCTCACGGCCGGTCAGCGCCCTGCCGTTCTTCTGCGCGTCCCACAGCAGGGCGGCGAGGACGGTGACCTTGACGACGCTCGCCGAGTCGTAGGCGGTCGAGGCGCGCAGGGTGCAGGTGGTGCCGGTGCTGCGGTCGTACAGGCCGACGGCGACCGTGCCCTTGCGGCCCGCGAGGGCGGCCGTGATGTCCTTCTTCAGCTTGGCGGCCAGCCCGGCCTCGGCCGAGGTGCAGCTGACGGTGGGGGTGGCGGCCGCGGCGGGAGCGGCGGCCAGGACGGATATGAGGATGCCGGTGCCGAGCGCTGAGGCGACCAGCCCTCTCCTGCCTGCGGAGGTCCGGTGAGTCATGCCAGGTTGACTCACACGAGCGAGCGAGGGTTGTACTCCTGTTCGCGGGGTCACATTCGTGACGCCCCGGACCGGGGGGAGGCCGCATCGCCGGACGGTGGGGCGGGACGGGGGCCGGAACGGGTGGGACGGCGGCGGGACCGGAGCAGGGCCGGGCGGGACCGGAGCAGGACCGGGCGGCACCGGGCGGGACCGGGCGGCACCGGGCCGGACCGGGCGGCACCGGGCCGGACCGGGCGGCACCGGGCCGGACCGGGCGGCACCGGGCCGGACCGGGCGGCACCGGGCCGGACCGGGCGGGACCGGGCGGGACCGGAGCAGGGCGAAGGCAGGACCGGAACACGACCGGGCCAGGACCGGGGCGGAACCCGGGGCGGAACCCGGGGCGGAACCCGGGGCGGAACCCGGGGCGGAACCCGGGCGGGACCGGTTGCCAAAGCATGGGGAGGGCGTTACCGAGGCCTGTGCTGCTTCACAGGTGACGGCCAGCTTGGGCACAGCGGCCCCTCACACCCGGCGGCCAGCATGCGGAGGGTGACATCTGCCACCGATCCCCTCCCCCACCCGACCGGGTCCGCCGGGTCCGCCGGGGCCACCGGATCCGCCGAGTCCTCCGCCGGGCCGGCCGCGCCCGGCGCACCCGCGCCCGACGTGTCCGGCGCACCCGCGCCCGGCGCGCCCGCGGCGGCCACCGGCTCGCCGTCGTCGGCGGCGGCTCCCGTGGCATCGCCACCGGACCGGGCCCCGCGCTGGTCGCTCCCCGCGCTGATCGCGATCATGGCCTTGGCGGCGGTGCTCTACTCCTGGAACCTCTCCGGCTCCGGCCTCAACAGCTTCTACAGCGCCGCCGTGCTGAGCGGCACGCAGAGCTGGAAGGCGTGGTTCTTCGGCTCGTTGGACGCGGGGAACTTCCTGACCGTCGACAAGCCGCCGTTCGCCCTGATGGTGATGGGCCTGTCCTGTCGCGTGTTCGGCTTCGGGACCTGGCAGATGATGCTGCCGATGATCCTGGTGGCCCTCGGGACGATCTGGGTCCTGCACGACTCCGTGAAGCGGGTCTGGGGCCACGGCGCGGCGACGGTCGCCGCGCTGGTCCTCGCGCTCACCCCGATCACGGTCGCCATCAACCGGGACAACAACCCCGACACGCTGCTGGTGTGCCTGATGGCGGCTGGCGTGGCGCTCGCCCTGCGGGCGGTGCACGGCGGCAAGGTGCTGCCGCTGCTGGGCTCGGCGGCCTGCTTCGGCCTCGCCTTCAACACCAAGATGCTCCAGGGCTGGATCCCGCTGCCCGCCGTCTTCGCGGTGTACCTGTACGCGGCGAAGCCCCGCCTGGTGAAGCGGATCGTCAACCTGCTGCTCGCGGGCGTGGCGCTCGCGGTCAGCAGCTTCTGGTGGGCGGCGGCGGTCTCCCTGGTGCCGGCCTCCGAGCGGCCCTACATCGGCGGTTCGACCGACGGCAGCGCCTGGGACCTGATCATGGGCTACAACGGCCTCGGCCGGGTCCTCGGCGGCGAGGGCAACGGCGGGGGCGGAGGCGGCGGGGGCGGCGGCTTCTCCGGGACCGCCGGCATCGGCCGGATGTTCAACGACGTGCTCGGCGGCCAGATCTCCTGGCTGCTGCCCTTCGCGGGCATCGCCCTGGTGACCGGCCTGGTCCTGTGCGGGCGCCGCGCCCCGCGCACCGACCTCACCCGGGCCGCGCTGCTGCTGTGGGGCGGCTGGACGATCCTGCACTACCTGACCTTCAGCATGGCCGAGGGCACCATGCACCCGTACTACACGACCGCGCTCGCCCCCGGCATCGCGGCCCTGTGCGGAGGCGGCGGCGCGATGCTGCTGCGCGCGTTCCGCGCCGACAAGCGGTGGGCGTGGGCGCTACCGCTCGCCCTCGTCGTCACCGCGGTCTGGGCGATCGTGCTGCTGCGCCGGGCGGACGGCTGGAACACCTGGCTGTGGCCGGCGATCGGCGTGGTGATGGCGCTCGCCGTCGCGGGCCTGCTGGTCTTCCGCTTCCGTCCCGGCGGCCGGGTGCGGCTGCTGGCCGCCTCCGTGGCGGCGGCGGTCGTCGCGGCGGTGGCGGGTCCGGCGGCGTACGCCTGGTCGGTGCCGTCCGGCTCCGGCGGCGGCATGGGCGGGACGAACCCGACGGCCGGTCCCACGACGGGCAGCGGCGGCTTCGGCGGCGGTGGCGGTGGCGGTGGCAGCCGGGGCGGTTTCCCGGGCGGCGGCACCGGCGGACCCGGCGGCACGCAGCAGGGCGGGCAGAACGGCCAGGCCGGCGGTCAGGCCGAGGGCGGCTTCCCCGGCGGCGGCGAGATGCCGGGCGGCGGCGGCGAGATGCCGGGCGGCGGCGGCGAGATGCCGGGCGGCGGCACGCCCCCGAACGGTACCGCCGGGAACGGCACGTCCGAGGACGGCGCCTCCGGCGGCACGCAGCCCGGCGGCGGCACGGGCGGCGCTCCCGGCGGCGGTGGCATGGGCGGCGGCGACACGAGCAGCGAGCTCATCGCGTACCTGAAGAAGCACCAGGACGGCGCCACCTGGCTGCTGGCGGTGTCCGGTTCGCAGAGCGCCGCGCAGCTCATCCTCAGCAGCGGGGAGCCGGTCATCTCCATGTGGGGCTGGACCGGCAGCGACAAGGCGATGACGCTGGCCCGGCTCAAGGAGCTGGTGAAGAGCGGCAAGCTGCACTACATCCAGATCAGCAGCCAGGGCATGGGCGGCCGGAGCGGTGACACCGACCTCAGCTCCGAGGTGACGGAGTGGGTGCAGAAGAACGGGACGGCGGTCGAGGAGAGCGAGTACAGCAAGAGCTCGACGTCGGACTCGTCGAACTCGTCGAACTCCTCCGACACGTCCGAGTCCGGTTCCGGCACCGCGCAGGACGGCCAGTCGAGCACGTCGACGATCTACCGCCTGGACCCCTCGGACGTCAGCTGACGGACCCACCCCTGACGGCCCTGACGGCCCCCGACACACCGGTCGGGGGCCGTTCCGTGTGTCAACTCGCGTAGAACACGCCCGACTTGCCGGTCTTCGTCACGTGATCGACATGCCGGATTCATTTACAAGGCCTCATGTCCATGCCACTCTCCCGAGTGCCGCCTCCAATCAACCCGCGTAGATGGGAACCCCCACATGCTGGCGACACGACGGACACCCCGATGGAAGCCGGTGGCACTCGCCACCGCCGCGGTACTGGCCGGCCTCTCCACCCCCCTGCTGACCGCGCCCCCGGCCGCGGCGACCACCACGGCCTACGACTCGACGTACTACAAGAACGCGATCGGAAAGACCGGCACCAGCCTGAAGTCCTCGCTGCACACCATCATCAGCAGCCAGTCGAAGATCTCGTACTCGGCGGTCTGGGACGCCCTGAAGGCCACCGACCAGGACCCGAACAACAGCAGCAACGTGATCCTGCTGTACAGCGGCGTCTCCCGGGCCAAGTCCCTCAACGGCGGTGACGTCGGCGACTGGAACCGCGAGCACGTGTGGGCCAAGTCGCACGGCGACTTCGGCGAGGCGACCGGTCCCGGCACGGACCTGCACCACCTGCGCCCCGCCGACGTCCAGGTCAACAGCATCCGCGGGAACCTGGACTTCGACAACGGCGGCAGCACGGTCACCAACGGCGGCGGCAGCCTCGTCGACTCCGACTCCTTCGAGCCGCGCGACGCCGACAAGGGCGACGTGGCCCGCATGATCCTCTACATGGCCGTGCGGTACGAGGGCGACGACGGCTGGGCCGACCTCGAGCCCAACGAGAAGGTGGGCAACGGCAGCAACCCGTACATCGGCAAGCTGTCCGTGCTCAAGCAGTGGAACGACGAAGACCCGCCGAGCGCCTTCGAGGAGAAGCGCAACCAGGTCATCTACGACACCTACCAGCACAACCGGAACCCGTTCATCGACCACCCGGAGTGGGTCGAGGCGATCTGGTAGACGGCGTGGGCCCGGCTGAGCTCCCCGTGCCACGACGGGGAGCTCAGCTCAACGACGATCTCCGTCCCGCTCAGTCCGTAGAGGCTTAGGTAATTTCCCCGATGGCTCCGGGGCCGCGCTTTGCGATGGTGGTGCCGCCGTCGGCCGTGAACGGGCCGGCACTCAGGGGAGAGGGCGTGGCATTGTCTCGAACAGCCAAGGGCTTTCGCGCAGCGAGATGGGGTACGGGCGTGGTGCTCGCCCTCGGCTCACTGGCCGGGTGCGGCGGCGGGGACGGGAAGGCGTCCGCCGACGCCGGAGGCACGCCGACGGCGGCTGCCGAACCGGCGAACGGGCCGGGCGACTACCGTCCGCCGACCGATCTCTGCCCGAAGCTCGACTTCGGCCCGCTGACCGCCGCCGTCGCGCCGGCGGACGGTTCACCGAAGGGGCAGCGGACCGGCGCCGATCCGGCGGAGGGCAGCGGCGCCGCCTGCCTCCAGGGCTTCGGGACGACCGGGACGGGCGCGAACGGCCGTTCCGTCGTCTACTGCACCGCGTGGAAGGACGTGGCCACCGCGATCAAGCAGTACGAGTACGTGCTGTCCTCGGCGTCGAAGCAGGCCCAGGACTCGGTGGCGCAGGTGTCGGGTCTCGGCGGCGGGGCCTTCCGCTACGAGAGTGCCGAGGAGGCCGCGTTCCCCAGCGACCTCCGGCTGGTGGTCCGGGACAGCAACCTGGGGTGCGAGGTCCAGGTGCAGAGCCTGACCCTCCTGACGGGCCAACAGGTCACGGCGGCCTGGCCGGCCATGACGGAGACCGTCCGGACCCTGCTGCCCAAGCTCCGTTCCTGACCGACAGCGAAACGGACGGCCCGGCCGCCGGACCGGGCGGCGAGCAGGCCGTTGGCCAGGCCGGGCCGGTCACGATGAACCCGATGTGCGGATCTCCTCGGCTCACTGCCTTTCGGCAGTGCCGGCCCTGCTGCCGGATGCCGAATGGTGGGCGGAAGAGGCGGGGAGTGGTTCGTCAGCGAGAGGGGACGAGGCGTCGGCCTTCCCGCCTGTCCGGTTGCGGCGCTGGGCTGGGGCGCCGGAGACGGTGAAGCCGTTCCTCTCCGCGGTGGGCGACAGCCCGGCGACGGTGCGATGGGACTTCAACGCCTGGCCCGAGGCTCCGGAGGCAGCGCTGGGGGTGGGAGGCACCAGAGGCGCGTTCGTCACGCTGTGTGTTCATGCCCGCGACCTCGACCTCGAGGATCCTGCGACCTGCCACACGGTTTTCGTCCACGTGAAGCAGGTCGAGGCCGAACGCGCACCTTGGCTGGCGGCCCAAGTGGGATTGCGGGTGATCGGCGACTTGGTGATGGCACCGTACTGACGTGCCGTGAGCGGAGGTTCATCGCTGTCGCATCCGCCCAGCGGGGAAACCTCAGGGGATACACCGAGGCCGTCGGGAACCAGGCGGGCACATACGCCCTGCCCGGCCGCTGACGGTTGAGCGACCATCCGCATCGCCCGGCATCGACTCACGCCTCGAATCCGTACTCCAGCACGTACGCCGCCGAGTCCAGCACCATCTCATTCACCTCGACGGCAGCACTGTCGGCGTCGAAAGCGGTACGGGCCACCAGCACGACGGGGACACCGGGCGGCAGGGCGAGCCGTTCGGCCTCGTCCCCGCTCGGCATGCGAGAGCGGATCTCCTCCCGGAAACGGACCGGCCTGCGCCCCAACTCCTCAAGTCGCGCGTAGACACCGCCAGGGCCGGTGTCCGGCTGAGTGATCGCCGTGCCGGAGACGAGGTCGGCGGACAGATACGACGTGGAGAGGAGGACCGGTTTGCCATCGAGGGTGTAGCGGCGCCGACGGACACAGACCCTCTCGCCCGCCGCCAGGTCCAGGACCCCCGCAACGACAGGTGTGGCGTCCTCCTCGCCGACCTCTACCCCGTCGATGACGAGTTCACGGCCGGCAGCATCGGCCTCCCAGACGGACCGGCCCTCCCCCCACTGGGCACGGGCGAGACGTTCGACACCCCGCCGCCGGATCGGCTTGAAGTCCCGGACGAACACTCCGGCACCCTTGCGCGCCTCGACGATCCCTTCCGCCCGGAGGACCCCGAGAGCCTGCCGGGCCGTCATACGCGCCACGCCGTACGTCGCCATGAGGTCGTTCTCACCGGGGAGCCGCTCACCGGGGCCGTACTCGCCAGCCTCGATCGCCGCACGCATATCGGCGGCGATGCGCTGGTACTTGGGCTGACGCCCCGATCCCCGGCTGCTCATCCAAGCCTCTCCTCTGATCATCTCTAGGCATCCTAGGCATCGATCGTCAGCCTCTACAGCCGGACGGCGACTCCATCCGGGCAATTTCGCTCACATCTCTAGAGAGGCGGGTAATTGTCGGAGGACGAGTGCTTCACTCATCTCTAGAGATGAGTGGAACCAACCCTTGCCGAAGGCGCCCCGGAGGTCCTCATGTCAGTCCCCGCCATGCCACAGCAGCCCGCACGTCCCGGCGTCGCGGAGGTTCGGTGGCGGCGGCCGCAGAACCCTCGCAGCGCGAGGCGGGCCCGAGACCTGCTGCGCGGTCAGCTCGCGGAGTGGGAGGTCGACGGCGAAGTCGCCGGCACGGCCGAGCTGCTGCTCACCGAGCTGGTCACGAACTCGCTCCGGCACGCCGGGGTTCCGGCCGGAGGGGAGATCGGCGTACGCGTCGCTCGGTACGGCTCCCGCCTACGGGTGGAGGTCGCCGACGGCGACAACGCCCGGCCGGAGCCGAGGACGGTCACCGACGAGGACGAAGGCGGCCGCGGGCTCTTCCTCATCGCCTCCCTCGCCCGGCGGTGGGGGTGCTGCCCCGGTCTGCACGGCGTCGGGAAGGCGACATGGGCCGAACTTCACCTCCCGCGCCCCCGGGAAAGCACCCCTCACCCCGCATGCGTCGGTGCGAACAGCCGCAGCACCGCCGGCAGCACCACCACCGACGGACCGGGCGACGCCAGTGCCTTCGCCAGGTCGGCCTCCAGGGTCTGCGGTGTCGTGCGGATCCCGGGTACCCCGAACGACTCGGCCAGGGCCACATAGTCGGGGCGAGTCGGTTCCGCCGCTGCCGCCCGGACGACGGCGTCCGCCGAGAACGCGCCGGGGCCGCCGTCGTCGACGACGATCCAGGTGACGTTCAGCCCGTACTGCCGGGCCGTCGCCAGTTCGGCGACCGAGTACAGCGCGCCGCCGGCGCCCGACACCGCCAGCACCGGGCGGGTCGGGTCCGCCACCGCCGCGCCGAGGGCCGCCGGGAAGGCGTAGCCGGGACCGCCGGCGCCCTGCGCGGAGTGCATCCGGTTGGGGCCCTTGGCGTCGAAGGCCGACCACGCCCAGGAGGTCAGGACGGTCATGTCCCAGAAGGACGGGGAGTCGGCGGGCAGCGCCCGGCGCACCGACGCCAGCACCTCCTGCTCCACGGCGAGGTCCTGGGCGGCGATGCGGCCGGCGACCTCGGCGAGCAGGGTGCGCACGCGCTCGGGGGCCGCGGGGTCCTCGCGCTCGGTGACCGTCTCCAGCAGCGCCTGCAACGCCAGGCGGGCGTCCGCGTGGATGCCCAGGGCCGGGTGGTTGGACTCCAGCTTGCCGAGGTCCGCCTCGATCTGGACGATCCGGCCCCGGGGCCGGAAGGTGTGGTGGTTGGAGGACAGCTCGCCCAGCCCGGAGCCGACCACCAGCAGGACGTCCGCGTCCTCCAGGAAGTCCGTCGTGCCGCGGTCCTCCAGCCAGGACCGCAGCGACAGCGGATGCGTCCAGGGGAACGCGCCCTTGCCGCCGAACGTCGTCACCACCGGCGCCCGCAGCAGCTCCGCGAGCCGGCGCAGCTTCTTCGAGGCGTCCGCCCGGACCACTCCCCCGCCCGCGACGATCGCCGGGCGGGCGGCCTTCGACAGCAGGTCGGCGGTGACCGCCGTGAGCTCGGGGCGCGGCACCAGCTCCTCCGGGGTCGCGTCCACACCCGTCACCACCGGGATCGGCGTCGGCGCCCGCAGGACGTCCTGCGGGATCTCCACCCACACCGGGCCGTGCGGTGCCGTCAGCGCCGACTTCCAGGCCTCCGCGATCGCGGAAGGGATCTGGGACTGGGTGCGGACGGTGTGGACGGACTTGACCACGCCCCGGAACGAGGCCGCCTGGTCGGGGAGCTCGTGGAGGTAGCCGTGGCGCCCGCCGCCGAGCCCCGCCGTCGGGATCTGGCTGCTGATCCCCAGCACGGGAGCCGAGGCCGCCGCCGCCTCCTGGAGGGCGGCGAGCGAGGTCAGCGCGCCCGGCCCCGCCGACAGCAGCAGCGGGGCCGCCTCACCGGTGACCCGGCCGTAGGCGTCCGCCGCGAAGGCGGCGTTGTTCTCCGCCCGCAGGCCGACGTAGCGCAGGCCGGAGCGGCGCAGGGCGTCGGACAGCCCGGCGGCGGGCCGGCCGGGCAGGCCGAAGACGGTCGTCGCGCCAAGACCGGCCAGGGTCTCCACGACCAGGTCCCCGCCGGTGCGGCCCGGGGGAGGGTTCAGGGCGGCCTCCGTCTGGGCGGGGGTCGGACGGAGCACCAGGTCGTGGTCGTGGGTCACTGCGCGCGGGCCTCCGCAATCCGACGGGACGTGATCGTGGTCAGTTCGTACGCCGAGTGGGACGCGGCCACCGACGCGGCCCACCGACGTGATCTCCGCGTGATCGTACGCGGGGGCGACCTCGACGCCGTCGGCGCATCGCCTCCGTCGCCGCCGTCCTGCCCCCCTCCCCCTGACCGGCGAACACCGGAGCGGCACCGCAGCGACACAGGAGCGGCACAGGAGCGGCAGCACGGGAGCGGCCCGCTCGTCGGCCCTGGTGCGTCTGCCGCCGGGGCCGCGCCGGAAGCGGTCGTGCCGGAAGCGGTCGTGCCGGAAGCGGTCGTGCCGCCGCCCGGCGGGGAGCGGTGGCACGGGCCGGGGCGCGCCGGACGCCGTGGCCGCCTCCGGGCCGGGCACGGCCCCCCGGCCCGCCGCCGACCGGCCTCGCCGACGGCGTCGTCCGGGTCCTCCTCCCCGCGCCGGCCGGGAGCGGGCCGCGCGTGCCGGGGCGGGCGGGGCGACGGTGGCGGACCGGGGCGACGGTGGCGGACCGGGGCGACGGTGGCGGACCGGGGCGGACGGGGCGAGTGACCCGCGTCCCAGCGTCCGGAACTGCGGGTACGCCCACAGACGGCTGCCCCACAATGGACTCCATGCCGATACCCGGGACCCCCAGCCGCGCCGAGCTCGCCGACCACCTCGTCAGGACCCGTATCGCGGGGGACGTCGCCACCCCGCGCGAGAACAACCTCTCCCACTACCGTCAGCTGGCGAACGGTGTCCGCAACTTCTGGCTCGGACTGGAGCTCGGCGACCGCTGGACCGACGAGCAGGACGTGCTCGCGGTGATGGCGGAGCGGGTCGGGGTCAACGACGACCCCGAGTACCGATACGGCCAGGACACCATCGACCCGGAGCTGACGGTCGACGCCCTGGACCGGCTGGCGGGGCGGCTGCGCAAGGCGGCCGAGGACCGGCAGCGGGTGCTGTTCGCCACCGGCCACCCGGGCGGTCTGCTCGACGTCCACCGCGCCACCGCCGCCGCCCTGCGCGCGGCCGGCTGCGAGATCGTCGTGATCCCGGACGGGCTCCAGACCGACGAGGGGTACGTCATGCAGTTCGCGGACGTGGCGGTGCTGGAGCACGGCGCCACCCTCTGGCACACCCATTCGGGCGAGCCGATGCGGGCGATCCTGACCGCCCTGGAGCGCCAGGGCCGCCCGCTGCCCGACCTGGTCGTCGCCGACCACGGCTGGGCGGGCTACGCCGGACAGCACGGCGTGGACTCCGTCGGGTACGCCGACTGCAACGACCCGGCCCTGTTCATCGCCGAGGCGGAGGGCACCGTCCAGGTGACGGTCCCGCTCGACGACCACGTGGTCAGCCCGCGCCACTACGACCCGATGACGGCGTATCTGCTGGCGGAGGCGGGCCTGGCGTAGTCGGCCGGTCCGGCGGGGACCCGGCCGGCGAGCCGGGAGACAGCGCGATGCGCGGTCCTTTCGGGAGCCGCGCATCGCGCCGTTTCGGGTGTCGGATCAGTGCCCGCCTCCGCCGCCGCCACCGTGACCGCCGCCACCGTGACCGCCGCCGCCATGGCCACCACCGTGACCGCCGCCGTGACCGCCGCCGTGGCCGCCACCGTAGCCGCCGCGACCGTTGTCATGGTCACCATGGCCATAGCCGCCGCGACCGTTGTCGTGGTCGCCGTAGCCGCCGTGGCCGTAACCGTCGTCGCAGTCGTTCCACCACGAGTCGTCGTCGCAGTAGTAGTTGTGGCTGTAGCCGCGGTGGTCGTTCGCGGAAGCGGTGCCCGCTGTGCCCACCGCGATACCACCGGCCATGAGCAGCCCTGCGGCGGACGCCGCAGCGAGACGCTTGGCGCGTTGTACTCGCATGAGGATTACCTTTCGCTCCATCGTCTCCCGCGCTCCCCCGGGGGGCAGCTCGGGAATGGATGGCCGCAGCCGCAAACGAAGTTGCGACAGGGTCTTCCGGTATCACCGCACCGGGAGCACGGTCTCGGCCGCCGACGCCTCCAGGCCGCCCGTCGTTGCTCGCGGGCGATCGCTGTGGCCTTGGTCCGCTCGGATCGGGAACCGGCCGGCCGGGCGTGCCGTGCATGCGGCGTTCACTCATTGAGACTAGTGCCGCCCCGACAGATCGGCATCTCGGACGCCCCTCGGACGATCAGCCGTGGCGGGCCGCGCCGGCCGGTCACCGCGGGACCCGGACCACGCCCTCCTGGATCACCGAGACGGCGAGCCGTCCGTCGCGCGTGTAGATGCGGCCCTGCCCCAGGCCTCGGCCGCCGTACGCCGACGGCGACTCCTGGTCGTACAGCAGCCAGTCGTCGACCCGGAACGGGCGGTGGAACCACATGGCGTGGTCGAGGGAGGCGCCGACGACGTCACCGACCGCCCAGCCGCCGCGGCCGTGCGCGAGGAGGATCGAGTCCAGCAGCGTCATGTCGGAGACGTACGTGGCCAGGACGACGTGCAGGAGCGGTACGTCGACGGCACCGCCGAGCTTGCCGTTGGTGCGGAACCAGACCTGCGAGCGCGGCTCGCGCGGCTCGCCGAACCGGCCGAACGGCGGCTCGTCGACGTAGCGCAGGTCGATCGCCTGACGGGCCTCCAGGAACTTCTCGACGACGGCCGGGTCCAGATGGGCGTAGCCGCGCAGGCGGTCCTCGGAGGTGGGCAGGGTCGCCGGGTCGGGCGCGGGCGGTATCACGGCCTGGTGGTCGAGGCCGTCCTCGTACGTCTGGAAGGACGCCGACAGGGTGAAGATCGGGCGGCCGTGCTGGACCGCGACCGCGCGGCGCGTGGTGAACGAGCGGCCGTCGCGGATGCGCTCGACGGTGTAGACGATGGGCGCGCCCGGGTCGCCGGCGCGCAGGAAGTACGCGTGCAGGGAGTGTGCGTGCCGGTCCGGGGGGACCGTGCGCCCGGCGGCGACCAGCGCCTGGGCCGCGACCTGGCCGCCGAAGACGCGCGGGACGACGGCGGAGCGGGACCGGCCGCGGAAGATGTTCTCCTCGATCTGCTCGAGGTCGAGCAGATCGAGGAGATCGTGCAGTGCCTGACTCATGGGGACTTTTGTACCGGGCGGCAGGCGCGGCCGGGTTACAGGCCCATGTCCTTGGCGATGATCGTCTTCATGATCTCGCTGGTGCCGCCGTAGATGCGGTTGACCCGGTTGTCCGCGTAGAGGCGGGCGATCGGGTACTCGTTCATGTAGCCGTAGCCGCCGTGGAGCTGGAGGCAGCGGTCGATGACGCGGTGGGCGACCTCGGTGCAGAACAGCTTGGCGGAGGCCGCCTCGGCCGGGGTCAGCTCACCGGCGTCCAGGGCCTCGGTCGCGCGGTCGGCGACCGCCTCGGCGGCGTCGACCTCGGCCTGGCAGGCGGCCAGTTCGAACTTGGTGTTCTGGAAGTGGGCGACCGGCTTGCCGAAGACGGTGCGCTCCTGGACGTACTGCTTGGCGAACCGGACGGCGGCCTTGGCCTGCGCGTAGGCGCCGAAGGCGATGCCCCAGCGCTCGGAGGCCAGGTTGTGGCCGAGGTAGGAGAAGCCCTTGTTCTCCTCGCCGAGCAGGTCGTCGGCCGGCACCTTGACGTCGACGAACGCCAGCTCGGCGGTGTCGGAGGTGCGAAGGCCCAGCTTGTCCAGCTTGCGGCCGATGGAGTAGCCCTCGGACTTGGTGTCCACGGCGAACAGGGAGATGCCGAAGCGGCGGTCCTCGGCGGTCGGCGCGGAGGTCCGGGCGCAGACGATCACCTTGTCGGCGTGCACGCCGCCGGTGATGAAGGTCTTGGCGCCGTTGAGGACGTAGTGCGTGCCGTCCTCGCTCAGCTTGGCGGTGGTCTTCATGCCCGCGAGGTCGGAGCCGGTGCCCGGCTCGGTCATCGCGATGGCCCACATCTCCTCGCCGGAGACGAACTTCGGGAGGAAACGCTTCTTCTGCTCGTCGGTGGCCAGCATCTTGATGTAGGGCAGGGCCAGCAGCACGTGCACGCCGGAGCCGCCGAACTGGACGCCCGCGCGGGCGGTCTCCTCGTAGAGGACGGCCTCGAACTTGTGGCTGTCCAGGCCCGCGCCGCCGTACTCCTCCGGCACGTTGATGCCGAAGATACCCAGCTCGCCGAGCTTGTGGTAGAAGTCGCGCGGCGCCTGGCCGGCCGCGAACCACTCGTCGTAGACCGGGACGACCTCGGCCTCGATGAAGGCGCGAAGTGTCTCCCGGAACGCCTCGTGATCCTCGTTGAACACCGTACGGCGCACGCCGCCACCTCCACGTACCTCGGCATGTCTAAGCGCTTGCTCAGAGCACACGGTACCGATGGGTAGGGATCGCCGTCCAGACCGCCGGACCAGATACCGCCGTAACGCTCGTCACGCCGAACGGCCGGGCGGCCGGGCGGCGCACGGGTACGCACCGATGGCGGCACCGCCCGCCCGTCCGGCCCGCACGGCCCGCCCGTCCGCGCGCCCCGACCTGCACCGCCCGTCCGCGCGCCCCGACCCGCACCGCCCGCCCGTCCGACCCGCACCGCCCGCCCGTCCGACCCGCACGGCCCGCACCGCCCGCCCGTCCGCGCGCCCGCACGGTCCGTCCGGCCCCCGCCTCACCCGGCCGGGGGCACCGCCGCCGCGAAGGCGCCCCGGGCCATCCGGTGCAGCAGCGCCGCCGTGGCCCCGCGGCCGGGCAGGGAGCCGGACCGGCCGAGGTGCGGGGTGGAGTTCAGCAGGCCGAACACGGAGTGCACCGCCGACCGGGCGGCCGGCTCCGCCAGGTCCGGGTACGTCTCGCGGACCACACCCACCCACAGTTCCACGTACTGCCGTTGCAGCTGGCGCACCAGTTTGCGGTCGCTGTCGCGGAGGCGGTCCAGCTCCCGGTCGTGCAGGGTGATGAGGGGCCGGTCGTCGATCGCGAAGTCGATGTGGCCCTCGATGAGGGAGTCGAGGAGCACCTCGGGGCCGACGCCGTCGGCCTCCTGGACGCGGCGCCGGGCGCCGCTGAGGAGCCGGCCGCTGATGCCGACCAGGAGCTCCGCCAGCATCGCGTCCTTGCCGGGGAAGTGCCGGTAGAGACCGGGGCCGCTGATGCCGACGGCGGCGCCTATCTCGTCCACGCCGACGCCGTGGAACCCGCGCTCGGCGAAGAGGCGCGCGGCCTCCTTGAGGATCTGGTCGCGTCGGGTGGGGGCGTCGGTTCTGGTGGTCATGGCGGCAATTGTAGACAGGGCGGTTAGCGGTCGTTAACCTGAAGGGGCATGCGTTAACGCTCATTAACAAGGTGAGGGGACCGCGGGATGGAGCAGGCACCGGAGCCGACGAGCGACGGGGGTGCCCCCGCGCGAGTCCTTTCGAGCGTGGGGGACGACCCCGCGTCGGAGGCCTGGCGGGCCAACGAGGAGGCCCATCTCGCCCTCGTGGAGGAGCTGCGCGGCAAGCTCGCCGCGGCCCGGCTGGGGGGCGGCGAGGCGGCGCGGGCACGGCACACCGCGCGCGGCAAGCTGCTGCCGCGGGACCGGGTCGACACCCTCCTCGACCCGGGGTCGCCCTTCCTGGAGCTGGCACCGCTCGCCGCCGACGGGATGTACGAGGGGCAGGCCCCGGCGGCCGGGGTGATCGCCGGGATCGGCCGGGTCTCCGGGCGGGAGTGCGTCGTCGTCGCCAACGACGCCACCGTCAAGGGCGGCACGTACTACCCGATGACGGTGAAGAAGCACCTGCGGGCGCAGGAGGTGGCGCTGGAGAACCGGCTGCCGTGCCTCTACCTCGTCGACTCCGGCGGCGCCTTCCTGCCGATGCAGGACGAGGTCTTCCCCGACCGCGACCACTTCGGAAGGATCTTCTACAACCAGGCCCGGATGTCCGGCGCAGGCATCCCGCAGATCGCCGCCGTGCTCGGCTCGTGCACGGCGGGCGGCGCGTACGTCCCGGCGATGAGCGACGAGGCGGTCATCGTGCGGAACCAGGGGACGATCTTCCTCGGCGGGCCCCCGCTGGTGAAGGCCGCCACCGGTGAGGTCGTCACCGCGGAGGAGCTGGGCGGGGGCGAGGTGCACTCCCGGACCTCCGGCGTCACCGACCACCTCGCCGAGGACGACGCGCACGCCCTGCGGATCGTGCGGACGATCGTCTCCACCCTCCCGGCCCGCGGACCGCTCCCCTGGGAGGTGCGGCCCGCCGTCGAGCCGAAGGCCGACCCCTACGGGCTGTACGGCGCCGTGCCGGTCGACTCCCGCACCCCCTACGACGTACGGGAGATCGTCGCGCGGGTCGTCGACGGCTCCCGTTTCGCCGAGTTCAAGGCCGAGTTCGGGCAGACCCTGGTCACCGGCTTCGCCCGGATCCACGGCCACCCGGTCGGGATCGTCGGGAACAACGGCATCCTGTTCTCCGAGTCCGCGCAGAAGGGCGCCCACTTCATCGAGCTGTGCGACCAGCGCGGGATCCCGCTGGTGTTCCTCCAGAACATCTCCGGCTTCATGGTCGGCCGGGACTACGAGGCCGGTGGCATCGCCAAGCACGGCGCCAAGATGGTGACCGCCGTGGCCTGCACGCGCGTGCCCAAGCTGACCGTCGTCGTCGGCGGGTCGTACGGCGCCGGCAACTACTCCATGTGCGGCCGGGCCTACTCCCCCCGCTTCCTGTGGATGTGGCCGAACGCCAAGATCTCCGTCATGGGCGGCGAGCAGGCCGCCTCCGTCCTCGCCACCGTCAAGCGGGACCAGCTTCAGGCGCGCGGCCAGGAGTGGCCGCCGGAGGAGGAAGAGGCCTTCAAGGACCCGATCCGGGAGCGGTACGAGCGTCAGGGCAGCGCCTACTACGCCACCGCCCGGCTCTGGGACGACGGTGTCATCGACCCGCTGGAGACCCGCCAGGTACTCGGCCTGGCCCTGACCGCCTGTGCCCACGCGCCCCTGGGGGACCCCGGGTTCGGCGTCTTCCGGATGTGAGGAGGGGACCCTTGTTCGACACCGTGCTCGTGGCCAACCGGGGCGAGATCGCCGTCCGCGTCATCCGCACCCTGCGGTCGCTGGGGGTGCGCTCGGTGGCCGTCTTCTCCGACGCGGACGCCGACGCCCGGCACGTCCGCGACGCCGACACGGCCGTACGGATCGGCCCGGCGCCGGCCGCCGAGAGCTATCTGTCCGCCGAGCGGCTCCTGGAGGCCGCCGCCCGCACCGGCGCCCAGGCCGTCCACCCGGGCTACGGGTTCCTCGCGGAGAACGCCGGCTTCGCGCGCGCGTGCGCCGCGGCGGGGCTCGTGTTCATCGGGCCGCCCGCCGAGGCGATCTCCCTCATGGGGGACAAGATCCGCGCCAAGGAGACGGTGCGGGCGGCCGGGGTGCCGGTCGTGCCCGGCGGCCGCGACCCCGAACTGGCCGGGGCCGCCCGCGAGCTGGGCGCCCCCGTGCTGCTCAAGCCCAGCGCCGGTGGCGGCGGCAAGGGCATGCGGCTGGTCCGGGACCTCACCGCCCTGGAGGACGAGATCGCCGCCGCCCGCCGTGAGGCCCGCGCCTCCTTCGGCGACGACACGCTCCTGGTCGAACGGTGGATCGACCGGCCCCGGCACATCGAGATCCAGGTGCTGGCCGACGGCCACGGCAACGTGATCCACCTGGGCGAGCGCGAGTGCTCCCTCCAGCGCCGGCACCAGAAGATCGTCGAGGAGGCGCCGAGCGTGCTCCTGGACGAGGCCACCCGCGCCGCGATGGGCGAGGCGGCGGTGCAGGCGGCCCGCTCCTGCGGGTACCGGGGCGCGGGCACGGTGGAGTTCATCGTCCCCGGCCAGGATCCGACGTCGTACCACTTCATGGAGATGAACACCCGCCTCCAGGTCGAGCACCCGGTGACCGAGCTGGTCACGGGGGTGGACCTGGTGGAGTGGCAGCTGCGGGTGGCGGCCGGCGAGGCCCTGCCCTTCGGACAGGACGACATCACGCTCACCGGGCACGCGGTGGAGGCCCGCGTCTGCGCCGAGGACCCCGCGCGCGGCTTCCTGCCCTCCGGGGGCACGGTGCTCAGGCTGCGCGAGCCGCGGGGTGACGGGGTGCGCACCGACTCGGGCCTGAGCGAGGGCGGCGAGGTCGGCAGCCTGTACGACCCGATGCTGTCCAAGGTGATCGCGTACGGCCCCGACCGGGCGACCGCGCTCAGGAGGCTGCGGGCCGCCCTGGCTCAGACGGTCACGCTGGGCGTGCAGACCAACGCCGGGTTCCTGCGCCGGCTGCTGGCCCACCCGGCGGTCGTGGCGGGCGAGCTGGACACCGGGCTGGTCGAGCGGGTGGTGGCGGAGCTGGTCCCGGACGGCGTGCCGGAGGAGGTCTACGAGGCCGCCGCGGCCGTACGCCTGGACGGGCTCAGGCCCCGGGAGCGGGGGTGGACGGACCCGTTCTCCGTGCCGAGCGGGTGGCGGCTGGGCGGGGCGCACCGGCCGGTGGCCTTCGACCTGCGGGCGACGGGACTCGAACCCGTCACTCACCAGGTGCGCGGGGCCCATACCGTCACCGACGACCGGGTCGCCGTCACCCTCGACGGCGTCCGGCACACCTTCCACCGGGCCGGCGACTGGCTGGGCCGGGACGGCGACGCCTGGCAGGTGCGCGACCACGATCCGGTCGCCGCGTCCCTGACCGGTGCCGCGCGCACCGGCGTCGACTCGCTGACCGCGCCCATGCCGGGCACGGTGACGGTGGTGAAGGTCGCCGTCGGCGACGAGGTGGCCGCGGGCCAGAGCCTGCTGGTGGTGGAGGCGATGAAGATGGAGCACGTCATCTCGGCCCCGCACGCCGGCACGGTCGCCGAACTCGACGTCACCCCGGGCACGACGGTCGCCATGGACCAGGTCCTGGCCGTCGTCGCCCCGCACGAGGAGGCGGCCCGGTGACCGGGCGGGGACTGCCGATGGTGGTACCGGCCGGCCGGCTGCCCGCGCGGGTCCGGATCCACGAGGTCGGCGCGCGCGACGGGCTCCAGAACGAGCGGGCGACCGTGCCGACGGCGGTGAAGGCGGAGTTCGTGCGCCGGCTCGCCGGGGCGGGGCTGACGACGATCGAGGCGACCAGCTTCGTCCACCCGAAGTGGGTGCCGCAGCTAGCGGACGCCGAGGAGCTGTTCCCGCTGGTCTCCGGGCTGCCGGTGGAGCTGCCGGTGCTGGTGCCGAACGAGCGCGGCCTGGAGCGGGCCATGGCGCTCGGTGCGCGCCGGGTCGCCGTGTTCGCGAGCGCCACCGAGTCCTTCGCCAGGGCCAACCTGAACCGCACGGTGGACGAGGCGCTGGCCATGTTCGAGCCGGTGGTGGAACGGGCGAAGGCCGGCGGGGTGCATGTGCGGGGCTACCTCTCCATGTGCTTCGGCGACCCGTGGGAGGGGGCGGTGCCGGTCGGACAGGTGGTGCGGGTGTGCCGGGCCCTGCTCGGCATGGGCTGCGACGAGCTGAGCATCGGCGACACGATCGGCGTCGCCACCCCGGGCCATGTCCTCGCGCTCCTGGCCGCCCTCGGCGAACAGGGCGTCCCGGCCGGTGTGCTCGGCGTGCACTTCCACGACACCTACGGCCAGGCCCTCGCCAACACCCTGGCCGCCCTCCAGTACGGCGTCACCACCGTGGACGCCTCCGCGGGCGGCCTGGGCGGCTGCCCGTTCGCGAAGTCCGCCACCGGCAACCTCGCCACCGAGGACCTCGTGTGGATGCTGCACGGCCTCGGCATCGAGACCGGGGCCGACCTCGGCCGCCTCGTCGCCACCAGCGTGTGGATGGCCGGGCGGCTGGGCCGGCCCAGCCCGTCCCGCACCGTCCACGCCCTGTCCCACGAGGAGTTCCGGGGCCGAGAGGGCCGAGAGGCCCGCAAGGAGCAGTGACCGCCATGGACCACCGACTCTCCCCCGAGCTGGAAGACCTCCGGCGCACCGTCGAGGAGTTCGCGCACGACGTCGTCGCGCCGAAGATCGGCGACTTCTACGAGCGGCACGAGTTCCCGTACGAGATCGTCCGCGAGATGGGCCGGATGGGCCTGTTCGGGCTGCCGTTCCCCGAGGAGTACGGCGGCATGGGCGGCGACTACCTCGCCCTCGGACTGGCGCTGGAGGAGCTGGCGCGCGTCGACTCGTCCGTGGCGATCACCCTGGAGGCGGGCGTCTCCCTGGGCGCGATGCCGATCCACCTGTTCGGCACGGAGGAGCAGAAGCGGGCCTGGCTCCCCCGGCTCTGCTCCGGTGAGACGCTGGGCGCGTTCGGGCTCACCGAACCCGACGGCGGCTCGGACGCGGGCGCCACGCGCACGACGGCCCGGCTGGACGAGGCGACGGGTGAATGGGTGATCAACGGCACCAAGTGCTTCATCACCAACTCGGGCACCGACATCACGGCCCTGGTCACGGTCACGGCGGTGACCGGCCGGGGGCCGGACGGCAAGCCGCTGATCTCGGCGATCGTCGTCCCGTCCGGCACCCCCGGCTTCACCGTCGCCGCCCCCTACTCGAAGGTCGGCTGGAACGCCTCGGACACCCGCGAGCTGTCGTTCTCCGACGTCCGGGTCCCGGCGGCCAACCTGCTCGGCGAGGAGGGCCGCGGCTACGCCCAGTTCCTGCGCATCCTGGACGAGGGCCGCATCGCCATCGCGGCGCTCGCCACCGGACTCGCCCAGGGCTGTGTGGACGAGTCGGTGCGCTACGCGCGCGAACGCCACGCCTTCGGCCGGCCGATCGGCGCCAACCAGGCCATCCAGTTCAAGCTCGCCGACATGGAGATGAAGGCCCACACGGCCCGCCTGGCCTGGCGGGACGCGGCGAGCCGCCTGGTGGCCGGCGAGCGCTTCAAGAAGGAGGCGGCCCTCGCGAAGCTCTACTCCTCCACCGTCGCCGTCGACAACGCCCGCGACGCCACCCAGATCCACGGCGGCTACGGCTTCATGAACGAGTACCCGGTCGCCCGCATGTGGCGCGACTCCAAGATCCTGGAGATCGGCGAGGGCACGAGCGAGGTGCAGCGGATGCTGATCGCGCGGGAGCTGGGGCTGGTGGGCTGAGGAGGACCTTGTACGGCCAGGGGCCCGGGACCGGCTGGGCTCACTCGGGTGTCTGCGCTACGCGGCCTCGGCTTCACGCGTGACGTCTGCGTCATCAGCCCGTGCGACGGGCAACCTCGCGGCCCACGCCAGGACCTCGACGAGGTGCTCGGCCGGCAGACCGACGTGCCGCGTCCGCTTCGAACGAGGAGACCACGGTGCGCGGGAGGACTGAGGTGGTGTCGCCGAGGTTGGTGGAGCGCTCCAGATAGAAGGTCATCCGGCCCGCGGCGTCGGACACCGCGGCGTTCACCGTACGGACGTTGGTGCACCCGTTGGCCTCGATGTTCGCCGTCAGAGCCCGGTAGAAGGCCGGGGAGGGTTCGATCGCGATGACGCGGTCGGTGGGGCCGACGAGCTGGGAGGCCAGCAGCGTGAAGTAGCCCGTGTGCGCGTCGGCGTCGACCACGAGGTCCCCGGGGGGATGCGGTTGTGCATCCATGCGGTCAGGTCCGGCTCCCATGCGCCGAACAGCCAGAGGTAGCGCTGCATGACATCGCTGGTCGTCACGGGGAAGACGGTGCCGATACGGGTGCGGACAGTCGGGCGCATACCGAACATGAACGATGGGATCACGGCAGAACTCCCTGGGGTGGGGTGCGGCCGTTCGGCCGCGCTACGGGCGGAAGGGTGGCAGGCTGGGCTCCAGGAGCAATCCTCAGAGCGCGAGGAGGAGAGCGCGGGTGAAGGCGGTGGAGCCCAGCCGGACCGCTGACCGCGGTCGGGAGACCGGGCCGGTGGTGTATCTGCTGGTCGGGCTGACCGGGTCGGGCAAGACCACGTACGCCCAGCGGCAGCTGGAGCCGGCCGGAGCGGTGCGGCTGTCGGTGGATGAGCTGGTCCACGCCCGGCACGGCAGCTACGGCGTGGACTATCCGGAACGGGACTACTTCGCCCTGGAGGCGCCGGTGGTCGCCGAGGTCCGGGAGCGCCTGGTGGAGCTGGTTGAAGCAGGCCGGGACGTCGTACTGGACCACGGCCTGTGGCTGCGATCGGCCCGCCGAGAGTGGAAGAAGCTCGTCGAGGAGGCGGGCGGCCGGCCGCAGCTGTTGTACTTCCCTGTCGAGCGGACCGAGCTGCTGCGGCGTCTGGAGGAGCGCAACCTGCGTGAGGACGCCAACGCGCTGACCGTGACGGATTCGGCGCTTGACGACTTCTACGCCCGGTTCGAACCGCCCGTGGGCGAGGGTGAGGAGATCATCGAGCCCGGCTGGTTCTGACCCTCCCTTGAGATCGGTGGCCACCAGGTGGTCACCAGCCGTGTCGCCTGCGCCGCCCACCAGTTGGGGATGGTCTGGAGCGAGACGGGCCGGAAGCCCAGGCGCGGGGAGTCGACGGCGATTCGGCCGCCGTGCCGGTGAAGGTGCTGGAGCAGGCGGCGGGCCTCGGCGAGCCGGGCCGGGGAGGCGGCCTTCCAGGTACCGTCCGACGAGTGCACGGCCCGCCGCTCGATGTCCTGGCGTACGCCATCGCGCCACTTGAAGTGGTGGACGGCAACCGGTGGCCGGTTCGCCGGGCGGTGGCCCTCGGCGCGGTGGTTGCCGGAGGCCACGGCGACACTGGAGTGCGCGAGCACGATCTTGCGGGGGTCGCCGCCCAGGAGCTGGTGGGTGAGGAAGGCGCCCAGCGGATACGCCGCGTCCAGGCCCGTCCGCGGGTCCCAGCCGGTCAGGGAGCCGTCCGTGGTGACGCGGTCGAGCATCAGCCCGCCCGCCACGCGGTGCCCGTCGTGCTCCGCCTGGGCGATCATCTCGTCCAGCGGGACGGGGTGCTGCTGGAACTCGTCGGCGTCGGCGAGCAGGTGCCAGCCGCGCCCGGCCTGCTGCCGCAGGGCGTCTCTGAGTTCGCCGTTGGTGTGCTCGTGCCACGGGCCGCTGCTGGTGGCGGTGGGGATGATGCCCAGCTCGCGGCTGGCGGCCTGGAGTTCGTGCCGCCGCTGGTCGGGGACGTGTTCGGGGAAGTGGAAGGCGACGAGGAACCGCTCGATGCCCAGGAGCCGGTAGTGGCGGACCCAGGCGGCCAGCAGCGGGACTTCGACGGGGCCGATGACAGAGACCAGCGGCGGAGGTGTGATCAGCATCGTGACTCCTTCGTACGGAGGGAGGCGAAGGTGTGGATGAGGAAGTCGGCCTGCTCGTCGGCTGTCCGCATGCCCAGCAGGCGGGGTGCTTCGGTGCCGGGCTGGGCGGGCGGCTGGTGGATGACGGTGTGCAGGACGTCGGCGAGGCCGTCCGGGTCGCCGGCGGGGAAGGTTCTGACCGCGAAGCCGACCGGTGAGAACGGGGTCGTGGTCGGAGACGATCAGGGGGACGCCGAGGCAGGCGGCGTCCATCACTAGCCCGGACTCCTTGCCGACGCCGGGATGCCGCGCTACCAGGGCGGCATCGGCGGCGGCGTAGACCAGCCGCAGCACGCTGTCTGTGACGGGGCCGGGCACAGTGTGCAGGCGCAGGCCGGGCAGGGCCCGCCACCGCTCGAGAACGGCTTCGTCGAGCGGGGCCCCGGTGCTGATGAGGTGCAGCGGTTCCGTCAGCCGGGCCAGGGCGGTATCGATGACGGCGATGTCCTTGTAGGGCCACCAGCCGCCCACCAGGCACACCACAGCTTCGGCGGCGGGGATACCGAAGGCCGTCCGGCCGCCCTCGCGTTCCGCGTCGGTGAGGCGGCGGCCGTCGTCGACCGCGAAGGCCCGCACCACCGCAGGCAGATCCGGGAAGGCCGTCGCCGTCTGATCGCCCACCGCCCGCGTCGGATACACCGCGATCACCCGTCGCTCGCCCCTGCGGGCGAGCCGCCCGAGGAGCCGTACGGGAGCGTCCTCGGTGGTGACCTGTTCGTGGACGAACCGCAGGTGCGGCTGTCCGCCGAGGAGGGCGGCGGCCCCGTGCAGGGCCTCGCTCGCGGTCAGGATCACTACCGCCCCGGCACCGGGCTGAAGGCGGCGGGCGGTCCGCAGGGCCGATGCCTCGGCCAGACAGCGGGCGATAAGGGTGACCTGGTGCGGCAGCCGCCGCAGGCGGCGGGGCCATCGGCGTGAGCGGAAGATGCGCTGCCCGGCAGTGGAGAGCCCGGCCATAAGGCGGGAAGCGGCCAGCAGGACGGCCGCCGCTCGCCCGGCCGGGGCGGTACCCAGCCGGGCGCCGGCCTCGCGCAGGAGCGTGACCGTCTCGTCGGCGATCCCGTGCGGGGCGATGGCCAGGCTGCCGGGCCGGGCATGGGCGAGCGCCACCAGTGTGCGCTGGTGGTGGCCGCCCAGGCGGTTCGCGTACGGCTCGATCAGCACGAGCGGACCGGTCATCCCGAGACCGCCTGGTCCCCGTGGGCGGTGGTGAAGCGGGCCCGCAGCCAGGTGGGGTCGTTGAGGTGGTCAAACAGCTTGGGGGCGCGGGCGGCCCCAAGGGCGAAGGCGACGCCCTCTTGGGCTCCGGCGGCGGCGTAGGCGGCGAACTCGCCGTCCCGGCTCATGGCCCACGCCTCCACCCGCTCTCGGGCATCGTCGTCGGCCATGCCGTACTCGCTGCCACGGGCGAGCATCGCGCACTCTCGAAAACCGGCCCTCCACGCGTGGAAGGGGCTCTGGTTGAACCGGGTGACGCCCGCGCTCTGTTCGGCGAACTCGATGCGGCCCGGGAGGGCGGCGAGCACGTCCACCGCCTCGCCCATCTCGCGCAGGGCACTGCGGCGGATCAGCTTCAGCCCGCCGTAGCCGTAGGTCAGGCCGTTGACGGGGTTGACCGCCCGCCACACCCGCATGGACACGCCCTCGTCCAGCGGTTCGACCATGGCGGGGGCGAAGTCGGTGTCGATGGCGAAGTCGCCGTCGGCGAGAAAGAACTGCTCGCGGTCGACGACCTCGGCGCACAGCCGGTAGGCCCGGCGCATCCCGTGTACGCCGTGCAGGCGCTTGACCGTGCCGCCGAGCGTCCTTTGCAGGCGGGCGTGGAGGGAGCCCGCCATCGGCTCGTCGTAGGAGAGGAACACCGCGTCGTACCTGGTCGTCACGAGAGAACCTCCAGGTAGCGGGCGGCGACCAGGGCGGGGGCGAAGCCGGCGGTGGAGGCGTAAGCACGCTTGGCGTGCAAGGCGTGGAACTCGTCGTCGTCGGCGAGGCGTTCGGCCAGCGTGACGGCCTCGGCCGGGGTGTCGAAGCACAGTTCTGCGTCGATGTGCTCGGCGAGCCAGCCCAGGCGCGGGGAGATGACCGGCAGGCCCATGCCCTGGCAGTCGATGACACTCATGGACCAGGGGCAGCCGGGGCGGAAGGGGGCGATGCCGAAGCAGGCGCCGGCGAGCAGGTTCTTGTAGCGGACGCGGTCGCCCCGGTCGGAGACGATCTGGACGTGCGGCAGCGTGGAAAGCTGCTCACGCATCTTCTCCGGGCTGTTGTCCAAGCCCTGCCGTTCGGGACGGCGCCGGCCGAACAGGTCCATCACCCGTAGCCGGAGGCGGCCGGAGGCGACCAGGTCACGGGCCAGGTGCACGAACTGCTCGGTGCCGTAGTGCGCGTACAGCCTGTGGTTGTAGATGCCGATCGCCCCGGCGCCGGAAACGGGCTGAATGGTGGCGGGAGGACAGACCAGGCGGTCGTCGCGCGGGGCGGGCACCACCCGCAGCTTCTCGCCGAGGTCCAGGGTCATCCGGACGGCAGCGGCCGACACCCAGGAGGCGGCCGTCGAGGAGTGGACCATCACCCGGTCGCAGGCGGCCAGCCCGGCGACGAACGCCAGCAGCACCGGCCGCCCGAGACCGGCGTCGTTCAGGGACGGATCCAGCAGGAGCTGACCGCCACCGCTGAAGGAGAACGGCAGGTAGTGGCAGTACCCGGCCAGCAGTGCGTCCGATCCGGCCTCCAGCAGGGCCGTGCGGATCGCCGGGGCCTCCTCGATCTGGTTGGCCACCACCGCGTCCGGCCTCTCGGCCCGGATCAGTGCCACCAGTTCGTCGATGTCCGCGGAGAACCGGGCACGGTACTTCGTCCCCGGTACCTTCGTCTGGTGGAAGCCGCAGCGGGCATCCCCGGCCGCCGCCGGTGCCGCGACGGTCACTTCGGCCCCCCGCATCCGCCAGGGCCGGAGCGAGCAGGTCCGCGAAGATCCACCCCGAGTCGGCCGACAGCCGGTCGGGGTTGGAGATGTTGAGCAGGTACAACACGCGCATGTGCGTCGCCTCCCTGATACTGCCCGGAGGGTCGATCCGGGCCGGTGAGGGAAGGAAACCGGCGACGCGCGCCGTGACGGAATGGTGAACTTGGATCACTCATGGTTCATTCATGCTCACCAACGAGTGACGCGGGGGCGGCCTTTGATGAGCGCTCAGGCGGCCGAGAACTACGCGGCCGAGGTGGCGCGGTGGCGGGAAGTACGCGGCACGTCCAAGCGGGCGTTAGCACAGGCCATGGGATTCGACCCGTCCTACGTCAGCCACGTGGAGTCGGGCCGTCACAAGCCCACCGAGGAGTTCTCACGCCTTGCCGACGAAGCCCTGAACGCAGGGAAGGCAATCTGGCGGCGCTGGTGCGACTATGAGCAGGCGAAAGCCCGTGCTCGGCGTCCGGCGGCCACGCCGCCTGCCCAGCGCAGGCCCGAGCAGCCGTACGCGACCGGATCGGCCCTCATCGTCGAACACGACGCGGCACGGCTCCAGTACGACGGCAGCAAGTACCGGCTGACCATGCGCCGCCGGCTGCGGAACACCGGCGATGAACCGGTGACCCGGTACCTGATCCGGATCTCCGTGGACCGCTACCCTGGCGACCCCGAGCACTCCAACGCCCACTACCGGGCCCACCCGCTGACCTGGAACGAACTCGCCCTCACCGCGACCTGCCGGGACGAGGCAATGAGCTGGCAGGTGAAACACGACCGCGACGCCTTCAAGGAAGTCTGGCTGGTGTTCGACAACGAACACGGCCGCTTCCCGCTCTACCCGGGTGAATCCGTGTGGATCGAGTACGCCTACACCGTCGGCGACGACAAGTGGGGCAACTGGTTCCAGCGGGCCGTCCGCCTGCCCACCGAACAGCTCGAAGTCCAACTTGTCTTCCCCACTGCGCTCGACCCGGTCGTGTGGGGCACCGAGACCTCCATGACCGCCGAAGCGTCTCCGCTGCGGACCCCGCCTGTCCGCAGTGACGACGGTGAGCTACGGCAATTCACGTGGATCACGACCACACCCGCTCTGCACGCTCGGTACCGTCTGGAGTGGCGGTTTCGGGCGAAAACCGAACGCGACACCGATCAAAGGGAGTTCAGGTGACTGACGTGCGGCCCAGCCAGCAGATGCGAGACCTCGGCGTCGTCCAGCACGGCGCCGGCATCCTCGCCGAACCGGCCCGCGCCTTCAACCTGCCCACAGAGCGCGACGAGGCCGAGCGCATCACCGACGAGCTCTTCGCCGCCATGGAACGGATCGGCCAGGTCCACCCGTTCGCCAAGGGCATGGGCATCGCGGCCCCGCAGATCGGCATCGGTCGTACCTCCGCCGTCGTCCAGCCGCCCGGCGACGCGCCTGCCATCATCCTGCTCAACCCGCGGATCATCGACCTCTCCGACGAGATGGACGAGCAGTACGAGGGCTGCCTGAGTTTCTTCGACGTCCGTGGCCTCGTCCCCCGGCCCCTGAAGATCACCGTTGAGACCACGGCCCTGACCGGCGAGACCGTGACCACCGTGTACGAACGCGGCCTCGCCCGCCTCATCCACCACGAGATCGACCACCTCGACGGCCTGCTGTACACCGCCCGCATGAGGACCGGCGTCGCCCCGATCCCCGTGGAGGAGTACCGGCAAACCGGCCAGGTCTGGGCCTACGACGGCTCCTGAACAAGGCCCGCTGCGCCGCTACGAAGCTGACTGCTCCTGAAGGTCACCCACATCATCAACAATCGGCAGCAAGACAGGCCGTGGGGGAGCATTCATGACATCAGGAACAAAAAGGGAGTCCGCGTCCGACGACGGAACCTAACCCCCCAGCAGCCCCCGCACCCCCTCGATCAGGTCCAGCACCGGCGTCGCCGCCGCCCCGAGGGCCGCGACGACGCCGGAGAGGGCGACGAGGGCCGCGCGCCGGTCCTCGGGGGTGCGGGCGGGGTCGGCGAGGACGGGCAGGTTGTCGTCGACCGTCCGCGCCTCCCCGGGGCCGAGGTGCGCGCGCAGCTCCTGGAGCTGTCTGCGCAGTTCCTCGATCGCCTGGTCGGCCGCGGTCGCCCCGCCCAGCTTGACGATGCCCTGGTTGCCCGTGCCGCCGACCATGTTGACGTTGTCGCCGGGGCCGCTGTGGTGGAAGTTGAAGGTGTTCACTTTTTCACGACCCCCGTGTTGAACAGTCCGCCGTACATGTTCACGTTGTCCCCGAAGTGGTAGTTCTTCGGGTTGACCAGCAGCCGCTCGACCCGCACCTGGAACTCGGCGCCCGGGTTCTCGATGGAGTGGACGATGTACTGGACCAGCTGGCGCAGTTGCTCCGGGTTGGGCAGCGTCACCAGCGCGGTGGACGCGCTGCTCGTCTCGACGGCCAGCACGTGTTCGGCGGGCGCCGTCCACACCTTCAGCATCCGCAGGAACAGCCAGGTGACGACCACGACGCCCAGGATCCACAGGCCCTGTTCACTGTCGTCCCGGCTGCTGTACGAGGAGGCGCTCCGGTTGACCGCCCGGAGGACGGCGAGCGCCACCACGACGACGGCCGTCCACTTCAGGAAGTCGCTGAGCGCCTCCATCCGCTTCGGCTTGAGCACGAAGGTGTGCACGCGGGTGATGTTGTGCAGCGGGTAGGCGGCCTCGCCGACCCACAGCAGCCGTCTGCTGACCTTCAGGTCGACGCCGGTCCTGCCACGCGGAGGCGGTGGTACCGGCAGCGACGAACCGAGCGTTCCCTGGGTCTCCACCAGTCCCCCCGTCGCATGTGCACCGGCGCGCACATGAGGACCATTTAGCACCCGGGGGCGGCTCAGCGAGAGGCTGTTTACGGTCAACTACCCGAGAACTCGGACACTTTGGCCGAAGGGGGACTCGAAACACGCTTCCCCCAAGATGTGGATCACACCACCACACCTCTGGACAAGACCTGAGGTTAGGCTAACCTACCTTCGAATTGTCAGGCGGTATCCGCACGTTCGAAAGCAGCCACACTCATGCCCAACGCCAGAGCCACCCACCTCACCCGCCGCGGCATCCTCGCCGCCGGCGGCGCCCTCGGCCTCGGTGCCGTTCTCGCGGCCTGCGGCGACGACGACGCGAGCAGCGGTGGCTCGGACGCGTCGGCGAACGCCTCCGCCAAGTCCGGCGCCTGGACGTTCAAGGACGACCGCGGCACCACGGTGAAGCTCGACAAGATCCCCGCGAACATCGTCGCGTTCACGGGTGTCGCCGCCGCGCTGTACGACTACGGCATCCAGGTCAAGGGCGTCTTCGGCCCGACCAAGACCGCCGACGGCAAGGCCGACGTCCAGGCCGGCGACATGGACATCACCAAGGTGGAGATCCTCGGCAACGTCTGGGACGAGTTCAACGTCGAGAAGTACGCGGCGCTCGCCCCCGAGGTCCTGATCTCCACCATGTTCGACGACGCCGGCACCCTCTGGTACGTCCCCGAGGCCTCCAAGGACAAGATCGCCAAGCTCGCCCCGAGCGTCGGCGTCTCCGTCTACGACCGCCAGCTCACCGCTCCGCTGGAGCGCATGTGGGAGCTGGCCGAGTCGCTGGGCGCGGACATGACGGCGTCCGAGGTCACCGACGCCAAGACCCGGTTCGAGACGGCCGCCACCCGGCTGCGCGCGGCCGCCAAGGCCAAGCCCGACATCAAGGTGCTCGCCGGTTCCGCGAGCGACCAGATCTTCTACGTCTCGGGCACCAACCTCTCCATCGACCTGGAGTACTTCAAGGCCCTCGGCGTGAACTTCGTCGAGCCGCCGGAGAGCGCCAAGTCCGAGGGCGGCGGCTGGTACGAGTCGCTGAGCTGGGAGAACGTCGACAAGTACGCGGCGGACATCATCATGCTGGACGACCGCTCCTCGGCCCTCCAGGCCTCCGCGATCACCAAGGCGACGTGGAAGCAGCTCCCCGCCGTGAAGGCGAACCAGATCATCTCCCGTTCGCCCGAGCCGATCCTGTCGTACGACAAGTGCGTGCCGCTGCTGGAGACCCTCGCCGAGGCTCTCGAGAACGCGAAGAAGGTCGCCTGACCCCCCGAGGGCGCTGAGGGGCCGCCGGCCGGCCGCGGTCCGGCCGCCCCGCGGGCGTCGACGGGAGTTCGACGACAGGACCCGGCCGCGGGGCGGCACCGCCCCGCGCCCCTGAGCCGGCCCCCTCCCCCACGCCCCAGGAGCCCCCATGACCACGGCCGTAGCCGCCCCGTTCCGCTTCTTCTCCCTCCAGGTCGTGACGACGAGGCGGCTCGGTCCGTCCCTGGTCCGGGTGAGCTTCGCCGGGGAGGACCTGAGGCACTTCCTCTCCGACGGGCAGGACCAGTCGCTGTCGCTGTTCCTGCCGCACCCGGGGCAGCGCGAGCCGCAGATCCCCCACGAGCTCGGCTGGGAGCCCCCTCGCTCGGGCGAAGCCGGGAGCGGGCGGGGCTGGTGGCAGGCCTGGCGCGAACTCCCCGCCGACGTACGGGCGGTGATGCGTTCGTACACGCTGCGCTCGCTGCGCCGTGACGCGCTGGGCCGGACCACCGGGATCGACATCGACTTCGTGCTGCACACTCCGGCCGGTCCGGCCTCCGCCTGGGCCGCCCGGGCGGTGGCCGGGGACCGGGTCGTGCTGCTGGGGCCGGCCGTCGCCGACAACCGCGCCATCCGCTTCCGCCCGCCGGCGGACACCGATCTGGTGCTGCTGTGGGGCGACGAGACGGCCCTTCCGGCGATCTCGTCGATCCTGGAGTCACTGCCGGCCGGCCTGCGCGTGCGGGCGTGGCTGGAGGTGCGGGACGCCGGGGACGTCCAGGACCTGATGACCCTCGCGGACGCCGAGATCACCTGGCTCGTCCGCGAGGACGGCCGCGACGGGCCCGGCGAGGACGGCCGCGAGGGACCCGGTGAGGACGGCGCCCCCGTCGCCCTGGGCGTCCTGCGGGATGCCGAACTCCCGCCCGCGGGGGCCCCGTACGCCTGGATCGCGGGCGAGTCGTCCTGTGTGAAGCAGCTGCGCCGGCATCTCGTCGGCGAGCGCGGCATGGACCGGCACCGGGTCACCTTCGTCGGCTACTGGCGGCAGGGACTGACGGAGGAACAGCTGCGCGAGCAGAGGTGACGACCACCGCGATCCCACCGGCCCGCGACCACCGAGTGCAAACGTGATCACTGTCACCGTCACGGCTGGATTGCGATCACATTACTTAGGTTAGGCTAACCTAAGTTGAACCTGAGGTTCCGCCCCTGAGTCCGTAACCGCAGCGGACCGTCCCCATCGGAGGACCCCCACCATGCGCTCGCACCTGCTCAACGACACCACCGCGGAGCAATACCGCCGCTCCGTGACCGAAGGAGTCGAGCGGGTGGCCGCCAAACTCGCCGCCACCGACCGTCCGTTCACCGGCGTCACGGTCGACGCCCTCGCCCCCCGCATCGAGGAGATCGACCTCGACAAGCCGCTGTACGACACGGCGGCGGTCCTGGACGAGCTGGAGGACGTCTACCTCCGCGACGCCATCTACTTCCACCACCCCCGCTACCTCGCCCACCTCAACTGCCCGGTCGTCATCCCGGCCGTGCTCGGCGAGGCGGTGCTCTCCGCCGTCAACTCCTCCCTCGACACCTGGGACCAGTCGGCCGGCGGCACGCTCATCGAGCGCAAACTGATCGACTGGACGGCCGCCCGCATCGGCCTCGGCGCCTTGGCCGACGGCGTGTTCACCTCCGGCGGCAGCCAGTCCAACCTCCAGGCGCTGCTGCTCGCCCGCGACGAGACCAAGAGCGACTCCCTGGCGAAACTGCGCATCTTCGCCTCCGAGGTCAGCCACTTCAGCGTGAAGAAGTCGGCGAAACTCCTCGGCCTCGGCCAGGACGCCGTGGTGACCATCCCCGTCGACCACGACAAGCGCATGCAGACCGTCGCCCTCGCCCACGAGCTGGAGCGCTGCGCACGCAACGGCCTGATCCCCATGGCCGTCGTCGCCACGGCGGGCACCACCGACTTCGGCTCCATCGACCCGCTGCCCGAGATCGCCGAGCTGTGCGCCCAGTACGGCGTGTGGATGCACGTCGACGCCGCCTACGGCTGCGGACTGCTCGCCTCGGTGAAGTACCGCGACCGCATCGACGGCATCGAGCGCGCCGACTCCGTCACCGTGGACTACCACAAGTCCTTCTTCCAGCCCGTGAGTTCCTCCGCCGTGCTGGTCAGGGACGCGTCCACGCTGCGCCACGCCACCTACCACGCCGAGTACCTGAACCCGCGCCGGATGGTGCAGGAACGTATCCCCAACCAGGTGGACAAGTCCCTCCAGACCACCCGCCGCTTCGACGCGCTGAAGCTGTGGATGACCCTGCGCGTGATGGGCGCCGACGGCATCGGGCAGCTCTTCGACGAGGTGTGCGACCTCGCGGTCGAGGGCTGGCAGCTGCTGGCCGCCGACCCGCGCTTCGACGTCGTCGTCCAGCCGACGCTGTCCACCCTGGTCTTCCGCTACATCCCGCAGGCCGTCACCGACCCGGCCGAGATCGACCGCGCCAACCTCTACGCCCGCAAGGCCCTGTTCGCCTCCGGTGACGCGGTCGTCGCCGGCACCAAGGTCGGCGCCCGCCAGTACCTGAAGTTCACCCTGCTCAACCCCGAGACCACGCCGGCCGACATCGCCGCCGTCCTCGACCTGATCGCCGGCCACGCCGAGCAGTACCTGGGAGAGTCCCTTGACCGCGCTTCCTGAGACCACCGACACCACGAAAGACGCCTACGACGTCGTGGGCATCGGGCTCGGCCCCTTCAACCTCGGCCTGGCCTGTCTGACCGAACCGATCGAGGAGCTCGACGCCGTCTTCCTGGAGTCCAAGCCGGACTTCGAGTGGCACGCCGGCATGTTCCTCGAGGGCGCCCACCTCCAGACCCCGTTCATGTCGGACCTGGTCACCCTCGCCGACCCCACGTCGCCGTACTCCTTCCTCAACTACCTGAAGGAGAAGGGCCGGCTGTACTCGTTCTACATCCGGGAGAACTTCTACCCGCTGCGCGTCGAGTACGACGACTACTGCCGCTGGGCCGCGAACAAACTGAGCAGCGTCCGCTTCTCCACGACGGTCGCCGAGGTGACCTACGAGGACGAGCTCTACTCCGTGCGCACCACCGCCGGCGACGTCTACCGCGCCCGGCACCTGGTCCTGGGCACCGGCACCTCGCCGCACGTCCCGCAGGCCTGCCAGGGCCTGGGCGGCGACTTCTTCCACAACTCCCGCTACGTGCAGAACAAGGCGGAGCTCCAGCGGAAGCGGTCGATCACGATCGTCGGCTCCGGCCAGTCCGCCGCCGAGATCTACTACGACCTCCTCGCCGAGATCGACGTCCACGGCTACCGGCTGAACTGGGTCACCCGCTCCCCGCGCTTCTTCCCGCTGGAGTACACCAAGCTCACGCTGGAGATGACCTCGCCGGAGTACATCGACTACTTCCGCGCGCTGCCGGAGGCCACCCGCTACCGGCTCACAGCGGAGCAGAAAGGTCTCTTCAAGGGCATCGACGGCGATCTGATCAACGAGATCTTCGACCTGCTGTACCAGAAGAACCTCGGCGGTCCGGTCCCCACCCGCCTGCTCACCAACTCGTCCCTGAACGGCGCCACGTACGACAACGGCTCCTACACCCTGTCCTTCCGCCAGGAGGAGCAGGAGAAGGACTACGAGCTGGTCTCCGAGGGCCTGGTCCTGGCCACCGGCTACCACTACGCCGAGCCCGAGTTCCTCGCACCGGTCCGCGACCGGCTGCGCTACGACTCCCGGGGCAACTTCGACGTCGCCCGCAACTACGCCATCGACACCACGGGCCGCGGTGTGTTCCTGCAGAACGCGGGCGTGCACACGCACAGCATCACCAGCCCCGACCTCGGCATGGGCGCCTACCGCAACAGCTGCATCATCCGTGAGCTGCTCGGCGGCGAGTACTACCCGGTCGAGAAGACGATCGCCTTCCAGGAGTTCGCCGTATGACCACCACCACGACCATCGGCCCCCTCACCCTGCGCCCCCTCGACCCGATCGAGGACGCCGAAGTGCTGCACGCCTGGGTCACCCACCCCAAGGCGGCCTT
Source organism: Streptomyces sp. NPDC088812 (assembly GCF_044750285.1). NCBI lineage: Bacteria > Bacillati > Actinomycetota > Actinomycetes > Kitasatosporales > Streptomycetaceae > Streptomyces > Streptomyces sp. NPDC088812. Next base: position 250,982 of record NZ_JBIVJP010000003.1, on the reverse strand, counting down.
CTGGATGATGCAGGACGCGAAACTGGAGGACGTCGAGCGCGCGTACATGGAGATCGCGGCGGACGAGCACCACCACGCCCTGCTCGGCCTCCACGACGGCGAGCCGGCCTTCCTGATGGAGTACTACGACCCGGCCCACCGGGAGCTGGTCGGCCTGTACGAGCCGCGGCCGGGCGACGTCGGCATGCACTTCCTGGTCGCCCCCACCGACCGGCCCCTGCACGGCTTCACCCGCGCGGTGATCACCGCCGTGATGGCGCACCTGTTCGCCGACCCGGCGGTCGAGCGGGTCGTGGTCGAGCCGGACGTCTCCAACAAGGCCGTCCACGCCCTGAACGAGGCCGTCGGCTTCGTCCCCGAGCGGGAGATCCAAAAGCCGGAGAAGAAAGCGCTGCTGAGCTTCTGTACGCGGGAGCGGTTCACCGCCGCCACGGGGGTGAAGCCGTGAGCCTCGCCGACGCCGTGGCCCACCTCACCCCCGAACGCTGGGAGAAGGCCAACCGCCTCCTGGTCCGCAAAGCCCTCGCCGAGTTCGCCCACGAGCGGCTGATCACGCCCGAGCGGGACGGCGACGGGTACGTCGTGCGCAGCGACGACGGCCTGACGTCCTACCGCTTCACCGCCGTGCGCCGCGCCCTGGACCACTGGCAGGTCGACGCCGGCTCGATCACCCGTACCCGGGACGGCGCCGACCTGCCGGTCGCGGCGCTGGACTTCTTCATCGAGCTGCGCGCCGCGCTCGGGCTGAGCGACGAGATCCTGCCGGTCTACCTGGAGGAGATCTCCTCCACCCTCTCCGGCACCTGCTACAAGCTGACCAAACCGCAGGCGACCTCGGCGGAGCTCGCCCGCGCGGACTTCCAGGCGATCGAGACGGGGATGACCGAGGGCCACCCCTGCTTCGTCGCCAACAACGGGCGGCTCGGCTTCGGCATCCACGAGTACCTGTCGTACGCGCCGGAGACCGCGAGCCCGGTCCGTCTGGTGTGGCTGGCCGCGCACCGGTCGCGGGCGGCGTTCACGGCGGGCGTCGGCATCGCGTACGAGTCGTTCGTCCGGCAGGAGCTGGGCGAGGCGACGGTCGACCGGTTCGACGGCGTCCTGCGCGAGCAGGGCCTCGACCCGGCCGACTACCTCCTCATGCCCGTCCACCCCTGGCAGTGGTGGAACAAGCTGTCCGTCACCTTCGCCGCCGAGATCGCGCGGAGGAACCTGGTGTGCCTGGGCGAGGGCGACGACGAGTACCTGGCCCAGCAGTCCATCCGGACCTTCTTCAACACCTCGCACCCCGAGAAGCACTACGTGAAGACGGCCCTGTCCGTCCTCAACATGGGCTTCATGCGCGGCCTGTCGGCGGCGTACATGGAGGCGACCCCGGCGATCAACGACTGGCTGGCGCAGCTCATCGACAACGACCCGGTGCTGAAGTCGACGGGCCTGTCGATCATCCGGGAGCGGGCGGCCGTGGGCTACCGGCACCTGGAGTACGAGGCGGCGACGGACCGCTACTCGCCGTACCGCAAGATGCTGGCCGCGCTGTGGCGGGAGAGCCCGGTGCCCTCCCTGCGCGAGGGAGAGACGCTCGCGACGATGGCCTCGCTGGTCCACCTGGACCACGAGGGCAGGTCGGTGGCCGGCGCGCTGATCGAGCGGTCCGGCCAGTCCCCGACCCAGTGGCTGCGCGCCTACCTCCAGGCGTACTACACGCCCCTGCTGCACAGCTTCTACGCCTATGACCTGGTCTTCATGCCGCACGGCGAGAACACCATCCTGGTGCTGAAGGACGGGGCCGTGCAGCGGGCGGTGTACAAGGACATCGCCGAGGAGATCGCGGTCATGGACCCGGACGCGGTGCTGCCGCCGACGGTCGAGCGGCTGCGCGTGGAGGTCCCGGAGGACAAGAAACTCCTGTCGATCTTCACGGACGTCTTCGACTGCTTCTTCCGCTTCCTCGCGGCGAACCTGGCCGCCGAGGGAATCCTGGAGGAGGACGACTTCTGGCGCACGGTCGCCGAGGTCACCCGCGCGTACCAGGAGGCGACGCCCGAACTCGCCGACAAATTCCGGCAGTACGACATGTTCGCCCCCGAGTTCGCGCTGTCCTGCCTCAACCGGCTCCAGCTGCGCAACAACAAGCAGATGGTGGACCTGGCGGACCCGTCGGGCGCCCTCCAGCTGGTCGGCACGCTGAAGAACCCGATCGCGGGGTTCTGACAGGGACGGACGGGCGCCCCCGAGTACGGTCCTCGGGGGCGCCCGTCGTGCTGTGCTACTTGGCCCGGCGCGCCACCGTGAAGTGGTCCACCCGCTCGCCGGTCTCGGCGATGCCGCTCACGCTCAGGGTGGCGTAGCGGCCCTTCGCGGCGGGGGTGACGTCGACCCGCAGGAACGAGTAGTCGAGGTAGCGCACCCGCGACCAGGCGACGGTCTCGGTCTGCTTGCCGCCCTTCTGGACGACGTAGGAGGAGACGGCCTCGAGGTCCTTCTCGTGGCCCTCGTAGGACTGGTCGGCGCTGAAGGCGTACAGGCTGCGTCCGGCCGCACCCGCGGTGACGTAGACCACGCCCTCGGTCTCGGGGTAGGCGGTGCCGCCGATCGGCAGCTTCTTGACGACCTCGCCGCCCTTGAGGACGTCGGTGCGCTCGTAGACGTGGTTGTGGCCGTTGATCACGAGGTCGACGGTGTACTTCTCGAACAGCGGCACCCACTCCTGGCGCACGCCGCCCTCGGAGGCGTGGGCGGTGGAGGTGCAGTAGGCGCAGTGGTGGAAGAAGACGACGACGAAGTCGATGTCCTTCGCCGCCCGGTACTTCTTGAGCTGCGCCTCCAGCCAGGTGGTCTGGGTGCCGCCGGAGATGCCGAGGTTGGCCGGGATCTCGAAGGAGACGTCGTTGGCGTCGAGGGAGATGACCGCGGTGTTGCCGTGGACGAAGGAGTAGACGCCGGGGAGGTTCGCCTGGTCGGGGCCGTTGTCGGGGAGGACCCAGCGGGCCTCCTCGCCGCCGTAGCCGTTGGGCGAGTACCAGGCCTCCATGTCGTGGTTGCCGTACGCGACCATCCACGGGACCTGCTTGGCGACCGTCTCGGTCTGCGCCAGGAAGAGGTCCCAGGTGCGCGAGTCGTAGCCGGTGTCGGTGGTCTTGCCCGCGCCGGAGGGGTCGGCGTAGCAGATGTCGCCGGCGTGCAGGTGGAAGGCCGGGTTCTGGCCGAGGATCAGGCCGTCGTTGGCGAGGGCGTGGTAGCTGACGCCCTGGTCGCCGAAGGCGGTGAAGGTGAAGGGCTCGGCCTTGGCGGGGGCGGTGGTGAAGGTGCCGAGCGTGCCGAGCAGGTGCGGGGCGGCCGGGTCGAAGCCGGCGTGGCCGACGCCGTAGTAGTACGTACGGCCGGGCTGGAGGCGGGCCAGCTTGGCGTGGACGTAGTACTGGGTGTGGTCGCCGCTCGCGCCGACGCCGGCCGGGGTGTACAGCGTACGGATCTCGGCCTCGATCTTGCGGGAGAGGTCCCAGGGGTGGGCGCCGATACGGACGAACGGCTTGTCCACGGCGACCGGCACCTGCCAGGAGATCGTCATCTCCGTGCGCGCGTCGGCGCCGTAGGCGAGGTGGCGGCCGAAGGGGGCGACGAGGGCGCCGTCGACCTTCTCGGCGCTCGTGGCCGTGGCCGTCCGGGGGGCGGCCTGTGCGGTGGCGCCCGTCACGAACGCGCCACCGGTGACGGCGCCCAGGGTGACCGCGCCGCCCCGGATCATCGTGCGCCGGGAGAAGCGGGAGCGCAGGTACTCGTGCTGCTCGGCCATGTTCATGCGTCCGGCGAGCTGCTCGGGTACGCCCATGCGAGGAATGTCCATGGCGTCTGAAACTGGTCTCCTCGAGCAACGGGTCGCAGGCGCGGGGATGGACGGCTCAAGAACAGACCCTCATGAGAGTTTCAACGTTCGCCCAAAGATCATTAACAGGCGGTTGCCCGATTTCGGGCAGGAATCTTGCGAAAGCCGCCGCGGTACCCCAGGATCTACCGGGTGCACGACGAACTTGTAGATCATCTGACCCGCTCCTCCCCCCTGAACAGGGGCGAGGCGCTGCGGGTGATCCAGGACGTGCTCGCCTACTTCGACGAGACGACCGAGAACTACGTCCGTCGCCGCCACCGCGAACTCCAGACCCAGGGCCTGGTCAACGCGGAGATCTTCGAACGGATCGAGGCGGACCTGCACTACCGAGCGGTCGCCCCGCCCGAGCTCACGCTCCGGCAGCTGCGGCGCATCGTCTACGGCTGACGGCCGGCATCAGGGCCGCCACCACGGTCGGCATCACGGCCGGCACCATCCAACGGGACTTGAGGAATACGTATACATGTGCGGAATCGTCGGATACATCGGGAAGCGTGACGTCGCCCCCCTGCTCCTGGAGGGGCTCCAGCGCCTGGAGTACCGCGGCTACGACTCCGCGGGCATCGTCGTCACCTCCCCGAAGACGGCCGGCCTGAAGATGGTCAAGGCCAAGGGCCGCGTCCGTGACCTGGAGGCGAAGGTCCCGGCCCGCTTCAAGGGCACCACCGGCATCGCCCACACCCGCTGGGCCACCCACGGCGCCCCCTCCGACGTCAACGCCCACCCGCACATGTCCGCCGACCTCAAGGTCGCCGTCGTCCACAACGGCATCGTGGACAACGCCTCCGACCTGCGCCGCAAGCTGGAGGCGGACGGCGTCGAGTTCCTCTCCGAGACCGACACCGAGGTCCTCGTCCACCTGATCGCCCGCTCCGAGGCCGAGAAGCTGGAGGACAAGGTCCGCGAGGCGCTGCGCGTCGTCGAGGGCACCTACGGCATCGCCGTGATGCACGCCGACTTCTCCGACCGCATCGTCGTCGCCCGCAACGGCTCCCCGGTCGTCCTCGGCATCGGCGAGAAGGAGATGTTCGTCGCCTCCGACATAGCCGCCCTGGTCGCCCACACCCGTCAGATCGTCACGCTGGACGACGGCGAGATGGCCACCCTCAAGGCCGACGACTTCCGCACCTACACCACCGAGGGCACCCGCACCACCGCCGAGCCGACCCTCGTGGAGTGGGAGGCCGCCTCCTACGACATGGGCGGCCACGACACCTACATGCACAAGGAGATCCACGAGCAGGCCGACGCCGTGGACCGCGTGCTGCGCGGCCGCATCGACGACCGTTTCTCCACCGTGCACCTCGGCGGCCTCAACCTGGACGCCCGCGCGGCACGCCAGATCCGCCGCGTGAAGATCCTCGGCTGCGGCACCTCGTACCACGCGGGCATGATCGGCGCCCAGATGATCGAGGAGCTGGCCCGTATCCCCGCCGACGCCGAGCCCGCCTCCGAGTTCCGCTACCGCAACGCGGTCGTCGACCCCGACACCCTGTACATCGCCGTCTCGCAGTCCGGTGAGACCTACGACGTGCTGGCCGCCGTGCAGGAGCTCAAGCGCAAGGGCGCCCGGGTCCTCGGCGTGGTCAACGTGGTCGGCTCGGCGATCGCCCGCGAGGCCGACGGCGGCGTCTACGTGCACGCCGGCCCCGAGGTCTGCGTCGTCTCCACGAAGTGCTTCACCAACACCACGGTCGCCTTCGCGCTGCTCGCCCTGCACCTGGGCCGCACCCGCGACCTGTCCGTGCGCGACGGCAAGCGGATCATCGAGGGCCTGCGCAAGCTGCCCGCCCAGATCGCCGAGATCCTGAAGGGCGAGGAGGACATCAAGAAGCTGGCCGAGCAGTTCGCCGAGGCCCGCTCGATGCTCTTCATCGGCCGTGTCCGGGGCTACCCGGTGGCCCGTGAGGCCTCCCTGAAGCTCAAGGAGGTCTCCTACATCCACGCGGAGGCCTACCCGGCCTCCGAGCTCAAGCACGGCCCGCTGGCCCTGATCGAGCCGGCCCTGCCGACGGTCGCGATCGTCCCCGACGACGACCTGCTGGAGAAGAACCGCGCCGCCCTGGAGGAGATCAAGGCCCGCAGCGGCAGGATCCTCGCGGTCGCCCACCAGGAGCAGGAGAAGGCCGACCAGACGATCGTCGTCCCGAAGAACGAGGACGAGCTCGACCCGATCCTCATGGGCATCCCGCTCCAGCTGCTCGCCTACTACACGGCGAAGGCCCTGGGCCGGGACATCGACAAGCCGCGCAACCTCGCCAAGTCGGTGACGGTGGAGTAGGTCCACCGGTCCGACGCGGACTTCCGGCCGCCCGAACGTGAACGACCCCCGTGGGCCACCTCCACGGGGGTCGTTCCCTGTAGGGACCGGGGGGAGTCCGATCGCCCCGGCCCGCCGCTGCGATCAGCCGGTGGCCGTCACTCCCCGGCCGGCAGCGCGTCGGGGCAGTGCGGTCGGCCAGTGGGCCAGGGCCGCGGTCGCCGCGTACCAGGCGACCGCTCCCGCGGCGACGGCGAACCAGCCGCCGGCCCGGGCCGGAGCGCCGCTGTCCGCGAAGCGGGCGACGGCGAGCAGGACGAGGGCGACGGTGAGGAGCCCGTAGGCGGCCCGGCCGAGGGGATCGCCCCCGGCGGCGGTCAGGGAGAGCGCCACGAGGGCGAACAGGAGCAGGAAGAGTCCGGCGGCGTTGTCGGAGACCGGCGACCCGGCGGAGACCGCCCAGGTGAACCAGAGGGCGCCGAGGGCCGCGTAGGAGGTGCCGGTGACCGTGTCGCGGTCCCGGAAGGCGAAGAGGCCGGCGACGAACAGCGCGACGCCGCCGACGTAGTGGGCGAGGGGTACGGCGTCCGCCGCCGTCACGCCGTCGATCAGGTCGGTGTACCCGAGTCCGAGTGCCAACAGGGTGATGCCCAGGGCGAGTCGGCCGACGATCGTGGTGGTGCTTCCCGCAGAGACGTCGTTGTCCACGGCGGGCTCCCTTCATCCTTTGTGCAGTTGTGCGGTGAGCGTTATATGCCCTTCACAAGAGCACAAACACCTCTACGCGCGAGTAGGTTCACGTGTGCACAAAGGGGTTCCCCGGGGCGCCGCCGGCTCATCTCCCGCGGGAGGGCGGGGCGTTGCCGAGAGGGGCGTCACGGGATGACGACGACGGGCCGCTGCGCCCGCTTGGCGAGCCGCCCGGCGACCGAGCCGAAGATCCGCCCGACGATGCCGTGCGTGGAGCCGACGACGATCGCGTCGGCCTCGTACTCCCGCCCCACCTCTTCGAGTTCGTGGCAGATGTCGCCGCCGCGCTCGACCAGGATCCACGGCACCTCGGCGAGGTACTCGGCGCAGGCGAGCTCCAGGCCGAGCACCTCGGTGCGGTGGTCCGGCACGTCGACGAAGACCGGCGGCTCGCAGCCGGCCCACACCGTGGTGGGCAGCCGGTTGGCGACGTGCACGATGATCAGGCCCGCGCGGGAGCGATGGGCCATGCCGATGGCGTACGCGAGGGCGCGCTCACTGGAGGTGGAGCCGTCGAAGCCGACGACGACGCCGTGCTTGAAGGCGGGATCGCAGGTGTGGCGTGCCTCTTCCGCCGCCAGGGGATCGGCCGCCGTGGGGTCGGCGACCGGCCGCTTGCGGTCCGCGGGTTCGAAGAATTCGTGACCGGCCATGGCTGTCTCGGCGTATCGATCCTTAGACGAGGGGACGAGCTGGGGCGGCGGAGGTGTGTCCGGGAATCGTCTTCCCGACCCCATACCCCCAAGGGTACGGCGGCACGCCTCGTCGGCCCAGATCCCGCGCGTGGTCCGCTGGGGGTTCCAGGGAGCATGCACGAGGGGGCGCCCGTAACGCAATGGTTGCTGCCCCGTACAGGCGGTTTGCACAGGATTCATGTGTCCGCCGTTCACCGTGTGAGTGACCGACCGGGCCGGACAGGCGTTGAACGCGGTGACCATCGCCCAGGGAGGAGCCCGCCCCATGCCCTCGTCCCGCCCCTCCCCCGGGACCCGCCCCGGCGGTGACAGCACCACCGTCCTCATCCGCTGGGCGGCCTTCAGCTGCGTCCTGGTCCCGTCGGTCCTCCTCTGCTACGGCACCTCCCCGGCCGGCGCCGCCGGCGCCGCCCTCGGGCTCGCCGCCGTCACGGCCGTGTGCCGGGTGCTGCTGCGGCGGTCCGAGCGGTGCGCGGCGCGGGCGCCCGCGGACGAGCACGAGCACGAACCGCACGCTTCCCGCGCCCCGGGGACGCCGGGCGCCCTGCGAGGCGCGCGGGTCCCGTCGCCCGACGCCTCCTGCTCCGCATCAGGTGTCTCACAGGCGTCTCATGGATCACCGGCATCAGGCGTATCACCTGCCCCGCCGGGCACCCGGCGCCCGCACGCGGCCCCCGGGGGACGACGTCGGCGCGGTGGCACGGGGTCACACCGTGGCGGTCGTCACAACGGCGGAAGCTCACCGGTCGGCTGACCGGTTTTCACGCACGCGCCCGTATCTTTTCAGCCAACTTCCGGATACCGCGCATCCCTTGCCGCGACCACCCCCCACGCACCGTTCCACCTGCACGGAAAGGGCCTCGGAGCCCCTGTGCACCCTACGCAGATTGGCCACCGCCACGAGGCGCACTTCCCTGCGCCCCCCACGAGTGCAACCCTTCGTGATCGAATGCTTCACGCCAAGTTGCCATGTCGACAATGTGCCGGGTGCTGAACTGGCCACTCCCGCATCACACGACACAGTAGATTCGATCTTGACTGTCTACGGCGGGGGACTCGTGCAGGACCGAGGGGAAACGTGCAGGAGCGACACAACCGAGGAGCCGCGACCACCGAGGGGGGCTTAGCAGGATGAGCCACGACTCCACTGCCGCGCCGGAAGCCGCGGCCCGGAAGCTGTCCGGGCGACGCCGCAAGGAGATCGTCGCCGTGCTGCTGTTCAGCGGCGGCCCCATCTTCGAGAGTTCCATCCCGCTGTCGGTCTTCGGCATCGACCGCCAGGACGCCGGCGTACCGCGCTACCGCCTGCTGGTGTGCGGCGGCGAGGACGGTCCGCTGCGGACGACGGGAGGCCTGGAACTCACCGCGCCACACGGCCTGGAGGCGATCTCGCGGGCGGGCACGGTCGTCGTGCCGGCCTGGCGCTCGATCACCTCACCGCCGCCGGCGGAGGCGCTCGACGCGCTGCGCCGGGCGCACGAGGAGGGCGCCCGCATCGTGGGCCTGTGCACCGGCGCGTTCGTGCTGGCGGCTGCGGGCCTGCTGGACGGCCGTCCGGCCACCACGCACTGGATGTACGCACCGACGCTGGCCAAACGCTATCCGTCGGTGCACGTCGACCCCAGGGAGCTGTTCGTCGACGACGGCGACGTCCTGACGTCGGCGGGCACGGCTGCCGGGATCGACCTGTGCCTGCACATCGTGCGCACGGACCACGGCAACGAGGCGGCCGGCGCGCTCGCCCGGCGCCTGGTGGTCCCGCCGCGCCGCTCGGGCGGACAGGAACGCTACCTCGACCGGTCTTTACCCGAGGAGATCGGCGCCGACCCGCTCGCCGAGGTCGTCGCCTGGGCGCTGGAGCACCTCCACGAGCAGTTCGACGTGGAGACGCTCGCCGCGCGCGCCTACATGAGCCGGCGAACCTTCGACCGCCGCTTCCGGTCGCTGACCGGCAGCGCCCCGCTCCAGTGGCTGATCACCCAGCGGGTGCTCCAGGCCCAGCGGCTGCTGGAGACCTCGGACTACTCCGTCGACGAGGTCGCCGGCCGGTGCGGCTTCCGCTCGCCGGTGGCCCTGCGGGGACACTTCCGCCGGCAGCTGGGCTCCTCGCCGGCCGCCTACCGGGCGGCGTACCGGGCCCGCCGGCCACAGAGCGAGCGTCCGCCCGCCGACAGCGAGCCGACGGCGCCGGTCGCGGCACTCCCGGCCGGCGGACTGACGACGGGACCGGCCCTCCATCCCGAGCCCGGTGTGCCGCCCCAGGTGCGCAGGACGGCGGCGGGCGCGGCCGCGGGCTCCACCGCGTCGGCGTCCACCGGCGCCGGATCCGCCGGACCGGCGGAGCACCCGCGGGACTACGCGGGATCGCGGGCGGGGCTGCCGGGGCCGCGCAGCGGAATGTGAGACCGACGGGCGGGGGCGGCGGGGCGGACGACGCCCTCGCCGCCCCCGCTGCCGTGCCGTCCTGGCGGGAAAGCGGCCGGGAGGCGCCGTGAGGCGACCGGGAGGCGCCATGAGACGGCCGGGAGGCGCCATGAGACGGCCGGGAGGCGCCATGAGACGGCCGGGAGGCGCCATGAGGCGACCGGCAGCTGCCGTGAGACGGCCGGGAGGCGCCATGAGGCGACCGTAAGACGGCCGGGAGCCTCCGCGAGACGGCCGGGAGCCTCCGTGAGGCGACCGGGAGACGCCGTGAGGCGGTCCTCCCCTCGTCCGGGCAGAACCGGGGGCAGCCCATCGGGGGACGTCAGCCTTAGGGTGGTCGCATGAACGATCGCATGGTGTGGATCGACTGCGAGATGACCGGCCTCTCGCTGTCCGACGACGCGCTCATCGAGGTTGCCGCCCTCGTCACCGACTCCGAGCTGAACGTGCTCGGCGAAGGTGTGGACATTGTCATCCGGCCCCCCGACGCGGCGCTGGAGACGATGCCGGAGGTGGTGCGTCAGATGCACACCGCGTCCGGCCTGCTCGACGAACTCGCCGCCGGCACGACCCTGGCCGACGCCGAGGAGCAGGTGCTGGCGTACGTGCGGCAGCACGTGAAGGAGCCCGGCAAGGCCCCCCTGTGCGGGAACTCGGTCGGCACCGACCGCGGCTTCCTGCTGCGCGACATGCCGACGCTGGAGAACTACCTCCACTACCGGATCGTCGACGTCTCCAGCATCAAGGAGCTCGCCCGGCGCTGGTACCCGCGGGCCTACTTCAACAGCCCGGAGAAGAACGGCAACCACCGCGCCCTCGCCGACATCCGCGAATCCATCGCCGAGCTGCGCTACTACCGCGAGGCCGTCTTCGTCCCGCAGCCCGGCCCGGACTCGGAGACCGCCAAGGCCATCGCCGCGAAGCACGTCCTGCCCGCCCGGTAGACGGCCCGCGAACCGCCCCGGCGAAAGGCGTGCGCGAGCACCCCTTCGGACCCTGTACACTTTTTCTCGGCCGGTCGGTGAACCACCCAGTGAACCGCCGGTCATGGTGGGTGTAGCTCAGCTGGTAGAGCACCTGGTTGTGGTCCAGGATGCCGCGGGTTCGAGTCCCGTCACTCACCCTGAGTCATCGGCCGGTGACCTTCCGAGGAAGGTCACCGGCTGATGCGTTTCCGGCGTCCGCGGTGCAGCACCGCCGCCCCCACGCCCCTCTCCCATACCGGCACGCCGCTCTCCCGTACCGGCGGGCCGGGACGGCCGGGCTCGCCCGAAGGCGTCCGCCCGGCCGCCGACGGCCTCCGCCGCCACGACGGCGACTACGACGACGCCCGGTCCACCAGCTCCGTGGCCAGCACCACCTGACGCCGCTCCAACCCCCGCGACACCGCCGGACGACGATCCGCTATCTCCGTGAGCAGCAGGTCCAGCATCCTGCGGCCCATCTCCTCGATGGGCTGGCGGACACTGGTCAGCGGCGGGTCCATGTGACGGGCGATGGCGGAGTCGTCGTAGCCGACGAGGGCCACGTCCTCGGGGATGCGGCGGCCCGCCTCGCGCAGGACCTGGCGGGCACCGGCCGCCATGACGTCCGAACCGGCGAAGACCGCGTCCAGCGAGGGCGTACGGGCGAGCAGGTCGGCCATCGCGCGGCGGCCGCCCTCCTCGGTGAAGTCGCCCAGCTCGATCAGACCCTCGTCCACCTCGCACCCGGCGTCGCGCAGGGCGTCGCGGTAGCCGTCGACGCGGCGCTGGGCGCCGTACACGTCCAGCCGGCCGGTGATGTGGGCGATGCGGCGGCGGCCCCGGCCCAGCAGGTGCTCCACGGCGGAACGGGCGCCGCCGTAGTTGTCGGAGTCCACCGAGGGAAGCGTCTCCGCGGCGGAACGGGGGCCGCTGATCACGGCCGGGATCTCCAGCTGGGCGAGCAGGTCCGGCAGCGGGTCGTCCGCGTGGACCGAGACCAGCAGGACGCCGTCCACCCGGTGCGCCGCCAGGTACTGGGCCAGCCGCTGCCGTTCCCGGTCGCTGCCCGCGAAGATCAGCAGCAGCTGCATCTCCGTGTCGGAGAGTTCCGCGCCGACGCCCCGCAGCATGTCCGAGAAGTACGGCTCGGCGAAGAACCGCGTCTCCGGCTCGGGGACGACGAGGGCGATGGCGTCCGTCCGGTTGGCGGCGAGGGCGCGGGCGGCGGTGTTGGGGACGTAGCCGAGCTCGGCGACCGCCGCCTCCACGGCGGCGCGGGTCGCGTCGCTGACCCGGGGTGAGCCGTTGATCACCCGGGAGACCGTGCCCCGGCCCACACCGGCGCGTGCGGCCACCTCTTCGAGGGTCGGCCGGCCACCGCTCCGGCCCCGCGCTCCGTGGCTTGCCATGGGCTCCGCCTTCCCGCCGTTCGTCATCACGCTGGCCTGGAATCTAACAGTCCCCACTGTTCACACGGCCGGGCACCGCGTCCGCTCCCCCACGGGCGCGCACCGGAAGCCGCACGCCCACCGCCCCGGACGCCCGCACGCCCACGCGCCGGACGCCGTCCACCCGCGCCCGCCGTACGCCGTACGACCACCCCCGGGGGACCGCCGTCCCGGCCGAAAAGCATCGCTGTCCGGGAGTTAGCTAACAGCCGGATAACTGAACGCAACTCTCCGCACCCCCGCCCTTGACACCCCCGCTCGAACCGGCGACTCTTCAACACATCACCTGTGGGAGCGCTCCCACAGTACCTGACACATACACATCCCGCACGTTCCCCGCCCGAGCCGCAGCGAGAAACTAACGGGCCCAACAATGCAGTTGGCCGGGGGGTCGGCACGTCAGGGCAACAGGAGGACGTAATGCGAGCACGTACCCGAACCTCCCGTCGGGTGGTGGTCCTGGCGGCCGTCGCGACGCTGGGCGCCGGGCTGCTGGCCGGCTGTGCCGACGACGGCGGCGACGAGAACTCCAATGGTTCGTCGTCCGGAGACGGCAAGGGCAAGACCACGATCACGCTGGGACTCTTCGGCACGATGGGCTTCAAGGAGGCCGGGCTCTACGCGGAGTACGAGAAGCTCAACCCGAACATAAAGATCGCCGAGACGGTCATCGAGCGGAACGAGAACTACTACCCGCCGCTCCTCAACCACCTCACCACCAACAGCGGGCTGCAGGACGTGCAGGCCGTCGAGGTGGCCAACATCGCCGAGATCACGTCGACCCAGAGCGCCAAGCTCCAGGACCTGTCGAAGGTTTCGGGCGTGAAGGCGAGCAACTGGGTGGACTGGAAGTGGGCGCAGGCCACGACCAAGGACGGCAAGACGATCGGCCTCGGCACCGACATCGGCCCGATGGCCATCTGCTACCGCACGGACCTCTTCGAGCAGGCAGGTCTGCCCACCGACCCGGCGGAGGTCGGCAAGCTGTGGGCGGGCGACTGGAACAAGTTCGTGTCGGTCGGCGAGCAGTTCAAGGAGAAGGCGCCCGAGGGCGTGTACTTCATGGACTCCCCCGGTGGTCTGATCAATGCCGTTCTCAGCAGTGAGACGGAGAAGTTCTACGACTCCTCCGGCGAGGTCATCTACAAGACGAACCCGGCCGTCAAGGCCGCCTTCGACCTGACCGCGAAGGCCGCCGAGGAAGGCCTGGTGCAGTCCACGACGCAGTTCCAGGCGGCGTGGGACCAGACGATCGCGAACAGCAAGTTCGCCACGGTGGCGTGTCCGCCGTGGATGCTCGGCACCCTCAAGGGGAAGTCGAAGCCGGAGTCCGTCGGCAAGTGGGCCGTCGCGGTGGCCCCGAAGTCCGGCAACTGGGGCGGCTCCTTCCTCACCGTGCCCTCCAGCGGCAAGAACGTGAAGGAGGCCGAGAAGCTGGTCGCCTGGCTGACCGCGCCGGAGCAGCAGGCGAAGCTGTTCAAGGTGCAGGGCTCCTTCCCGAGCGCGCCGAGCGCGTACACGATGCCCGAGGTGACCGGCGCCAAGAACGAGATGACCGGTGACGCCCCCATCGGCACCATCTTCGCCGCGGCCGCGAAGGCCGCCCCGGAACAGGTGATCGGCCCGAAGGACCAGATCATCCAGCAGGGTCTGACCGACAACGGCGTCATCCTCGTGACGAAGGGCAAGTCGGCGGAGGAGGCCTGGAAGACGGCCACCAAGACCATCGACAACAGCCTGGACCAGTGACTCCTATGACCACCCGTCACGACAGTGCCGCGCCCCCCGTGAAGGAGGGGGGCGCGGCCCCGGGCCGCCCGCTACAGGGCGCCGCGCCCGCGGAGGCGGAGCAGCGCCGGCGCGCCCGGCTCTCCCGCCGCTGGCAGCGCGACATCCGCTGGAGCCCGTACGCCTTCGTCTCCCCGTTCTTCCTGCTGTTCCTCGCCTTCGGCATGTTCCCGCTGGTCTACACGGGCTGGGCGTCGCTGCACCAGGTGGAGATGACCGCGCCCACCGACATGACCTGGGTGGGGCTGCACAACTACACGCGGATCTTCGACGACGAGTTCTTCTGGAACGCGGCGGAGAACACGCTGACCATCGGCATCATCTCGACGGTGCCGCAGCTGCTGATGGCGATGGGGCTCGCCCACATCCTCAACTACAAGCTGCGCGCCTCGACCTTCTACCGGGTCGTGATGCTCGCGCCGTACGCGACGTCGATCGCGGCCGCCTCGCTCGTCTTCGTGCTGCTCTTCGGGCGCGACTACGGCATGGTCAACTGGGTGCTCGACCTGGTCGGGATCGACGCGGTCGACTGGCAGGAGGACAAGTGGCCGTCGCAGTTCGCGGTCTCCTCGATCATCATCTGGCGGTGGACCGGCTACAACGCGCTGATCTACCTGGCCGCGATGCAGGCGATCCCGCAGGATCTGTACGAGTCGGCGGCGCTGGACGGCGCGAGCCGCTGGAAGCAGTTCTTCCACGTGACGCTGCCGTCGCTGCGGCCGACGATCCTCTTCACGGTCGTCGTCTCGACGATCGGCGCCAGCCAGGTGTTCGGCGAGCCGCTGCTGTTCGACGCGAACAAGGGCTCGTCCGGTGGTGCGGAGCACCAGTTCCAGACGCTGGGCCTGTACCTGTACGAGCAGGGCTGGGTCAACCAGCACCTCGGCCGGGCCTCCGCGATCGCCTGGACGATGTTCCTGATCCTGATCGTGATCGGCATCGTCAACTACGTCATCTCGCGCCGGCTGCGCGCCAGTAGTTAGGAGTACGGCCGTGACGACGACACTGACCCCGCCGGACACGACCCCGCGGAAGTCCCCGGGCGGGCGGCGGCCCAGGTCGGCCCGCGCCGGCGGCACGCTGCACGCCGGGCCGGTCGCCTACCTGATCCTGGCGCTGTTCACCATCGGCTCGCTGTTCCCGCTGGTGTGGACGGCGATCGCCGCCTCCCGCGACAGCAACCGGCTGGCGCAGACGCCGCCACCGTTCTGGTTCGGCTCGAACCTCATGAACAATCTGGACCTGGCCTGGAACGACGCCAACCTCGGCACCGCCTTCGTCAACACGACGTTCGTGGCGGGGACGTCGGCCGTGACGATCGTCTTCCTCTCCACGATCGCCGGGTTCGCCTTCGCCAAGCTGCGCTTCAAGGGCCGCGGCGCGCTGATGCTGATCGTCATCGGCACGATGATGGTGCCGCCGCAGCTGAGCATCATCCCGCTGTACATGATGGTCGCCAAGCTGGAGTGGACCGACCAGCTCCAGTCGGTGATCCTGCCGTCGCTGGTGAGCGCCTTCGGGGTGTTCTTCATGCGGCAGTACCTGATCCAGGCGCTGCCGGACGAGATCATCGAGGCGGCCCGGGTGGACGGCGCGAGCAGCTGGCGCGTGGTGTGGCACGTGGTGTTCCCCGCGGCGCGTCCGGCGATGGCGGTGCTCGGCATGCTGATGTTCGTCCAGACGTGGAACGACTTCCTGTGGCCGTTCCTGGTGCTGAGCCAGACCGGCAACCCGACCGTGCAGGTGGCGGTCGCGGGCCTGGGCCGCGGGTTCACACCCGACCAGTCCCTGATCATGGCGGGGGCGCTGCTGGGCACGCTGCCGCTGCTGCTGGTCTTCGCGATCTTCGGCAAGCAGATCGTGGGCGGCATCATGCAGGGTGCCGTGAAGGGCTGACGCCCGCCGCCGATCCCAGCGACTTCCCGGGGGCCGGGTCAGCGCCGCCTCGGCCCCCTTTTTCTGCACCCGCACTTCTTCCCCCCATCCTCCGTCGGTCTCGACGACCTCGACGACCACCCATGGGAGCGCTTCCATGTCCGAGTCCGCACAGCCGGTCAACCCGGTGTCCTTCCCTTCCGCCTTCCTCTGGGGCGCCGCGACGTCCGCGTACCAGATCGAGGGGGCGGTGCGGGAGGACGGCCGCACCCCGTCGATCTGGGACACCTTCAGCCATACGCCGGGCAAGACCGCCGGCGGCGAGACCGGTGACATCGCTGTCGACCACTACCACCGCTACCGCGACGACGTGGCGCTGATGGCGGAGCTCGGCCTGTCGGCGTACCGCTTCTCCATCTCCTGGCCGCGGGTCCAGCCGACCGGCCGCGGTCCGGCGGTCCAGGTGGGCCTGGACTTCTACCGCCGCCTGGTCGACGAGCTGCTGTCGAAGGGCATCAAGCCGGCGGTCACCCTCTACCACTGGGACCTCCCGCAGGAGCTGGAGGACGCGGGCGGCTGGCCGGAGCGCGACACGGCGTACCGGTTCGCCGAGTACGCGCAGATCGTCGGGGAGGCGCTCGGCGACCGGGTGGAGCACTGGATGACGCTCAACGAGCCCTGGTGCAGCGCGTTCCTCGGTTACGCGTCCGGCGTGCACGCGCCGGGCCGCACGGACCCGGTGGCGTCCCTGCGGGCGGCCCACCACCTGAACCTGGCGCACGGGCTGGGCACGACGGCTCTCCGGTCGGTGATGCCGGCCCGCAACTCGGTCGGGATCAGCCTCAACTCGTCCGTGGTGCGGCCGCTGTCGCAGTCGCCGGGGGACCTGGTCGCGGCCCGGAAGATCGACGACCTCGCCAACGGCGTCTTCCACGGACCGCTGCTGCACGGCGCGTACCCGGAGACGCTCCTCGCCGCCACCTCCTCCCTCACCGACTGGTCGTACGTCCTCGACGGCGACCTGGCGGCGATCCACCAGCCGCTGGACGCGCTGGGCCTGAACTACTACACGCCCACCCTGGTCTCGGCGTCGGACGCCGACCCGAAGGGCCCGCGGTCGGACGGCCACGGCACCAGTGACCACAGCCCCTGGCCGGGCGCGGACGACGTCGCCTTCCACCAGACGCCGGGTGAGCGCACCGAGATGGGCTGGACGGTCGACCCGACCGGTCTGCACGAGCTGATCACGCGCTATGCGAAGGAGGCGCCCGGCCTGCCGCTCTACATCACGGAGAACGGCGCCGCCTACGACGACAAGCCCGACTCGGACGGCCGCGTCCACGACCCGGACCGCATCTCCTACCTGCACGGCCACCTCCGGGCCGTCCACCGCGCCATCACCGAGGGCGCGGACGTGCGGGGCTACTTCCTGTGGTCCCTGCTGGACAACTTCGAGTGGGCGTACGGCTACGAGAAGCGGTTCGGCGCGGTGTACGTCGACTACGCCACGCTCGCCCGTACGCCGAAGTCGAGCGCGCTGTGGTACGGCCAGGCGGCGAAGTCGGGCACGCTGCCGGCCCTCGAGACCGCCTGACGCGGGGGAACGGGGAAGGGGCGCGGCACGTCGTGGGAGCGTGCCGCGCCCCGCTGTCCCTGCGGGCGCGGGTTACGACTCGTCGAACAGCTCCTCGGCCGTCGACGCGGTCAGGGAGCGGTCGAGCCAGGTGCCCAGCATCTCCAGGTCCGTGCAGGAGGCGACCCGCTCCCGAGCGGCATCGGGGACCTCGATCCCGCGCACCTCGAGGACGCGGATGATGGCCTTGGCCTCACCCCGGGCCTCACCCTCGATGAAAGCTTCCTCGATGATGGTGCCGCTGCCGGGGAAACGGGGGGTGTACGTGGCCATCAGTTGCCTCCACAGTGCACGGGCCGGGTGTCGCTACGACTCGTCGAACAGCTCCTCGGCCGTCGACGCGGTCAGGGAGCGGTCGAGCCAGGTGCCCAGCATCTCCAGGTCCGTGCAGGAGGCGACCCG
>NZ_JBIVJP010000003.1:106899-232756 GCF_044750285.1 Streptomyces sp. NPDC088812 | reverse complement strand
CCGCTCCCGAGCGGCATCGGGGACCTCGATCCCGCGCACCTCAAGAATGTGGAGGATGTCCTCGGCGCGGCCCTCGGCACGGCCCTCCGCGCGGCCCTTCACCTCGCCCCTGGCCTCGCCCTCGATGAGAGCTTCCTCGATGATGGTGCCGCTGCCGGGGAAACGGGGGGTGTACGTGGCCATCAGTTGCCTCCACAGTGCACGGGCCGGGGTGTCGCCCAGGCCGACTTCAGTGAATTCCGCCCAACGCTTCGCGGTCTCGCCGCCGGTGCCGTTCACCGCCGCCGCCAGCGCGTCCAGTATCGCAGGCAGGTCCGGATCCTTGGCGTGGGCGAGGGCGGAGAACACGGCGAGGGCGAGGTCCTCGCTCGCCTCGTCCGGGTCGACGACCGCGGGAACGTTGCCGGGGCCCAGGACGAGCGGGAAGACCGCCATGCTGGTGTGGACGGGCAGGCCGACCCGGACGGGTTCCGCCGCCCAGGAGGCGGTGGCCTTGTCCCGGCAGACCACCAGCAGGATCGGGGGGAGCTGGTACTTGGCGTAGAGGTGCGCCAGGTAGTACGTCCAACTGCTCGGCTTGTCCTGGTCCGGCTTGCCCTGTGCCTCGACGGCGAGCAGGAAGCTCCCGTCGTTCGCGGTGTCGACCTGGAGAAGGGTGTCCACCCGGCGTGCCAGCGGCCTGATCTCGGTGAGATCGGTGTCCAGGTGCTGGATCGCCGTGGGTTCGGGGAAGGGGATGCCCGCCCGGGGAAGGGCGCGGGCGACGAGCCCGGGATCCTCCCGGAAGATCTGGTGCATCGCCTCGTGCGCTGAACTGACCATGTGACGGAACGTAGGCGGCCGTCGGCTACCGCACGGGCCGTTTCGTGGCCATTTCAGCCTTACGAGTGAGTTTGGGCCTGATGTCCGAGCTCGAACCAGGTGGCTTTGCCCCGGCCGGGGCCATGGGCGCAGACGCCCCAGGCGTCGGCACCGGACGAGATCAGGTGGAGGCCGCGGCCCTCCTCGTCGTCCTGGGCGGGGGTTCGGGGGGTGGGCAGGCCCGGGGCTGCGTCGTGGACGAGGACGCGGAGGCGGTGGTGGGGGTCGAACCACCAGCCGGCATGGAGGGTGACGGGGGTGGTGCAGCCCTTGTCGGCGCAGGCGTTGATGGCGTTGGTGACGGCCTCGGAGGTGAGGAGGACGGCCGTGTCGGCGAGGTCGGCGTGGGGGGTGGCGAGGAGGAGGGTGCGGACTGCGTCGCGTGCGGTGCGGACCCAGACGGGGTGGGGCGGGAAGGTGAGCGAGACGCTTGGGGGGGTCGGGCGGGCGTCTACGCCGCCCACAGCCGGTCGTTCGTCATCTTCGGCACTGGCGTCCCCGAATTGGACACGGTCTACCTGGAGCACCCGACCAACTCGCTCCTCCTCTGGGATGGAGCTGAACTGGATGAGTACGCCAGAATGTTCGAGCGGCTCAGTGAGCTGGCGCTGGCGCCCGTCGACCCGGAAGCGGCACCCGAGTCGCACGAGTCACGCGACTCCCTGAGTCTCATCCAGCACGTGATGTACACCCTCTGAAAGGACCCCGCCGTGCCTCACCTCGTCTGGCAGAAGTCGTCGTTCAGCACCGGCGGCGAAGGCGAGTGCGTCGAGCTGGCGGCGTCCGCCCCCACCCGGCTCCACCTACGCGAGAGCGACCGCCCTCAGACGGTCGCTCTCGTGGCGCCCCGCGCCCTCGCGGGCCTGCTGCAAGCCGTGAAGGAGGGCAGCCGACCGCCATGCCCCCGCTGAACTGGCAGAAGTCGACGTTCAGCTCAGGCGGGGAGGGCAACTGCGTCGAGCTGGCGGCATCCGCCCCCGCGCGGCTCCACCTCCGCGAGAGCGACCGCCCTCAGACGGTCGCTCTCGTGGCGCCCCGCGCCCTCGCGGGCCTGCTGCACGCCGTGAAGGAGGGTGGGCTCAGCCGCTGAGCCCCGACGTCACTGGTAGGTGGCGAACGCCTTCGAGAACGCGCCGGCGTCCTGGACGATCGAGCTGCACGTGGGGTCGGCGTAGGTCTTGGCGCCGCCCGTGCACTGCTTGTCGCGGGTGGCGGACCACATCGACAGCCAGCCGAGTCCCTTGGACTTCGCGAAGGCGACGAGCTGGGTGGCGTCGTCGACCGTGAAGATCTCGGAGGTGACGTCGTTGACGCCGATCATCGGGGTGACGGCGACGGCCTTCCAGGCGGCGGCGTCGCTCAGGCCGAGGACGCTCTTGATCTGGGCCTGGGTGGCGGTGGCCGCCTGCTCGGCGTAGGTGCCCATGTCGCCGCTGTAGGCCGCGCCGTAGTCCATCGCCATGATGTTGACGCTGCTGATCGCCACGCCGTTGGTCTTCGCGTTGGCCAGCAGGTTCACGCCGTCCTGGGTCAGGCCCTCCGGCATCACGGGGAGGGTGAAGGAGACGTCCAGGTCGGGGTGGAGCTGCTGGAGCGTGGCGATCGCCTGGGCGCGGCGGGTGTTCGCGGCCGTGTTCGGCAGCGCGCCGCCCTCGACGTCGAAGTCGACCTTGGTGAGGCCGTAGGCGTCCACGACCTTGCCGTACGCCGCCGCCAGCGCATCCGCCGACGAGCAGGTGGTGCCCAGCTCGGAGCCGGCCGCGCCGCCGAAGGAGACCCGGACGTCACCGCCCTCGGCGCGCAGGGCGCCGATCTGGGCGGCGACGGCATCGGTGGCGAGGTCGGTGACGCCACCCCACTTGGGCGTACAGCCGCCGCCGTCGGTGACGAAGGCGAGGTTGTACTCCTTCACGCCGGTCGCGGACGCGTGGGCGAGGAGGTCGAAGGCGGGGTAGAGGGAGGTGTCGACGTAGGGGACGAAGCCGGCGGAGGCCGTGGTGCCGGACCCCGTGCCGGTGCCGGTGCTCGCCGAGGGGGAGGCGGTGGCCGTCGGGGCCGAGGCGGTGGCGCTCGGGCTCGCGGTGGCCGTCGGGGTCGCCGTGGCCGTCGGGGTCGCGCTCGCGGTCTGCGTCGGGCGGCCGCTCGGCTCGGGGGTCGCGCCTTCGTCGGCCGAGCAGCGGGCGCCGTCGACGCGGCAGCCGGACGGATCGCCGCTGCCGTTGACGACGAACCCGACGGTGACCGACTCACCGGCCGCGAGACCGTCGGTGTCCCACTTGGGGGGCGTCACGGTGACGTGCTGTCCGCTGACGCCCGACTCCGCGTTCCACAGGGAGCTGATTCTGGAACCGGCCGGCAGATCGAACTCGAGGGTCCAGTCGTCCTTCACGGCACCGCTGTTGTTCGTGACGACGTACTGCGCGGTGTACCCCGTCGACCAGTCGCTGGTCTTCGTGTACGCGGCGCCGACCCCGGCCGCCTGGGCGGTGCCGGTGAGCAGGACCGCGCCGCCGCCGACCACGGCCGCGGCGACCACGCCGCCGATCGCCTTGTTCCTGCCGCTGACCTTGCGCCGGTGCGTACTCATGGCGTGCCTGCCTTCGTGGTTCACGGGGGTTCCAGGGAGGTCCCGGAGGGGGACGCGGCAGCACGCTAGCGAGACCGAATCGGGCAAACCGCCTGATCGGGGCGGGGGTTGGCGATCTTAGGGTGCGCTTAAGGAAGGGATCGGGGGCGGTTAAAGGTGGCGGCCGTTCTGCCCAGCCGGCGTCTGCGCACCGCACCCCGGTGTCCTCTGCGCCCCGGCTCCCGCCCGGTCCGCCCGTCGACCTGGAGCCAGATCCGCACCTCGGTGCCGCCCAGCACCGACGAGCCGATCCGTACGTCGCCGCCGGTCGACTCCGCGAGCCGGCGCACGATGTCCAGGCCCAGCCCGGTCGACCCGGCGCTCCCGGACCCCCGGCCTCGTGCCATCGCCGCCTCGGGGTCGGGTATGCCGTGCCCCGCGTCCGACACCAGGACGATCACCGCGTCCTCGCCGTTGTGCACGTCCACCGCGAAGGCCGTGCCCTCGGGGGTGTGCCGGAAGACGTTGCCGAGCAGGGCGTCCAGCGCGGCCGCGAGATCGGCGCGGGCCACGGGTATGCGCACCGGACGGTCGACGCCGGCCAGCCGCACCGTGCGGCCCTCGTCCTCCGCGAGCGCCGACCAGAACGCCATCCGCTCCCGGACGACCTCGGCCGCGTCGCACCCGGCGCCCGGGCCCGCCGCCGCGGTCTGCGGCTTGGCCTCGCGGGCCGTGCGGATGATGGTGTCGACCTCGCGTTCGAGCTGGGCGACCGCGGCCCGGGTCTGTTCGGCGGCCGGTGAGTCGCCGAGGGAGGCGGCGTTGAGCCGCAGCACGGTCAGCGGGGTGCGCAGCCGGTGGGAGAGGTCGGCGGCCAGCTCCCGTTCGTTCGCCAGGAGCTGGACGACCTGGTCGGCCATGGAGTTGAACGCGACCGCCGCCAGCCGCAGTTCGTTCGGCCCCTCCTCGGGGACGCGGACGCCGAGTTTCCCCTCCCCCAGTTCGTGGGCGCCCTCGGCCAGCCGCTGGGCGGGCTGCACCATCCGCACGCCCAGCCGGTCGGCGACCGCGACCGAGCCGACGACCAGCGCGACGCCGACCGCCGCGAGCACCGCCCAGGCCGTGGCGACGCCGTTGCTGACCTCGGACTCGGGGACGTACACCTCGACGACCACGGTCCCGAGGCTGAGCGCGACGGGCTGGAGCAGGGCGGAGCCGCCGGGCACCTCGGCGGTGGAGGCGCGGCCCAGCTCGCGGACGGCGTCGATGTCCGCGCCGGTGGCGCGCTGTCGGCCGAGCTCGACGGCGGCCCGGCCGTCGCTCGCCGGGATGTGCACCGCCATCCCGTCGTCGGAGCCGGCGGAGGCGACGACCCGCTCCAGCTGCTCGCGGTCGGTGGTGATGGACAGCGCGGGGACCACGACGGCGGCCTCCCGCTCGGCGTTGGAGAAGGCGCGGTCGCGGGCCATCTCCTTGATGACCAGGCCGAGCGGGACCGCGAAGGCGACCACGACCATCGCGGTGACCGCCAGGCAGACCTTGACCAGTGCCCATCTCATCGCGGCGGCTCCCCGTCCGACTCCATGACGGGCGGTTCCAGCTTCACGCCGACGCCCCGCAGGGTGTGCAGATAGCGCGGGCGGGCCGCCGTCTCGCCCAGCTTGCGGCGCAGCCAGGACAGATGGACGTCGATGGTCTGGTCGTCGCCGTAGGACTGCTGCCAGACCTCGGCGAGCAGTTCCCGGCGCGGGACGACGACGCCGGGGCGGCCGGCGAGGAAGGCGAGCAGGTCGAACTCGCGGCGGGTGAGGTCGAGCCGGACGCCGTCCAGCTCGGCCTGGCGGCGCAGCGGGTCGACGGTGAGACCGCCCACGCGCAGGACGGAGGAGGGCGGGGCGTCCCCGGCGCCGGCGCGGGAGCGGCGCAGGACGGCCGCCATGCGCGCCGAGAGGTGCTCCACCGAGAAGGGCTTGGTCAGATAGTCGTCCGCCCCCGCGTTCAGCAGCCGGACGATCTCCGTCTCGTCGTCGCGGGCGGTCGCGATGATGACGGGCACGTCCGTGATGCCGCGCAGCATCTTCAGGGCCTCGGAGCCGTCCAGGTCGGGCAGTCCGAGGTCCAGGACGACCACGTCGAAGCGGAAATGGGCGACCTCGCGCAGCGCCTCCAGTGCCGTCCCGACGCTGCGCACGGTGTGCGAGGCCTCGGTCAGGTGCCGGATGAGCGCGGAGCGTACGAACTGGTCGTCCTCGACGACGAGCACACTTGCCATGCGCCGCACCGTACGCCATGCGGGCGACGGGCATTCGGGCCTGTGGACAACTCGGCTCCTGTGGACGACCGGTGGGCCGTCCGTGCGGCACCCGTGGCGCGTGGGGCAAGATGGCCCGCGATGCGCAGAGCACTCGTACACGTACTGGCCTGGACGCTCGCCACGGGCGCGGCGACCACGCTGTCGTGGTGGGGTGTCCACACGGTCATGGCGGGCACCGCGTACGACCCGCCGCGGGCCGTGCCGCTGGCGGCCGGGGACACGGCCGCGCGGGAGTCGGAGACTCCGACGCAGGTGCCGACGTCGGCGCCGGTGTCGGCGTCGGCGTCGCCCGAGGGCCGTCCGGCGTCCTCCGCGAGCCCCTCGCCCAGCCCGTCGCCGGAGCCGAGCCGCACGTCCCGCTCGCCCACCCCCTCGGAACCGTCCTCGACGGCGGTCGCCTCGCCGACCCCCACCGGGCGGGTCCGCAGCTACGACACCGACGGCGGGCGGGTGGTGTTCGAGCTCCAGGCGGCCTCCGCGACGCTCGTCTCGGCGACGCCGGACGCGGGCTGGTCGATGCAGGTGTGGAAGACGGAGACCTGGATCCGTGTGGAGTTCACCTCGGGCGCGGACCATGTGTCGGTGTTCTGCACCTGGCACGACGGGCCGCCGCGGGTGGAGGTCGGCACCTACTGAGGTGCGGCGCGCCCACTGGGATGCCCGGCGCCCGCTGAGATGCCGCGCGCCCACTGGGATGACGCGCGCCCGCCGAGGCGCGCCGCCGGACCGGCCGGACCCGGCCCTACCGAAACGTGTCGGGCGGCGGGGCCGGTGACGCCACCGCCGAGGCGTCGCCGACCGGGGCGGCGCCGCCGGTGAAGTCGGTGAGCGCCCTGCCGTGCTCGACCCGGCCGGGGTGCGGGTCGGAGGCGGCGCGGCGGGTCAGTTCGGCGACCGGCAGGGGGAGGTCGCAGGCGACGAGGACGGCGTTGCCGAACCGCTTGCCGCGCAGCACGGTCGGGTCGGCGACGAGGGCGAGTTCCGGGAAGCGGGCGGCGGCGGTGGCGATCTGGCCGCGCAGGTGGGCGAGCGGGGGGCCGTCGGCGAGGTTGGCGGCGTAGAGCCCGCCGGGCCGGAGCGCCCTGCGGACCTCGTCGAGGAACTCGGTGGAGGTCAGGTGGGCGGGGGTGCGGGCGCCGCTGAACACGTCGGCGATGACGAGGTCGGCCCACCCCTCGGGCACCTTGAGCAGTCCCTCACGGGCGTCGACGGACCTGACCCGGATCCGGACGCCGGGGTCCAGCGGCAGCTCACGGCGGACCAGTTGGACGAGGCGGGCGTCCCGCTCGACGACCTGCTGGGTGGAGCGGGGGCGGGTCGCGGCGACGTACCGGGCGAGGGAGAGGGCGCCACCGCCGAGGTGGACGACGTGCAGGGGCCTGCCGGGCGGTGCGGCGAGGTCGATGACGTGGCCGAGCCGTCGCTGGTATTCGAAGGAGAGGAACCGCGGGTCGTCGAGGTCCACGTGCGACTGCGGCGCGCCGTCGACGAGGAGGGTCCAGGCCCTCGTACGGTCCCGGTCGGGTATGAGCTGTGCGAGGCCGCCGTCGACGGCCTCGGCCACGGTGGCCTCGGTGTCCCGTCCGCGCCGGGAGTTCCTGGACTTTCCCATGCGGGCATTTTCGCAGCCGGGGCGGAGAAGGACTGCGCCGACCGCCGTCCCCCGCCGCCTACCGGCACGCGTCCGCCGCCTCGATCGTGCGGGCCGCCTCCCCCAGCGCGCGCCGCAGCACCGCCGGGGGGTGCGTCACGAGGTCGGCCTCGCCGGGTGGGACCAGCCAGTCCGAGCCCTCCACCGGGGGCTCGGGGTCGAGTCTCAGTCCCCGCCCCTCGGTCTCCGTACAGGTGCTTCCCGGGACGTCCCAGGCGGCCGCGGTGCCCGGCGGCACGAGGAAGGCGAGGGTGTCGCCCCCGTCGTCGTGGAGCACGGGCCCCACCCCGTCCCCCGCGGCCCGGCGCAGGATGTCGACCGCCTCCAGCCCGTGCCGGGTCGGCACCGTCACCAGGTCACAGGCCGTCACCGACGGCGTACAAGGATCGTTGCTCTGGCTGGTCACCATGCCGGCCTCCACCGCGCAGCCCTCTTGCAGTCCGCAGTGGTCAACGCGTCACACCGTCAACGGCTACGGCGGAAGTCCGCCGCAAAGGATGGCAGTTCATGGCAGATCGTGGATGAGATATCCGGTTTGTAGCCAAACACTGCGTGGCGACACAGCAACAGCAGGTACGTTCTTGCCCGCTGGAGACCGGGGTGAGCGCCGCGCGAAGAGGCGGTCGGTCCACCGGGAATCCGGCATGGTTCGACGGTTCGCACGAGAGGACCCGGCCATGGCGTCGTCAACGGTGCCCCCACCCCGGCCCAACCGGCCACCACGGCCCAATCTCGCTTTCCGGCATCTGCGCGGACAGCGTTCGCCGGCCGAGTTCGCCGCGCTGGTACGGCGGGCCGCACGCGAGATCGGCGAGGGGGTCAGCTGTGACGCGCGTTACATCGGCCGGGTCGAGGCGGGGGAGATCCGTTGCCCCAACTACGCGTACGAACGGGTGTTCCTGCATATGTTCCCCGGCCGCACGCTCACCGATCTGGGGTTCGCGCCCCGCTCGTCCGTACGCGGGCGAGGGGCACGGACGACCGAGGACGCGCCGTGCGTGGATGAGACGCACGGGGTGTCCGAGCCGTATGACCCGCAGGACACGTACGACACGCACCACAACCACGAGGAGAGCGACGTGCTGCGTCGCGCATTCATGACCGGCGGAGGCGCCACGGTGGCCGCCGCCTCGCTGGGGCCCCTGGGACTCGCCCTGGACGCATCGGCGGCCGAACGGCCCGTGCGCCGTGTCGGGGCGGGCGAGGCGAGCGCCCTCGAAGAAGCGGTCCGCAAGATCCGGCTGCTGGACGACCGGCACGGCGCCGACGGCCTCTACCGGCGCGCGGCGGCACCGCTGCGCGCCGCGTACGCGCTGCTGGACGCCGGCACCACCCGGCAGGCGACCGCCGACCGGCTCCACTCGGGCGCCGGGGAGCTCGCCATCTCGGTGGGCTGGCTGGCGCACGACTCGGGGCGTTTCGACGACGCACGCTCGCACTACGCGGAGGCCCTCGCCACCGCCCGGACGGCCGGGGACGAGGCGCTGGAGGCGCACGCCTTCTGCAACACGGCCTTCCTCGCGCGGGACGCGGGCCGGCCGCGCGAGGCCGTGCGCGCCGCGCAGGCCGCCCAGCGCGTCGCGCGGCCCCTCGGCTCCGCCCGGCTGATGTCGCTGCTCGCGCTGCGCGAGGCGGGCGGCTGGGCCGGGCTCGCCGACCGCACCGGCTGCGAACAGGCCCTCGCGCGGGCGCAGGCCCTCTACGGGCGGGGCTCCTCGGACGCCGACCCCGAATGGATGAGCTTCTACGGCGAGGCCGAGCTGGAGGGGCTGGAGGCGCAGTGCTGGTCCACCCTGGGCGACTGGCCGCGCGCGGCCCGGCACGCCCGGCGGGCGGCGCAGCTCCAGGACCCCCACTTCACGCGGAACATCGCCCTCTACACCGCGGAGCTGGCGGACGACCTCGCGCGCGGAGGACGGCCGGACGAGGCCGCGGCGGCGGGGATGCGGGTGCTGGACCTGCTGGGGCAGGTCCAGTCGTCGCGGATCCAGACGATGCTGGCGGGTACGGCACGGGTACTGCTGCCGCACCGGCGGGCCACGGGGGTGTCGGATTTCCTGGAACGGCACGCCTCCGCGCCCCGCACGGTGTAGTGCCCTGCACGGTGTAGTGCCCTGCACGGTGTAGTGCCCTGCACGGTGTAGTGCCCTGCACGGTGTAGCGCCCCGCACGGTCCGGTCGTCCCGGAACCGCGCGTCCCTCGGACCCGCGCGACGGCGACCGTGCCGTCGGCCCCGCGCGCGCGGCAGGGAACATGGCATCGGACCCGCGTGACAGGGCCCGCGCCTTCGGACCCGCGACGGCGACCGTACCGTCGGACCCGCGCGGCGGGGAACATGGCATCGGACCGCACGGCGGGGACCGTGGCGTCGCCCGGCGGCGACGCGGCCACCCGGTCCCCCGACGTGCGGGGCGGGCGGCGTGCCGGATCAGTCCGCGGTCAGGTGCCCGCGGTCGTTCCAGCTCTCGATCGCCGGTTCCCCGTAGGCCCAGCCGAGGACCGACAGCGACGTCGGGTACAGCCGTATCCGTGCCGCGAAGTCCAGCGGCAGGCCCAGCCAGCGCGCCCCGATCGACCGCAGGATGTGCCCGTGGGCGAAGACCAGCACGTCCCGGTCGGCGGACCGGGCCCACTCGACCACCTCGTCCGCGCGCGCGGTGACCTCGGCGAGGCTCTCCCCGTCGGGCACGCCGTCGCGCCAGATGAGCCAGCCGGGACGGACGGCCTGGATCTCGGCGGGCGTCATGCCCTCGTAGGCGCCGTAGTGGAACTCCATGAGCGTGTCCCACGCGGTGGCCCGCTCGCCGAAGCCGGCCAGCTCGCACGTCTCCCGCGCGCGGGCCAGCGGGCTGGTGCGGACCTCGACGCCGGGGAGGCCGTCGAACGGCGCCCGGTGCAGCCGCTCGCCGAGCAGCTTGGCGCCCCGGCGGCCCTCCTCCAGCAGCGGGATGTCCGTCCTGCCGGTGTGCTTGCCGGACAACGACCACTCGGTCTGTCCGTGCCGGGCCAGCAGGATGCGCGGTGCCATGGGGGACCTTTCCGGGGGTAACCCTGAGAGAACCAAGGGATGAGTCGACGGCGGAACCCTTCCATCATCGCTCACCCTGGAACAGGGCAACCCGGGGGGCGATCTCTGCGTCTTTGAGGGCCGGGGGCGTCCGGGGAGGGCGCGCGCTCACGCCGTAAAGTGGCACCTCCCGTGCCACTGCCGGCGCAGCGACGAGAAGGGGGAGGCGATCGGATGCCGCAGACCGAGTCACCGGGCACCGAGGCCGCGGTCCCGCGGAGCCGGCTGCGCTGGTGGACCGAACTGCCGCTGATCCTGCTGGTGTACGCCTGCTACTCGGCCGGCCGGCTGCTCGCCCGAGGGGACGTCGGCACCGCCGTCGACCACGGTCTGGCGATCCTGCGCATCGAGAAGTTCCTCCACATCAACGCCGAACACCCGCTGAACCGCCTCTTCCGCAGCGAGCCGTGGATCGGCGTGCCGGCGGACTTCTGGTACGCGTCGCTGCACTACCTGGTGACACCGGTGCTGCTGGTCTGGCTGTTCCGCTCGCGTGCCGGGCACTACCGGGCGGCCCGCACCTGGCTGATGACGTCGACGTTCCTCGGCCTGATCGGCTTCACCCTGCTGCCCACCTGCCCGCCCCGGCTGCTGGCCGCGGAGCACGGCTTCGTGGACACCATGGCCCAGTACAGCTCGTGGGGCTGGTGGGGCGGCGAGGCGAGCGCGCCGCGCGGGCTGGGCGGCATGACCAACCAGTACGCGGCGATGCCGAGCCTGCACGTGGGATGGGCGCTGTGGTGCGGGGTGATGCTGTGGCGCCACGGCGGCACCCGGGCGGCGCGGGTGGCGGGTGTCGTGTACCCGCTGGTGACCACGATCGTGGTGATGGGCACCGCGAACCACTACTTCCTCGACGCGCTCGCGGGCGCCGCCGTGATGGGTGCGGGCCTGCTGCTGACGCCGCTGGTGCTGCGCCGCGCGGAGCGGATCCGGGCCTGGTACGCGCTCCGCGTGCCGCGCCCCGCGGTGCGTGTCCCGTCCGTCCCGGCGGCCTCCGGGGGCGCGGAGGCCCCGATTGTCAGTGGCGGATGCCAGACTTCCCCGGGTGAGCGAATTCCACGGCAGCGCGAGTCACGGTTCGGGCCCCCGGCCGAGCCGGGTGCCTCCCCCTCGGACGCGGGGGACGGCGCTCCGGCAGCGGCTCGCTGACCTGCGCGGTCCCGACGTACCCGCCAAGGCTCTGGACGCCCGCGCACTCGCGGCGCTCGCCGCGAACCCGGGGTGCAGGCGGCGCGCGCTCCTCGACGGCGCCGGGGTGGACAAGGCGGCGCTGGCGGGCGCGCTGGGATCGCCGTCGGCCTTCGGCCAGTCGCAGTTCGCCCTCACCCGGGGCAACGCGTTCGAGGCGAAGGTGAAGGCGGACGGCGGCGCGGAGCTGCTGCGCCTGGTGCACGAGAAGCTGGACCCGCGCGCCCCCGCGCCCGCCGGGGCGAGCGTCCCCGACCTGTCGGCGGCCGGCCCCGAGGGCCGCACCGCCCGGACGGCACTGGCGCTGCGCGAGGCCGCCGAGGCGGCCGGCACCTGGACCCTGCTCGACCACCCGATGCTCGCGCTCGACGTGGCCGGCTCCCCCGCCTTCCTGGAACCGGACGCGGTGGTGGTGCACCCGGACGGCGGCTGGACGGTCGTGGAGATCAAGTCGTTCCCGATGCTGGACGGGTCGGCGGACCCGGCGAAGGTCGGCGCGGCGGCCCGCCAGGCCGCGGTGTACGTGCTGGCGCTGGAGGAGGTCGCCGCCCGCCTCGACCCCGCGCCGCAGGTGCGCCACCAGGTCCTGCTGGTCTGCCCGAAGGACTTCTCCAACCTGCCCACCGCGTCCGCCGTGGACGTCCGCAAGCAGCGCGCGGTCACCGGCCGCCAGCTGGCCCGGCTCACCCGCATCCAGGACATTGCCGACGCCCTCCCGGAGGGCACCTGCTTCTCCCCCGACCTGCCCGGCGAACAGCTCACGGCGGCGGTCGCGTCGGTCCCGGCGACCTACGCGCCCGAGTGCCTGGCCGCGTGCGAGCTGGCGTTCCACTGCCGCGACCGCTCCCGCGCGGCCGGCGCGGTGACCACGCTGGGCCGCCCGGTCCGCGCCGAGCTGGGCGGGCTGACGACGGTCGAGGAGGTGCTGGCGGCCGCGCGCGGGGAGACCGGCGATCCGGACGACCCGGCGGTGGCGGCCCTGCGCCGGGCGGCACGGTTGCGCGGCGAGGCCCTGGGGGCGATGTGTCGCTGATCGCCACGCTCGCCCGGCTCGAGGCCGTCGCCACCGGCCGGGCGCAGCCCGCCGCCACCGTCCGCCACCGGCACCTGTCCGACCGCCCGCTGGTGTTCGTGCCGCTGACCACCGCCGGTGAGGCCGGCGCCCCGCTGGGCGCGCTGGTCGGCACCGACCGGGACGCGCCGCGCCTGCTGGTCGTCCCGCAGCCGCGCGACCGCGACCTCAGGTTCGCGTTCCTCGCCGAGCTGGCCGACACGGTGCTGCCGTACATCGACTCCTACGCCGACACCGTCGAGGCCGCCGAGCGCAACGAGACCGACCCGGAGACCGGCAAGCGGGTCAAGGTCGAGGTCGAGCTGTGCGCCGACGCGCCCCAGCTGATCGTCCCGAGCCGCGCCGGCGTCGACTTCGTCCGCCTGCTGGGCCGCTCCATGCGCTTCCGGCGTACGGCGGAGCAGGACCCCGAGACGCCGTACCCGGCGCCCCCGCGCGTGCCGCTGCTCGGGCGGTGGCTGACGCACTTCGGGGAGCGGGCCCGGGTACCGGGATCCTCACTGCTGACGGCGCTGACGGAGGTGCTGGGCCGGCACTGGGCGACCGGGCAGTCCAGCCTGGAGGACCAGCACCTGGGGGCGCTGCTCGCCTGGATCGACCCGCCCGAGGGCGCCACGGGTGCCGAGGCGGCGCTGCGGGCCGAACTGGCGCGCGACGCGGAGGGCCAGCTGCTGTGCCCGCCGGCCGGCCCGGCCACCGACCCGGCGTTCGACAACAAGCTGCTCGCCCCCGCCATCGAGCGCTACGACCGGGCGCGCACCGCCCTGGCCGCCGCCGAGGACGGTCTCCAGGCCGACGACCGGCTCGGCGCGCTGACCGCCGCCGAGCGGGAGATCCGCGCCCTGGTCGAGAGCCGGACGCGGCCCACCTGGGACGCGGTGTGGCGCGGGCTGGACCTGCTGCGGACGCTGCCCGAGGGCGCGCACGTCGAGGAGCGGTGGACGCGGGACCGCTGGTCGTTCACCGGCCACCGCGACCGGGTCCTGGCCGGCGAGCCTC
Organism: Streptomyces sp. NPDC088812; assembly: GCF_044750285.1. Taxonomy (NCBI): domain Bacteria; kingdom Bacillati; phylum Actinomycetota; class Actinomycetes; order Kitasatosporales; family Streptomycetaceae; genus Streptomyces; species Streptomyces sp. NPDC088812. The sequence continues at coordinate 219,034 of NZ_JBIVJP010000003.1, read as the reverse complement.
CGCAGCCGCGCCGCGACGACGCGGTCACCGCCGCCAACAAGCTCGCCACGCGCGAGCGGGAACAGGCCCGGCTGGAGGCGCAGGAGGCCCTCGACGACCCGCTGGTGATGGCGGGGCGGCGGCTGGCCGGGGAGGCGTTCGCGGGCGAGGTCGTCGACGTCGTCATGGCCTACAGCGAGGGCAGACGGCCGAGTCCGCGTCCGCTGGTCACCGTGCGCACGGACGACCGGCCGCACCTCGGGGAGCGGGCGAAGGTGTTCCGGTCGCTGGGCGGCAAGCCGCAGGCGGCGGAGTTCGTCGAGCGGCAGGGCGAGGACGACGAGGGCCTGCTGGTGCTGCGGATCGTCGACAAGATGGGGCGCGGCAAGGAGCCGGAGAAGGGCTCGGTGCCCGAGAAGGGCGAGCGGGTGTGCTTCACCCTCTTCGAGCACGAGCAGCGCGGCGGCGCGAAGCTGCCCGACCCGGAGCAGACACCGTGGACGCACGGCGGGCCGCCCGGGGAGCAGGCGCCCGAAGCGCCCGATTCCGTCACCCAGGAGGACGTGCTGTGACCACCCAGGCCGCGTTCGACCCCGGTACGGCCGCCGCCCGCGCGACCGACGCGATCCTCCACGACACGCTGCACGGCACGGCGCGCGGCGTGGTAGTGGACTCCCCGCCCGGTGCCGGCAAGTCCACGCTCGTCGTCCGCGCGGCGCTGGAACTGGCGGACGCCGGGCGCCCCCTGATGGTGGTGGCGCAGACCAACGCCCAGGTCGACGACCTGGTCCTGCGGCTCGCCGAGAAGAGCCCCGAGCTGCCGGTGGGCCGGCTGCACAGCAGCGACGCCGACGCGTACGACAAGGCGCTGGACGACCTGGCGAACGTACGGAAGTCGGCGAAGGCGGCCGATCTGGCCGGGCTGCCCGTGGTGATCTCCACGGCGGCGAAGTGGGCGCACGTAAAGGTCGACGAGCCGTGGCGGCACGCGATCGTGGACGAGGCGTACCAGATGCGCTCGGACGGTCTGCTGGCCGTGGCGGGGCTGTTCGAGCGGGCGCTGTTCGTGGGCGACCCGGGGCAGCTGGACCCGTTCGCGATCGTGGGCAGCGAGCAGTGGGCGGGCCTGTCCTACGATCCGTCGGCGTCGGCGGTGACGACGCTGCTCGCCCACAACCCGCGGCTGCCGCAGCACCGGCTGCCGGTGTCGTGGCGGCTGCCGGCGTCGGCGGCCCCGCTGGTCTCGGACGCGTTCTATCCGTACACCCGGTTCCGCAGCGGCACCGGCCACGGCGACCGGCGGCTGTCCTTCGGCGTCCCGTCGGACGGCTCCGCCCCCGACCGGGTGATCGACGAGGCGGCGGAGTCGGGCTGGGGCCTGCTGGAGCTGCCCGCCCGCCACACGCCGCGCACGGACCCGGAGGCGGTCCGGGCGGTCGCGACGGTGGTGCGGCGGCTGCTGGACCGGGACGGCGCGGCCGTCTCGGAACGCTCCCCGGCCCCGACGCGGCTGACCGCCGACCGGGTTGCCGTCGGCACGGCCCACCGCGACCAGGCGGCGGCGGTCCGGGCGGCCCTCGCCGAGCTCGGCGTGGCGGACGTCACCGTGGACACGGCGAACCGGCTCCAGGGCCGGGAGTTCGACGTCACCGTCGTCCTCCACCCCCTCTCCGGCCGCCCCGACGCCACCGCCTTCCACCTGGAGACGGGCCGCCTGTGCGTCCTCGCCTCCCGGCACCGGCACGCGTGCATCGTGGTGTGCCGGGCGGGGGTGGGCGACCTCCTGGACGACTATCCGTCGACGGAGCCGGTGCAGCTGGGGACGCTCGTGAAGTTCCCGGACGGCTGGGACGCCAACCACGCGGTGCTGGCCCACCTGGCGGAGCACCGCGTGACGTGGCGACCGTGAGCTGGCCCGGCACCGGACGGCCCGGCACCGGACGCGCCTCGGCGGCACCGGCGGCCGGGCAGCTCCGGCGACTCCGGCGGCCGGGGAGCTCCGGTGACTCCAGTGGCCCGACCGCCCCAGCGGTCCGGCGACTCCGGCAGCCCCAGCCGCCCGGGAGCCCCGACGGCCCCGCGGCCCGGCGGCCCGGCGGCCCGGCGGCCCCGCAGCCCGGCGGCCCGGCGGCCGGGCGACTCCGGCGACATTTGCCGTCGTGCAGCTCCGGTGACTCCAATGGCCCAACCGCCCCAGCGGTCCGGCGACTCCGGCAGCCCCAGCCGCCCGGGAGCCCCGACGGCCCGGCTGCCCCGCGGCCCCGCAGCCCGGCAGCCCCGCGGCCCGGCAGCCCCGCGGCCCGGCGCCCGGGCTGTCCCGGCGGCCGACGGCCCGAACCGCGCCCGACGCATACCGTCCGGACCACTGGGCAGCCAACCCCGCGGTGCCGGCGCGCCCGGGGGCATCAGGTGTCCCGGGAACATCGTGCGCCCCGGGAGCCTTGAGAGTGCGGGCCCCCGGCCCCCTTGCGTACCCGGGGGACAATGGAAGGTGGTCCGCTCACCGGTGGCGCCACCCCGACCGTACGAGGAGGAGAAGACATGGCGGAGCCCACGCCGCGTCGGAACCAACCGCGGCTACGCCCCGCGCCCCTGCTGTTCGAGCCCGCGGAAGCGGCAGGCGATCCGGAGCACTTCTTCGACCTGGAGTCGATCGACGACCCGGGGGCGCTGCTGGCGCGTGCCACGGAGCTGACGCTCGCCTTCCAGGCGGCGGCCGACCGGGCGGTGGAGTTCCAGGCCATGGCGGCGGCCCAGCTCGCCGATCCGCGGCGGTTCGACCGGCTGACACCGGCCGACATCGCCGAGCGGGCCGAGTGGACCGAGGACTACGCGAAGAAGATGGTCGAGTTCGGATGGGACCTGCTGAAGGGCGAGGTCGAGGGCCGGGAACACGTCGACCCCGTGTAGGGCCCCCGTGGGGCGGACGGCCCTCACACAGGACACCGCGCCCACCGACGTCACTCTCTGCAATCTTCTGGCATATGCCGGGTGCGTAAGATACCCGCTCCCTCCCCTCCCTGTCCCGATTTCCCCCAACCCAGGGAACCGGCTGCTGACGCCCGGTAGACCTGACGGCATGAGCAGCGCTTGGGACCCCCGCCTGACCGATCGCTCCGACGCCACCGGAGTCACCGGAGTCACCGCCGACGGTGCCGCGTGGCTCGCCTCCGCCGGCACCTCCCCGCACAGCACGCTCGCCCTCTGGGAGGAACGGCCGCACGCCCCCGTGGTCCTGCCCTGCGGGTCCGTCTTCGACATCGTGAGCGCGCCGGCGCTGTTCGGGCGGCTGATGCTGGACCGGCTGTGGGGCGAGGGCCCCGGCTCCGGACCGGTGGCCGCGTTCCGCGGGCGCACGCTGCTGTTCGCCGCGCCGGGCACGGCCCGGCGGCTGCCCTCGCTGCTGGAGTGGGAGGAGTGGAGCGCCGACGGCCGCCGGGACGGCCGGACGAGCACCGTCCCGCCGCTGCTGTGCCACGGCACCGGCGACGCGGTGACCGTGCCGCCCCCGCTGACCTCCCCGCAGGACGCCGCCACCCGCTGGATGGTCGCCCCCGACACCCGGCACCCCTGGCTGCCGGGGCCCGAGATCCTGCTCTGGGCGGCCGTCCGGGCGGCCCGGTCGGCCGTGCGGATATCGATTTCTCACCCCGCCGACCAGGGTGCTAATGTCTACGACGTCAGCAGGCGCCGCTAGCTCAGTTGGTTAGAGCAGCTGACTCTTAATCAGCGGGTCCGGGGTTCGAGTCCCTGGCGGCGCACGACACCGGAAGGCCCCTCGCAGCAGCGAGGGGCCTTCCGTCCGTCCCGGGACGGACGCCCCCGGAAGAGCGGCGCCGCCCGGCGGATCAGGCCGCAGGCTGGATCAGGCCGTGATGCTCATGGTCCACGTCCCCGTCACCGTCCGCTCCTCCACGTGCACCCGCACGTCCTCCCCCGGCACCGTGAAACTCTCACCGACGGTGACCGGGGCGTCCGCGAGGGGCGGGTAGACCGAGTCCGCCCAGCAGGCCTCGGTACCCGGGTGGGCGTCGACCACCTCGACCGGCCCCCGGCCGGACTCCGCGCCGCTGCGGACGCGGTAGACGAGGATCCCGGCACGGCAGGCGCCGTGGTCGTTGCCGATCGGACCGCGCACCTCGAAGGCGAGGGCGGTGCCGGTGCCCGTACGGACGACCGCGAGCTTGGCGCCGTGCCCGAGCCCGAAGCCCGGCACACCGGGAATCCCGCCCACCGGCGCCCCCGGGCCGGCGGCCAGCGGCTCCAGCGTGAGCCGGGCCGGCGGCGCCCCCTCGGCCACGCACACCACCTGGCTCGGCTCCAGCCAGCCCAGCTTCCACTTGTGCCAGGCGAACAGATCCGGCGCCAGTCCGAACTGGCTGCCCATCAGGTCCCAGTCCCCGACGTGCGTGTCCCAGTCCCCCTTGCCGTCCGCCGGACGGCGGTAGAGGTCCGGCAGGTCGAAGACATGGCCGGTCTCATGGGCCAGGACGAGCCGGTCCGGCGGATGCTGCTCGAACACCGTGACGACACGCCGGATGTCCGCGCCGTCGGCGTGCAGCGGCTCGTCCAGGTTGACGACCTTGGTGGCGTCGGAATCCACACCGGGGGCGTCCGGATCGGCGACGAAGTAGACGACGTCGTAGCGGGAGAAGTCCACCTGGGCGTCGGCCGCGTCGAGCGCGTCGCGCAGATAGGTGGCGCGGTCCTCGGTGTTCCAGTCACGCTGTATGGCGTACGCGGTGGACGGCTTCGGCATGCGGACCCACCGCTTCAGCGGATGCGCACGCAGGGTGAATCTGCCGTAGGAGGCCCGGTGGAAGTAGTCGCTGGTGACCGGGAAGTGGTCGGCGGCGAGTTCGGCGGGCGAGCTCATCGGGACCCAGTCCGGGAAGGACAGGAAGACCATCACCGCGTCAAGGGCGCGGTCCGGCCGCGGATAGGCGGTGTTCCAGGTGTCCAGTCCCTCCGAGTGGTGGGCGTCCGTGCGCTTGAGGGCGCAGGGCAGCGAGGAGAAGGGTTCGGCGACCGACGGGCCCGTGATCAGGGAGGTCGCGGCGAGCGCCGAGAGGGTCGTGAACACGGCCGCGGTGCTGCGCAGTCGGGGACGCGGGAGCTGTCGCGGCACGGAGACCTCCGGGAACGGTTCACGGGACACCGCACCCAGCCTGTGCATATTTGTCGTACTACGCCCTGTTTATCTGCACCAGAAGAGTGAGACCCCGGAAACCGGGCATGAACCCCGACACCCCCGGAATACTCACGGAACGTCACACGTGGTCGTCCGCTCGCAGAACCGTCCCGTGTGGGGGCAGAAACGATCTGTCAGAAAGGCGGGGTGTTCCGGGACACTGGACTGTGGCTGCGCAAGTCCGGGGCCAGCCTCTATGATCGGCACACTTTCCTGGGCGGACAGAGATCGAGTGCACTGCGGGAGCGAGCGGTGAGCGGAACGTCCGAAGGGCCGACGCCCGCGGCAGACCTCGACCGGTCGGCCGTCACAGAGAGTGATCATCAGGCTTCTCCTCGTACGGGAGCGCCGGAAGACCGGGAAGGCGCGGACCTCACGGACGGTACGGACAGCACCGGAACAGCAGGTGGGGACCGTCGCGACGGCCCTCCCCCGGCCTACCGTTCCGTCTTCGCGACCGCCCCCCTCGCCATGGCCGTCGTCGACCGCGAGGGCCTGGTCACCGACGCCAACCGGGCGCTCGGCGCGCTGCTGGCCGGCGGGCCCGAGGACCTGGTCGGGCGGGTGGCCGCCGATCTGCTGGACCTGGCCTCCGACGCCCGCAGCTGGCACGCCTACCGCGAGGTGCTCCGCGGCCGCCAGGCCCGGCTGCGCTGCACCCGGCGGCTGAAGCAGCCCGACGGGCGCTCGCTGTGGGTGCAGATCACCGTCGCACCGCTGGACGGCGACCCGGCCGGCGTCCTGCTGTCCGTCGCCGACATCAGCGTCCACCGCGACCTCCAGGCCCGGCTGCGCCACCTCCAGATGCACGACCCCGTCACCCGGCTGCCCAACCGCACCCTGTTCTTCGAACGGGTGTCGGCGGCGCTGGAGGCGGAGTCGTACGACGACGGCGGGACCGGCCGGATCGGGCTGTGCTACCTGGACATCGACGGGTTCAAGGCGGTCAACGACACCCTCGGCCACCGGGTCGGCGACCGGCTGCTCGCCTCCGTCGCCGAGCGGCTGACGGCGTGCGCGCAGGAGGCCGGGCGGAACCGGCCGAGCGTACCGCTGGTGGCGCGGCTGGGCGGTGACGAGTTCGCGCTGCTCGTGGAGGACTCCACCGGCACCGAACAGCTCGCCGATCTCGCCGAGTCGGTGCTGAAGGCGCTCCAGGCGCCGTTCGACCTCGCGGGCCACCGGCTGAACGTCTCCGCGTCGATCGGGGTCGTCGAGCGGCACGCGGCCGGCACCACCGCCACCGGGCTGATGCAGGCCGCGGACACCACGCTGTACTGGGCGAAGGTGGACGGCAAGGACCGCTGGACGCTGTTCGACCCGGAGCGCAACGCCCACCTGATGACCCGCCAGGCCCTGGCGTCCACGCTGCGCCCCGCCATCGAGCGGGGCGAGTTCCGTCTGGAGTACCAGCCGCTGGTCGGCATGGCGGACGGACGGCTGCGCGGGGTGGAGGCGCTGGTGCGCTGGGACCACCCCCGGTTCGGGCTGCTGCCGCCGAATCGGTTCGTCGCGCTGGCCGAGGAGGACGGCTCGATCGTGCCGCTCGGCCGGTGGGTTCTGGCCACCGCCTGCCGTCAGGCCCGCCGCTGGCAGCTGGAGCGCCCCGAGGAGCCGCCGCTGTTCGTCAGCGTCAACGTGGCGGTCCGTCAGGTGTGGGACTCCGACCTGGTGGCGGACGTGGCGGACATCCTCGACGAGACCGGACTGGCCCCGCACCTGCTCCAGCTGGAGCTGACGGAGTCCGCGGTGATGGGCTCGGCCGGGCGGCCGTTGCAGGCGTTGCAGGCGCTCAGCGACATGGGGGTGGGCATCGCCATCGACGACTTCGGCACCGGCTACTCCAACCTCGCCTACCTGAGCCGGCTGCCGGTGTCGGTGCTGAAGCTGGACGGGTCGTTCGTGCGCGGCTTCCAGTACGAGGGGGCCGGAGCGGCGCCCAACCCGGCCGACCAGGTGGTCGTCGAGGCGATGATCGACCTCGCGCACCGGCTGGGGCTGACCGTCACCGCCGAGTGCGTGGAGACGTCCGCGCAGGCCGGACGGCTGCGCAGCATCGGCTGCGACACGGGGCAGGGCTGGCTGTACTCCCGCCCGGTGTCCCCGGACCGCATCTCCGAGCTGCTGTTGGGTTCCGCGTCCTACGCGGTCGGCAACCCGTAGGCGTCGGCGACGAGTTCGTAGGAGCGCAGGCGCAGGGCGCCGCGGTGGGCGTGGCTGGTGAGCATCAGCTCGTCGGCGCCGGTGCGCTTGTGGAGGTCGTCGAGGCCGGAGCGGACCTCGTCGGCCGTGCCGTGCACGATGTTCGCGGTCCAGGAGTCGACGAACTCGCGCTCCAGCGGGCTGAACGCGTACGCCTCCTCCGGCGAGGGGAACAGGCCGGGCCGGCCGGTGCGCAGGCGGAGCATGTTCACGCCGGTGGCCAGGACCTGGCGGCGGGCCTCGCGCTCGTCGTCGGCGGCGAGCACGGAGACGCCGATGAGGGCGTACGGCTCGTCGAGGACCGCCGACGGGCGGAAGTGTTCGCGGTAGAGGTCGAGCGCGGGGACGGTGTTCTGCGCGGAGAAGTGGTGCGCGAAGGCGAAGGGCAGTCCGAGCAGGGCCGCGAGGCGGGCGCTGAACCCGGAGGAGCCCAGCAGCCAGATCGGCGGGCGGTGCCGGGACTGCACGCCGCCGGGGGACGTGGCCTGGACCGGGCCGGGGACCGCGTGGATCCGGCGGTAGGGGTGGCCGTCGGGGAAGTCGTCGTCCAGGAAGCGGGTCAGCTCGGCGAGCTGCTCGGGGAAGTCGTCGGCGCCCTCGTTCAGCCGCTCGGTGCGGCGCAGGGCGGCGGCGGTGGCGCCGTCGGTGCCGGGGGCGCGGCCGAGGCCGAGGTCGACGCGGCCGGGGGCGAGGGCCTCCAGGGTGCCGAACTGCTCGGCTATCACCAGCGGCGCGTGGTTGGGCAGCATGACGCCGCCCGAGCCGAGCCGGATGCGCTCGGTGTGGGCGGCGAGGTGGGCGAGGATCACGGCGGGCGAGGAGGAGGCGACGCCGGGCATGGAGTGGTGCTCGGCCACCCAGTACCGGTGGAAGCCGCGCGCCTCGGCGAGCCGGGCGAGGTCGACGCCGGCGCGCAGGGCGTCGCCGGCGGTGCTGCCGGAGCCGACGGTGACCAGGTCCAGGACGGAGAGGGGGACGGGGGCGGTGCCGTGCGCCGTGCCGCGGATGCCGTCCGACGGGCGGTCGGCCGTCACCGGGTCGTCCGCCCGCCGCTCGGCCGCGCCGCGCACGGCCGCCCTGTGCACGGCCGCCGCCGGGTCGTCCACGCCGCGCACGGCCGTCGCCTCGCCGCGCACGGCCGTCGCCGAGCCGTGCGTGGCGGTGCCGCCGTGCGTCGCGGCGCCGCCGTGCGTCGCGGCGCCGCCGTGCGTCGCGGCGCCGCCGTGCGTCGCGGCGCCGCCGTTCGGTGGCTCGTGTGCCGCGGTTCCGCGCGCCGCCGCGGTCTCCACCGTCGGCTCGTGGGTCGTCGGCTCGTGGGCCGTCGGCTCGTCCGCCGCCTTCTCGTCCGCCGCCACGGGGTCCTCCTGTCCTCGGCCGCGCGCTGTCCTCGGACCACCAACAGGGGGGTGCCCCCGTTTGTTCCCGCTGTTCCCGCTGTTCCCGCGGCCGGGGCGTCGGCCGGGGGCGTCGGACGGGGCGTCGGACGGGTCACACCTGCACGATCGGCTCCCGGGTGAACAGCGCGCCGAGGGCGGGCGCGTTCACCCGCCGGTCCGCCAGCCGCAGCGCCTCCCAGACGGTGACCTGGTGGGCGGTGAGGACCGGCTTGCCCAGCTCCTTCTCCAGGGCGGGCAGGGACGCGGCGGTGTGCAGGGCGGTGTCGGGCAGCAGGACCGCGTCCGCGCCGGGGTCGTCGGCCGCGCGGGCCAGCGCGAGCACCTCGGCCTCGCCCCAGGTGCCCGCCTCGGCGGCCGTGACGGTCCCGGAGCCGTGGACGCCCGTCACCTCCAGGCCGCCGGCGCGCAGGAACGCGGCGAACAGGCCGGCGAGGTCGTCCGGGTAGGTCGCGCCGACGGCGACCCGGGCCGCCGCGATCTCCTGGGCGGCGTGGACGAAGGCGAAGGAGGTCGAGGAGGCCGGCATCCCGGCGGTGCGGGCGAGGCCGCGCACCTGTTCCTGGGCGCCCTCCCAGCCGTGCACGAAGCCCTCGCCGGCGCACGCCCACACGACGGCCTCGGCGCCCGACAGCCGCAGCCGCTCCAAGCCCGCCGCGAGCCGTTCGGGCGTGCCCGTCTGCCGTAGCGCGCCGACGCTGTGGGCGTCCTCGCCGATGTCCGTGTGGACCAGCTCCACCCGGATGTCGCTGCCGAGGAGCTGCTCGATCCGGGGGTAGTCGTCCTCGGCGGAGTGGCCCGGGTAGAGGACTCCGAGTGCGGTCATGTCCAGCCTTCCTGCTGTCTTCCGGCAGTACGGGGGGCCACTGCCGCGCCCCCTCCTCCAGCAGAGCCCGGTACGGCCCCACGGCTCGGGTACCCATTCGGCGCAGCGCCGCCCCCCTCGTCACCTGGTTGGCCGAGATGACCGGTATGCACAGATCCGCCTCCAGCGGGAGGTCGTGTTGACGGCGGTGGGTCCGGGTGCGAACGTGGTCGATCCGCGCTCGTCGACCCCTGGTGTCACGGACGCCGGGCAGTGGCCGCGCACGTCCCGCCGGAGGAAGGGGCACCCCGGATGTCCGCCGTCCCCACGTCCGCCGTCCCCACGTCCGCCGTCCCCACGCTCCTCGTCCTCGACGCCGATCCCCCGCCCCGGCTCGGCCGGCTCACCGGGCGGGCGACGGTCGTACGCACCGACGGGGCCGGTCTCGCGGCGCGACTGCCGGAGGCGGACGCGCTGCTGGTGTGGGACTTGACCTCGCGCGCGGTACGGGCCGCCTGGCCGGGCGGGGGGCCGCGGCCGCGCTGGGTGCACACGGCGAGCGCGGGCGTGGACCATCTGATGTGTCCGGAGCTGACCGCGTCGGACACGGTGGTGACGAACGCGCGGGGCGTCTTCGACGAGCCGGTCGCCGAGTACGTCGCCGCGCTGGTCCTGGCGATGGCGAAGGACCTGCCGGGCACCTGGGAGCTCCAGCGGCGGCGCGAGTGGCGGCACCGCGAGGGCCTCAGGGTCGCGGGCACGCGTGCCGTGGTGGTCGGCTCGGGGCCGGTCGGCCGGGCGGTCGCCCGCCGGCTGAAGGCGCTGGGGGTGGCGACGGCGGTCGTCGGCCGGGTCCCGCGCACCGGCGTCCACGGCCCCGACGACCTGGACCGCCTCCTCGCCCGCGCCGACTGGGTGATCGCGGCGGCCCCGCTCACCGAGCGGACGCACGGCATGTTCGACCTGCGCCGGTTCGGCGTGATGCAGCCCTCCGCCCGGTTCGTGAACGTCGGCCGGGGACAGCTCGTCGTCGAGGACGCGCTCGTCCACGCGCTGGAGCGGCGGTGGATCGCGGGTGCCGCCCTGGACGTCCTCGCGACCGAACCCCTGCCCGCGGACAGCCCGTTGTGGCAGGTCCCGGGGCTGCTGCTGTCCCCCCACATGAGCGGGGACACGGTCGGCCGGCGGGAAGAACTCGGCGCGCAGTTCGTGGAGTTGTTCGAGCTGTGGGCGGCGGGCCGGCCACTGCGCAACGTGGTCGACAAGCGACGCGGGTACGTGCCCGGACCCTGACATCCATGATGCATAACCCGGTTGGTCTCGGGTAGCCGCGCCGCCATGGCTCCACCGAACTGGCAGGTCAGACAGAACGTACGCGCACCGAGGCCCACCCGTCGGTCGCTGCTCGCGGGGGTGGCGGCGCTCGGCGCACTGGGCGCGGCAGGCTGCGCCCGGGTGGCCACGGCCTCGACGAACCCCGGCGGCGACCTGCTCGACCGGCTGCGGGCACAGGGTGTCGTACGGCTCGGCATCGCGGGGGAGATCCCGTTCGGGTACATCGACAGGAACGGGCATCTCACCGGCGAGGCACCCGAGTTGGCGAGAGTGGTCTTCAAGCGGCTCGGTGTGGACGAGGTGCAGCCGGTGCCCACCGAGTTCGGCTCCCTCGTACCCGGGCTGAATTCCCAGCAGTTCGACGTCGTGGCCGCCGGGATGTACGTCAACGCCGATCGCTGCGCGCAGGTGATATTCGCCGATCCCGATTACCAGATGCTCAATTCCTTCGTCGTCCGCAAGGGAAATCCCGAGAACATCCACAACTACCAGGACGTGGTGGAGAAGAAGGCGCGGTTCGCCACGGGCACCGGGTACGCCATGATCCAGTACGCCGTCGAGGCGGGGTACGCGCAGGACGACATCCTGATCGTCCCGGACCAGGTCGCCGGGCTGAACGCCGTCGAGGCGGGCCGGGTCGACGTGTTCGCGGGGACCGCGGTGACCGTCCGCGAGGTGGTGAAGAAGTCGGCCAAGGCGGAGGCGACCGAGCCGTTCGCCCCGCTCGTCGACGGCGAGCCGCACGTCGACGGGGGCGCGTTCGCGTTCCGTCCGACCGAGACCGCGCTGCGGGACGCCTTCAACGCCGAACTGCGCAAGCTGAAGGAGAGCGACGAACTGCTGCGCATCCTGAAGCCGTTCGGGTTCACCCGGTCCGAGATGACCGACCTGACGGCGAAGGAGCTCTGCGGCGGATGACCTCAGGACTCTGGGACCTCGTCCTCAAGGGCGTCTGGACGACCCTCCAACTGCTCGTGCTCAGCTCCCTGCTGGCGGCGGCCGTCTCCTTCGCCGCCGGGATCGCGCGCACCCACCGCCTCTGGATCGTCCGCTTCCTCGCGGGCTTCTACACCGAGGTGTTCCGCGGCACCTCGGCCCTCGTCATGATCTTCTGGGTGTTCTTCGTGCTGCCCCTCGCCTTCGGATGGCAGCTGGTGCCGATGTGGGCGGGCACGCTCGCCCTCGGACTGACCTACGGCGCGTACGGCTCGGAGATCGTGCGCGGCGCGCTGGGCTCCGTCGACCCGGCCCAGCGGGAGGTCGGCATCGCGCTCGGCTTCACGCCCGCGCAGCGGATGCGCAAGATCCTGCTGCCGCAGGCCGTGCCGGAGATGATCCCGCCGTTCGGCAACCTGCTGATCGAACTGCTGAAGGGCACCGCGCTCGTGTCGGTCATGGGGATGGGCGACCTGGCCTTCAGCGGGAACCTGGTGCGCCTGGCGCTCCAGGAGAGCGCGGAGATCTACACGTACGTACTGATCCTCTACTTCGTGATCGCCTTCCTGCTCACCCGGGGGATGCGCGGGCTGGAGCGGCGGCTGAAGGCAGGTGTCCGATGAACTGGGACTGGAGCGCCGTCCGTGACTTCATGCCGCTCTTCCGGGACGGACTGCTGGTCACCCTCCAGGCGCTGGTCCTCGGCTCGCTGATCTCGTTCACGCTGGGGCTGGTGTGGGCGCTGCTGATGCGGACGCCGACGCGGTGGGTGCGGTGGCCGGTCGGGATCGTCACGGAGTTCGTCCGCGACACCCCGCTGCTGGTGCAGCTGTTCTTCCTCTTCTACGTGCTGCCCGAGTGGGGCCTGACCCTGTCGGCGACGGCCACCGGCGTCGTCGCCCTCGGCCTGCACTACTCGACGTACACGATGCAGGTCTACCGGGCCGGCATCGACGCGGTGCCCGCCGGCCAGTGGGAGGCGGCGACCGCGCTGAACCTGTCGCGGACCCGCACCTGGCGGGCGGTGATCCTCCCGCAGGCGGTCCGCAGGGTCGTGCCGGCGCTCGGCAACTACGTCATCGCGATGCTCAAGGACACACCGCTGCTGATGACGATCACCGTGCTGGAACTGCTGGGCCGGGCGCGGCTCTTCTCCCAGCAGAACTTCCGGTTCACCGAGCCCGTCACGGTGATCGGCGTGGCCTTCATCGTCGTCTCCTACCTCGCCTCCGTCCTCCTGCGCACCCTGGAGCGCCGCCTTGTCCGTTGAGACCAGCAGGACCACCACCGACCGCACCCCCGGGAGCACCGAGCTGATCCGTCTGGAGCGGGTCACCAAGCGGTTCGGGGACAACACCGTCCTGGACCACCTCGACTTCCGGGTGGAAGCGGGCCGGCACGTCACCCTCATCGGCCCGTCCGGCTCCGGCAAGACCACGATCCTGCGGCTGCTGATGACGCTGACCGAGCCCGACGAGGGCACGATCACCGTGGACGGGCGGCGGCTGTTCCCCGCGTCGCGGAAGGAGGTCCGCGAGGTCCGCAAGAAGATCGGGATGGTGTTCCAGCAGTTCAACCTCTTCCCGAACATGAGCGTCCTGAGGAACGTGACCGAGGCGCCGGTGAGTGTGCTCGGCCTGTCCCGGGACGAGGCGGAGGAGCGGGCGCGTGAGCTGCTGGACATGGTGGGCCTCGCCGACAAGTGCGACGCCCGGCCGTCCCGGCTCTCCGGCGGCCAGCAGCAGCGGGTGGCGATCGCCCGCGCCCTGGCGATGCGGCCCCAGGTGCTGCTGCTCGACGAGGTGACGTCGGCGCTCGACCCCGAGCTGGTCGCGGGCGTCCTCGACGTCCTGCGGGACATCGCCCGCACCACCGACATCACCATGCTCTGCGTGACGCACGAGATGAACTTCGCCCGGGACATCTCCGACCAGGTCCTGATGTTCGACTCCGGCCGGGTCATCGAGTCCGGCCCACCGGAGAAGATCTTCAGCGACCCCGAGCAGGAACGGACCCGGGAGTTCCTCGGCGCGGTGCTGTGACCACGCGCTGAGGCCTCCTCCCGTGACCATGCGCTGAGGCTCCTCCCGTGACCATGCGCTGGGACCAGGTCCCGGCCCGGCGGCGGGCGGCGGCGCCCCGGGGTGCCGGGGCGCCGAGGTGCCGGGGCGCCGAGGTGCCGGGGCGCCGAGGTGCCGGGGCGCCGAGGTGCCGAGGTGCCGAGCTGCCGAGCTGCCGGAGCGCCGGAGCGCCGAGGTGCCGGAGCCGAGGTGCCGAGGTGCCGAGGTGCCGGGGCGCCGGGGCGCCGGGGCGCCAGGGCGCCGGGGCGCCAGGGCGCCAGGGCGCCAGGGCGCCAGGGCGCCAGGGCGCCGTACCGGCGGGTCACCGGGCGGCGCAATCTCGCCGACAACCCCGCGCCACCGCACCCCCGGCCGTTATCGTGGAGGTGGTCCGCCGTCCGGACCACGGCCAGAGAAGCGACCGCAGGGGGAAGACCGTGGCGCTGCTGTGTCATCCCGGGGGACACCCCCCGGACCCCCGGCCCCAGCCGCACGACCCCAGGACGTCAACGCGAGGGGGCCCGTCATGAGGCTCGAGCCGACCACTCCGCTCCACTCGGCCCAGGACGCCCTGCGCGTCCTGGAGACGGTGGCCCGGCACGCCACCGGCGTCACCGACACCGAACTCGCCCGCCGCACCGGCTTCGGCACGGCACGGCTGCACCCCCTCCTGCGGCTGCTGCGCCGCGAGGGATACGTCGAGCAGACCTCCGACGGCGCGTACGTCACGGGCGACGCGCTGACCCGCCTGGGCTCCGCGCACCGGCGCGAGCAGGCCCTGCGCGACAAGCTCCAGCACACCCTGGACCGGCTGCGCGACTCCGTCGGCGCCGCCGTCTACATCAGCCGGTACGTCGACGGCGAGGTCACCATCACCCAGTACGCCGACAGCCCGGCCACGCCCGCGGTCAACGAGTGGGTCGACTTCCGCTCCTCCGCCCACGCCACCGCGCTCGGCAAGAGCCTGCTCGGCCAGCTCGACCACAACGGCCGCCGCGACCACCTCTCCCGGCACAAGATGGCCCGCCTCACCTCGCACACCATCACCAGCGACAGGCTGCTCCTCTCCCGTCTGGAGGCCCAGCCGCCCACGGTCCCGGTCCTCGACCTCCAGGAGTACGCCGTGGGCACGGTCTGCGCGGCCGTCCCGATCACCGCCGGGACCACCGCCGGCTGCCTGGCGCTCTCCCTGCCCCTCGAACACGCCCACCGGCTCCGCCACGCCGTCGACACCCTGAACCGCAACGCGACACCCGTGCTGCTGTCCCTGGCGATCTAGCACCCCGGCCGGGGCGGCCCCCGGCTGAGGCGGTCCCGGCCGGGGCGGTCCCGGCCAGGGCGGTCCCGGCCAGGGCGGTCCGCGGGGGTGGTCCCGGCCGGGGGTCGGGACCACCCCCGCGGACCAGGTAGTATTTTCTTCGTCGCCGGCCGCCGAGAGGCGGAGGGCGAGAGTCATGCGCCGCTAGCTCAGTTGGTTAGAGCAGCTGACTCTTAATCAGCGGGTCCGGGGTTCGAGTCCCTGGCGGCGCACCGGTGAAGGGCTCCTCGTGAGGAACGAGGAGCCCTTCGGCGTTTCCCGGCCCTCAGAACGTGACGTCCGAGCAGGCGTGGAACGCGTTGCCCGTGTCCGCGACCGTCCACACCGCGAGGACGACGTGGTGACCGCTCAGGCCCGACGGCAGCCGACCGGTGTGCGAGAGCGTGGCCGGCGGGCGCTGGCCGTTGTACGGCACCGTGAGGAACGGTGTGAGCTCGAGGTCCGAGCGGGCGAGGGCGTGGTCCTGGTTCCAGCCCTGCTTGGTGAGGTAGTACCGGAAGTCGGTGGTGGCGTGCATCGCCGTGAACTGCCACCGGAACGTGTAGTCCTGGCCGCCCGTCACCTGGGTCGTGGGCCAGGCGGCGCCGCCCGGCCGGGTGGGCGAGTCGAGCGGGGCGAACCGGCTGTTCCCGGCGGAACAGAGCTGCCCGTCGGCCGGCCCGGAGGCCGGGAAGCCCTTGGCGCCCTCGACGCTCTGCGGCTCCCACTGGATGGCGCCGCAGCCCGTCACGGTGCCGTTCTGGCAGAGCTTCTGCCGGCTGACGGGGAGGTCGGTGTAGCCGTGGCCGCTCGCGCCACCGGCGGAGAGCACGAAGGCTCCCGCCGTGGTGAGCCCGAGCGCGGCGGCGTACCACTTGGTCTTTTTGCGCATGCTGCCGCTCCTGGAGAACGTGGGGAGTTCGGTGAGGTTCGGCGCGCCGCGGGTTCAGGTCTAGACCAAGTTTGAGGTTATGACCGTTCATTGAACATGTCCATACCGATCGGGTGCCGATCGGAGGACTTGTCCGACGGTCCGTCAGGGCGACTGCTCGCCGCGTCCCGCGCAGAACGCCACGGTCAGGTCCTTCACCAGTGCCTTGCGCTCGTAGTCGTCCAGTTCCACCAGCCCGCGCATGGTCAGCCGGGTCACCGTGTCCTCCACCGAGTCCACGACCGAGGTGAGCACGGTCGCCCGGTGCTGGGCGTCGAGCGCGGCGATCCGGCGGCGGTGCATCGCGGGGGCGACCTCCGGGGCGTACTCGACGCGCACCGGCTGCACCGAGTACACCTCCAGGCCGATCGCGCCCGCGTCCCGCGCCACCCGCCGGGTCAGCGCCTCCCCCGTCGCCTCGACCGAGAACCGCACCGAGCCGGGCGTCTCCACCGGGATCCGGGCGAAGGCCGCCTCGACGCACTCGCGCAGGTACGTCTCGTGGTCCTCCACCCCGAGCGTGGCCCGCGCCGTGTCCCGCACCCGCCACACCACCAGCGCCACCACCCGCAGCGCCATGCCGTTGCCGTCGGCCGCCGGCATCGGCTCGCTGCGCCAGTGCCGCAGCCGTACGTCCGCCCGGCGGCGCAGCAGCAGCGGGTTGACCCACAGCAGCCCGGTGCGCCGGACCGTCCCCCGGTAGCGGCCGAACAGGTCGAGCACCCAGGCGTGCCCGGTCCGGCCCCGGGCCAGCCCGCCGAGGCCGAACAGCCCGAGGGCACCCGCCCCCGCGTACGCCGCCCACTGCGCGGGGCCGAGACCGGCACCGGAGTACGCGGGGAGGCGCAGCGCCTCCGTCACCAGCGGCGGCAGGATCCCGGCCCACCACGAGGTGGCCACACAGCCCGCCGCCCCGCACAGCCCGGCGGCCACGCCCGCCGCGCCGGGCAGCACCCGGGCGGGCCGCTCCACCAGCGCGGGGTCGACCTCCGCCATCGGGCGGGACTTCACCGCCGCGGGCCGCCGCAGCCGCGGCTGCTCCCCCGTGCCCGTCCGGCTCCCCACCACGGCGGGCGCGAGCGGCACCGGCCGCGGCTCGGGCTCGTCCCGGAACAGCAGGTGGACGGGGATCTCGGTGGTCGCCTCGTTCTGGATGAGCCGCGTGGGCGGCCGGGACGGGCCCTCGTGCTCGGGCGTGTGAGAAGTGGTCGTGCTCATTGCGTGCCTCCAGCCTCCGCGCCAGATACGCCATGACAGTGAAAGAACCGTTACTGCGAGCCGGGGACCGGCAACCGAGGCCGGGGCCGGGGACCGGGAACCGAGGCCGGGGACCGAGGACCGGGAACCGAGGCCGAGGGCCGAGGACCGGGAACCGAGGCCGAGGGCCGAGGACCGGGAACCGAGGCCGAGGGCCGAGGACCGGGAACCGAGGCCGAGGGCCGGGACCGGGGCCGCGGACCGGCGGGCACCGGGGCCGCGGCCGGGCTACGAGAACAACCTCCGCCAGGTCTCGGGCCCCGGGTAGCCGTCGGCCGCCCCGCCGCGCCAGCCCTGGGTGCGCTGGAAGGCCTCGACGCCCCGCCGGTCCGCTTCGCCCCAGCGCGGCCCCGGTCCCGTCGTGTAGTACGTGCCGAACCCTTTCTTCACCAGCTGCCTCCCCAGCTGGGTGACGTACACGTTGTCGGCGCCGGGCCGGAACACGGCCCGGCCCGGGTAGGCGGGGACGCCCAGCGCCGGAGCAGCGGCGGGTGCCCCGTCCCCGGTTCCGGGGGCCGGGGCGACGGGCCGGCCCGTGCCGGTGATCAGCAGCGACCAGGTCCGTGGGCCGGGCAGCCCGTCGGCGTGCGCGCCGCGCCATCCCTGGGCCTGCTGGAACGCCTGGGTGGCCCGCCGGTCCGCCTCCGACCAGCGCGGGCCGGGCCCCGACGCGTAGAAGCGCCCGGCGCCGTGCTGGACGAGGAGCCGGCCGAGCCGGGTCACGTGCGGGTTCTCGGCGCCCGGCCCGAAGTACGCGCGTCCGGGGTACGGGGCCGCCGTGGCGCCGGCGCCGGGGGCCGGGGCGGGCGGCACGGCGTTCCCGCCCCCCGTGCTCCCCGTGCTCCCCGTCGCGCCTGTCGCGCCCGTCGCGCCCGTCGCGCCCGACGCACCCGTCGCACCCCCGCCGGTCTGCGTTCCCGCCGCTTTGATGCTCTTGTAGCGGTAGGGGACGTAGCGGCCGGAGTTCGACCAGTAGGCGTAGGGGGTGGCGAGGCGGCGGGCGTTCGGGCGGGTCTGTTCGTAGGCGATGTAGGACGTGTGCGTGTAGTCCGTCCAGCCGCCGAAGAGGACGACGTGCGAGCCGTTCTGCGGATGGGACAGATTGTGGAAGAGCAGCATGTCGCCCGGCTGGAGTTCCTCCTTGGTGATGCGCGTGGCGAACTCGTGCAGGCTGCCCGTCCACTCGTTCCCCGGCAGCTTCCAGGCCATGGACACGAAGCCCGAGCAGTCCTGCCGGTACCCGTCGGACCAGTAGGCGCTCATGCTGTACGGCACCTTCGCCGTGACCCAGGCCTTGGCCCGCTTGATGATGTCCGCCCGGGCGATCTCGGGTGCCCTGACCTGTGCGGACGGTGCCGGTCGGCCGCCCTGGCCGTACAGCGGCTCCTTGCCGCCCTGGGGGTTGCCGGGCTCGTCGCCCGCGGGGACGCCCGGCAGGTCGGGCGCGTGCGGGGCGGCCACGGCCGGGACGGCGTGCCCGGCGCCGAGCGCCGCGGTGGCCGCGGCCGCGACGACGACGGTACGGTGGGCGGCCGGACGCCCGCCGAACCCCACGGGCAGGGAACACGGGCTCGCCCGCCGCCGGTCGACGCACCCTGGGCAGTCGCAGTCGCTCGCGGGATCGAATTCCTCGAACACCGGCGTCTCCATGCGATTCCCCTCAGACTCCAGATGGAAATGTCCGCGACTGTGCACATTCGCCAGTCTTTCCCACTGGTTGTACGGACGCGCAAGCTGACGGTCCGAATGATGTACGCGGACCCCTCCCCGGGGGTGGCGCGGACCACCCGGCCCGGCCGGACGGCGGTCGGGAGCACCCCGGGACGTCCTGTAGAGTTGTCGATGTCAGCAGGCGCCGCTAGCTCAGTTGGTTAGAGCAGCTGACTCTTAATCAGCGGGTCCGGGGTTCGAGTCCCTGGCGGCGCACAGACCGGAAAGCCCCTCGCGTGAGCGAGGGGCTTTCTGCTGTTCCGCGGATCACACCGCGGTCCCGGTCAGATACGCCGACACGATCACGTTCGCCGAGTAGCTGCCGCTCGCGCGGTCGAAGGTGCCGCCGCAGGTGATCAGCCGCAGTTCGGCGCGGCCCGTGGCCCGGGTGCCGTAGGCCTGCCGGGCGTCGAAGCGGTCGCGCTGGACGACCTCGACGTCGTCGACGGTGAACTCGGCGACCTTGCCGTCGGCGCGGGCCACGCGGATCGTCTCGCCGGCCTCCAGGGTGCTCAGCTTGTAGAAGACGGCGGGCCGGGTCTCGGTGTCGACGTGCCCGACCATCAGCGCGGTGCCCGCCGCGCCGGGCTTCACCCCGGCCCCGTACCAGCCGACGACGCCCGCCTGGTCGTAGGGCGGCGGGTCGATCCCGCCCCTCACGTCCAGTCCGCGGGCCACCACCGGCGCCTGCACCCCCAGTTCGGGGATGTCGATGCGCTGCGGCAGCGCGGCCCCCAGCGGTTTCGCGGCGGGCGGCAGCGGGGCGTCGCCGGGCCGGCCCACGGCCGCCACGTCACCCGTGGTCGGCGCGGACGTCACAGGACGCACGTCGGTCACCTCGCGCCCCCACAGCCACAGCCCGAGCAGGAGCAGCGCCCAGGCCACGCCGGTCAGAAGGCGCCCGGAAGAGCGCTCGCGTCCGGTCACGGAGTCAGTCCGTCCCGGGGCGGCGGCGCACCGTCCGGAGCGCCACGGCGACGGCGGCGACACCCGCCAGGACCAGTCCGGTGACCGTGTGGGCGATGCCCGGACCGTCCACCTGGGCCTTCTCGGCGGAGGCGAGCGGAGCGGCACCACCGCCGCCCGCGCGGACCGGCGCGACGGGCGAGGCGTACCCCGAGGGGCGCGCCGACGCCGGCACCACCCGGATCGAGCCGGTGATCCGGAAGTCGGCGCAGACGATCGTGACGGCGTAGGACCCCGGGGCGAGCGAGGAGCGGACCCGGGTCTCGCCGCTCAGGGTGCCGTCCGTGCCGACGAGGCGGGCGTCCGAGACGAAGGCGTCCGACGCGGCCGTGGCCGTCGTCCCGCGGCAGCCGCTGACCCGTAGTGAGACCTCGGCACCCGGGGACGGTGTCGACGGCGCCACCGAGACCTCGCCAGCCCCGCCCGCCCCGCCTCCCCCGCCTCCGCCGTCCGCCGCGTACGCCGCCGGGACGAGCGCCACGGCGACGGCCGCGGCACCGGCACAGAGTGTTGCTTTCAATGAGCGCATGGTGAACCTCCAGCTATCTGGAGATTCCTCCCCGGCTCGGCGCCCCGCATCTCGGACCGGGGCGCCACTACTCCGAACGGGTAGGTTTCCGCGGGTGAACGAGTCGGCTGAACGGGTCGGCTGAACGGGTCGGGTGAACGGGTCGGGCGAACGGGTCGGGCGAACGGGTCGGTCAGACCCGGTCGACGAGATCCGCGATCGAGTCGACGATCTGCGACGGGCGGTACGGGAAGTTCTCGACCTGCTCGGGCCCGGTCAGACCGGTGAGCACGAGGAACGTCTGCATGCCGGCCTCGATGCCCGCCAGCACGTCGGTGTCCATGCGGTCGCCGATCATCGCGCTGCTCTCCGAGTGGGCGCCGATCGCGTTCAGCCCGGTGCGCATCATCAGGGGGTTCGGCTTGCCCGCGAAGTAGGGGGTCTTGCCGGTCGCCTTGGTGATCAGGGCCGCCACCGCGCCGGTCGCGGGCAGCGGGCCCTCGGTGGAGGGGCCGGTCTCGTCCGGGTTGGTGCAGATGAAACGGGCGCCCCCGTTGATCAGCCGGACCGCCTTGGTCATCGCCTCGAAGGAGTACGTGCGGGTCTCGCCCAGGACGACGTAGTCCGGCTCGTGGTCGGTGAGGATGTAGCCGATGTCGTGCAGCGCGGTGGTCAGACCGGCCTCGCCGAGGACGTACGCGGAGCCGTTCGGCCGCTGGTCGTCGAGGAACTTGGCGGTGGCCAGCGCGGAGGTCCAGATGTTCTCGATCGGCACGTCCAGGCCCATGCGGCGCAGTCGGGCGTGCAGGTCGCGCGGGGTGTAGATCGAGTTGTTGGTCAGGACGAGGAACGGCTTGCCCGACTCACGCAGCTTCTTCAGGAAGGAGTCGGCGCCGGGGATCGGGACGCCCTCGTGGATGAGCACACCGTCCATGTCGGTGAGCCACGACTCGATGGGCTTGCGGTCTGCCATGTGCGGGATCTCCTGTGCCGTACGCGACGCGGTGCTGCGTGCGGCCCCAGCCTAATCACAGGCCGATCTTGAGGGAATGGCCTGTTTGCACCGGGTTCGGCGGTCAGCGGCGTCTGCGCGCGAGCAGCAGGGCGACTCCCGCGGCCAGGAGACCGGCGGTGGCGGCGAGGACGACGGCCGGGGAGGCGAGGCCGGTGCGGGCCATCTCCCTCGCCTCCTCGGCGAGATACGGCAGGCCGGTGGCCGGGGCGGGGGTGGAGGCGGAGGCGGAGGCTGAGGGATCGGTCGCGGTGTCGGTGTCGGTGTCGGTCGCGGACTCGGACCCGGTCTCGGACTCGGTCTCGGACTCGGTCTTCGGCGCGGATTCGGTGCCGGTCCCCGGAGCGGTCCCGTGTGCGGTTTCGCGGGTGGTGGCGCGTCCACCGGCCTCGACGGTGAAGCGGTAGTCGTTCGACTGCCCGATCCACTCGCCGTCGTCTCCGTGACGCTGGACGACCGCCGCGTTGACGGTGACCTCGTTGGGCACGGTGTCCGAGGTGAGGGCGAGGCGCAGCTTGACCGTGAGGGTCTTGTGCGGGGGGACGGTGAAGCCCGCGAAGGGGGCGGGCGCGGACGACCCGGACCACTCGGCGGATCCGCTCGACCGGTTCGACGCGGTGAATCCGGTGGAGACGGTCGACGCGGTGAATCCGGTGGAGGCGGTCGACGCGGCGGATCCGGTGGAGGCGGTGGAGGCGGTCGACCCGGTGGCGGCGGTGGGCCGGTCGGTGAGGGCTCCTACGAGTTCGTCCTCGTCGGTCGTCTCGAAGTGGACGGGGTGGGGGCGGCCGTCGGCGTAGAACTCCAGGTGCGGCTGGGACGGCTTCAGGGAGCGCTCGGCATCGACGAGGACGACGACCGGGTGGACGCCGGTGCAGGTGCGGCCGGTGGTGTTGGTGAGGTCGAGGTACCAGGTGCCGAATCCACCGCCGGCCCGGTAGGAGGCGGGGCCGCCGTGGAGGCGGGTGGTCAGCGGGAAGTCGCCGGTGACCGGGCCGGCACAACCGGGACCGGCCTCCGCGTGCGCGGGGGCCGGCGCACCTCCGAGGGCGGCGGCCGCGGCGAGGCAGAGGGAGACGGGTGTGCACAGTCGCATGAACACGTGAGCCTGCCGGGTGGGACGGGAGAGGGAAGGACGACGCTCCGCACGGCCGTACGAATCCATTCATATGGAGGAGACCGCGGACGGGGGGGGGTGGCCTCCGGCGACTGCCGGCGGGTGTCGGTGGGGCGCCTGTCGGTGGGTGTCGGTGGGGCGACTGCCGGCGGGTGTCGGTGGGGCGACTGTCAGTGGGTGTCGGTGGGGCGACTGTCGGTGGGTCCCGGTGGCTCAGCCGTCCGCCCGGCCGAACACGGGGCCCAGGAGCAACTGGGCCGCGCCCTCCGCCACCCCCCGGGCACCGCCCGGGGCGAGGCGTACCGGGACCCGGTCCTTCGGGGCGCCCTCGCGGTGGGCGCGGACCGCGAGGACGCTGGTGACGCCCCGCAGGAAGGGTTCCGGGGAGGCCGTGATCGTACGGCCGCCGAGCAGGAGCAGGTCCATGTCCAGCAGGCCGGCCAGATTGGCGGCGGCCGTGCCGAGGACGCGGGCCGCCTCGGCGGTGTCGCCCCGGGCGATGGCCGCGAGGCACAGCGCCTCCACGCAGCCGCGGTTGCCGCACGGGCAGTGCGGCCCGTCGAGCTGGAGGACCTGGTGGCCGAACTCACCGGCACCGGTGCGGGCCCCCCGGTGCACGCTCCCGCCGATCACCAGACCGGCGCCGAGCCCCGTCCCGAGGTGGAGGTAGGCGAAGGAGCCGCCCTCGCCGCCGACGGCGAGGCCGAGGGCGGCGGCGTTGGTGTCCTTGTCGACGACGACCGGTACCCCGAGCCGCCAGGCGAGCGCGTCCCGCAGGGGAAAGCCGTCCCACTCGGGGTAACCGGTGACGCGGTGCAGGACGCCGTTGACGTGATCGAGGGGGCCCGGCAGGGCGACCCCCACGCCGAGCACGCCGAGCAGCGCGCGGGAACGCCCACCCGCGCCACCCGCGGCCGCACCCGCACCCGCACCCGCACCCACATCCGTCCGCGCGCCCGCACCCGCACCCGTGCCCCTCGCGCCGGTATGCGCACCGGCATGCCCACCGGCGCCCCCCAGCACCTGGTCCACCACCGCCTCGGTCTCCCGCACCACCGCCCCCACGACGGCCTCCGCCCCCGCCCCCAGGTCCAGCGGTACGCACCGCTCCCCCACCACCCGCCCGTCGAGCTGGACGAGGACGAGCCGCAGTTCGTCGCGGTCGAGGTGGACGCCGACCGCGTGCCCGGCGCCGGGGACGAGCCGCAGGACCGTGCGCGGTTTCCCGCCCGTGGACGCGCGGCGGCCCGCCTCCGTCGCGAGCCCCTCGTCCCGGAGCCGGGCGGTGATCTTGCTGACGGCCTGCGGGGTGAGCCCGGTGCGCTCGGCCAGTTCGAGCCGGCTGATGCCGTCGGGACCGGCCGTGCGCAGCAGGTCGAGCACGAGCGCGGTGTTGTGGCTGCGCACCGCGAGCTGGTTGGCGCCCACCACCGTGCCGCGTGCCGCCCCGCCCGCCGAGCCGTCGTTGGTCCTGTTCACTCCTCCATTCTCCCCCGCGCTTGCACTTTGGCAACAGCGTTGCGAAAGTGGAGGGCATGACTGGTACCCCCCTCCGCGTCGGCCTGATCGGCTACGGCCTCGCGGGCTCCGTCTTCCACGCCCCGCTGATCGCCGCCACCGAGGGCCTCGCCCTCGACACGGTGGTCACCTCGAACCCGGAGCGGCAGGAGCAGGCCCGCGTCGAGTTCCCGGACGTACGTGTCGTCGCCGGCCCGGACGAGCTCCTCGCCCGGGCCGGCGAACTGGACCTCGTCGTCATCGCGTCCCCGAACCGGACACACGTCCCGCTCGCCACGGCCGCCCTGGAAGCCGGCCTCCCGGTCGTGGTCGACAAGCCGGTCTCCGGCACGGCCGCCGAGGCACGGGAGCTGGCCGCCCTCGCCGAGAAGCGCGGCCTGCTGCTCTCCGTCTTCCAGAACCGCCGCTGGGACAACGACTTCCTGACCCTGCGCCGGCTGATCGCCGACGGCGAGCTGGGTGACGTGTACCGCTTCGAGTCCCGCTTCGAGCGCTGGCGGCCGCAGCTGAAGGGCGGCTGGCGCGAGTCCGGCGACCCGGCAGAGATCGGAGGTCTGCTGTACGACCTCGGCAGCCATGTCGTCGACCAGGCACTGGTCCTGTTCGGCCCGGTCACGCAGGTGTTCGCCGAGTCGGACGTCCGCCGCCCCGGCGCGGAGGCGGACGACGACACCTTCATCGCGCTCACGCACGCCGGCGGCGTCAGGTCCCACCTCTACGTCTCGGCGACGGCCGCCCTGCTCGGCCCGCGCTTCCGGGTGCTGGGCTCCAAGGCCGGGTACGTCAAGCACGGTCTGGACCCGCAGGAGGCCGCGCTCCGCGAGGGCCTGCGCCCGGGCCCCGGCTGGGGGACGGAACCCGAGGGCCGGTGGGGCCGTCTCGGCGCCGGCGATTCCCCGCGGACCGGCGGCGGACGTCCCGTGCCGACCCTGCCCGGCGACTACCCGGCCTACTACGCTGCGGTGGCCGAGGCACTGACCGACGGCGGTCCCAACCCGGTGACCGCCCTGGAGGCGGCCGCCGCCCTCGACGTACTGGAGGCGGCCCGCCGTTCGGCACGAGACGGAGTGGCGGTGACGCTGTGACCCACGAGAACACCCCGAGGTTCACCCCGGAGATCACCCCGACGCTGGAGGAGCTCCAGGCCCAGGAACGGCGGCTGGTCCTGAAGCAGTTCACCCACGACGACGCCTGGGCGCTCGGCACGCTCCTGGTGGAGCTGGCCCGCGAGCGCCAGGCCCCGGTCGCCATCGACATCCACCGCGCCGGCCAGCAGCTCTTCCATGCGGCCCTGCCCGGTTCGGCCCCCGACAACGACGCCTGGATCGCCCGCAAGCGGCGCGTGGTGGAGCGCTACGGCGTCTCCTCCTACCTGGTCGGCTCCCGCTTCCGCGCCAAGGGCACGACCTTCGAGGAGTCCTCCCGCCTCGACCCGGACACCTACGCGGCCCACGGCGGCTCGTTCCCGATCAACGTCGAGGGCGTCGGCGTGATCGGCGCGGTGACCGTGTCCGGGCTGCCCCAGCTGGAGGACCACCGGTTCGTGGTGGAGGCGTTGGAGGACTTCCTGAGCAAGGGCTGAGCAGCGCACCTCGGGGGCGGGGCGGGAGCGGAGGCGGAGGCAGAGGCGAAGGCGGTAGCGGGGGCGGGCACTGTCCCGCCCCCGGCTTGCGGCCCGCCGCGTGGGTGCGACCGGCCGCACCGGCCACGGACGGCCGCCACCGGCGGCACCGGCCGTGCACAGCCGTCTCCGGCCGCACCGGCCGCGCGACGGCCCGCGGGCCCACGGCCGGTGCGCCCACCGCAGTCCCCCGTCCCTCGTCCCCCGTCCCTCATCCCCCGCCCCCCGCGGAGCGCCTACGCGTCCTTCAGTTCCTGGCGCTGCCGGCCCAGTCCGGCGATCTCCAGCTCCACCACGTCCCCGGCCCGCAGATAGGGCTTCGGCTCCGGCTGCCCGAAGGCCACGCCCGCCGGTGTGCCGGTGTTGATGACGTCCCCGGGGTACAGGGTCATGAACTGGCTGACGTACCGCACGACCTCGCCCACCGGGAAGATCTGCTCGGCGGTCGTGCCGTCCTGCTTCAGCTCGCCGTTGACCCACAGCCGCAGGGAGAGCGCCTGCGGGTCGGGCACCTCGTCCGCCGTCACCAACCACGGCCCCAGCGGGTTGAACGTCTCGCAGTTCTTGCCCTTGTCCCAGGTACCGCCGCGGTCCATCTGGAACTCCCGCTCGGAGACGTCGTGGGCGACCGCGTAGCCGCCGACGTGCGCGAGCCCCTCCTCGGCCGACTCCAGGTAGCGGGCGGTACGGCCGACGACGACGGCCAGTTCGACCTCCCAGTCGGTCCGGGTGGACCCGCGGGGCACGAGCACGGTGTCGTACGGCCCGACGACGGTGTCCGCCGCCTTGAAGAAGACGACGGGCTCGGCGGGCGGCTGCGACCCGGTCTCGCGGGCGTGGTCGTGGTAGTTCAGGCCGATGCACACGACCTTGCCGATCCGGCCGACCGGCGGCCCGATCCGCAGTCCGGTCGCGTCCAGCGCGGGCAGCCCGCCCGACTCGGCGGCGGCCCGGACCCGGCCGAGCGCCGCGTCGTCGGCGAGCAGCGCGCCGTCGACGTCGTCCACGACACCCGTCAGGTCCCGCAGGGTTCCCTCGGCGTCGAGCAGCGCGGGGCGCTCCGCCCCCTCCGTACCGACTCGCAGCAGCTTCATGATCACTATCTCCCTCGCTCGCGGGGCGCCCTCCGACGGGTGCAGCCATCGGATGACTGGTCGATCGTCCAAGCTGGGGGTCCACTCCGCAATACCTGGTTCACGTACTGGACCGTCACTGTCGGTCCGGGCGTCCCGGGGTCCGGGGTCCGGGGTCCTAAATCCTGGGCCCTGGGTCCTGGGCCCTGGGTCCTGGGTCCTGGATCCCGAGTCCCTGTTCGTCGGTCATTGGGGTCGGCGGGGTCGGCGGGGTCGGCGGGGTCAGCGGTGATACAGCGCCGCCCGCTCGACGGCGCTCCACGCCGCGCTGGTGACCACGTACAGCGCGGCGGCCAGCGGCACGACGGCGACGGTGACGAGGGTGAGGAAGGGCAGGAACGGCATGAGGCGGGTGACGGCGGTGACCGCGCCCGCGCCGGGCGTGTCGTCGATGACGGCCATCGCCGGGTCCGTGGCCGCCGTCCGCCGCGCGATGCGGTAGCCGAAGGCGGCGACGGCCGTGACGACGGCGAACAGGCCCAGGTAGACCAGCCCCGCCCCGCCGAACACCCCGTCGGCGGCCAGGGCGTCGGTCCAGCGGTCGCCGAGGGGCGCGTCGAGGAGCCGGTGGGTGAGCAGTCCGTTGGTCTCGCCGCCCACCGACGCGTGCGAGAAGACGTAGTAGAGGAGGAGGAACGCGGGCGCCTGGAGCAGGCTCGGCAGGCAGCCCGACAGCGGCGAGACCCGTTCCCCGGCGTGCAGGTCCAGGACCGCCCGCTGGAGCCGCTCCGGGTCGCGCGCGTGCTTCCTGCGCAGTTCGGCGATGCGCGGCCGGAGCGCGGCCCGGGCCCGCTGACCGCGCGCCGCGGCCCGGGACAGGGGGTGGACGAGGAGTCGTACGAGTGCGGTGAACAGCACGATCGCGGCGGCCGCCGCGGACGCGTGGAAGAGGGGTTCGAGCAGGACGGCGAACCGCTCGACGAGGTGGACGAAGGCGGACAGGAGTGCGGACATGGGTGAGGAGCCCTCCGGGGGTCTCGTCGTGCCGGGAGGAGAACGGACTGGCGGCATGACGACCGGTGCGGGTCACCCACGGGAGAGTGCCGGGGTGTACAAGGGTGAACCGGGGCGTACCGGGGTGCCCTACGCGGCGGTCGCCGGGAGGGCGGACCCGGGTGCCCTGGGCCGCGGCCGGCCGGAGGCGTCGGGGTCGCGCTGGGGCAGGAAGGCCGTACGCCGGTCCCGGTCCCGTATGGCCGTCCGGACCCGGGTGGGCGGTACGGCGGGAGCGCAGCGCGCCGCGGCGAGACAGCAGACGGCGAGTGCGGCACCGGCGGCGGCGGTCGCGGCGAGCGCGACGGTGGCCGTGAGACCGCCGGTGGTGAGGAGGGCGACGTCGAGGAGGAAGAAGAGAAGGAAGAGAAGGACGGCGGGGCGCAGGGCGGAGGACCACACACGGATCACCGGCGCCCCCTCCCCTCCACCTCTCCAGCCCGTCCCTGCCCTCTGCCCCATGAGAACGCCCGGAACCACCGGCACGGTTCCCGCCTCCTCCCTTCTTCCACCGGTTCGAGAAAGGGCTGTCGGAACCCTCGACAACACCACGCGTGACACCCGATGCTTCGTGGCGCGCCCAACTCCTCATGTTCCCACACGAGTTGGGGGCCGGCCGGGACGGCCGCCCCGCTCGCCGAGTGAAGCGGAGAAGTCATGATCCGACGCAGAACCCTGCTGGCCGCCACGGGCGGAGCCCTCCTCGGAAGCGCCCTGGCGACGGGCACGGCCCACGCCGACGCGACGATCGCCGTCACCCCGTCCACCACGTACGGCACGTGGGAGGGCTGGGGCACCTCCCTCGCCTGGTGGGCCAACGTCTTCGGCGCCCGGAACGACTTCGCCGACCTCTTCTTCACGACGAACTCGGTGTCGTACGGCGGCAGGACGCTGCCCGGCCTCGGCCTGAACATCGCCCGCTACAACCTCGGCGCGTGCAGCTGGAACAGCGTGGGCGGCGAGACGATGGTCGCCTCCGCCAACATCCCCGGCTTCAAGCAGATCGAGGGCTACTGGCAGGACTGGAACGACGAGGACCCCACCTCCTCCGCCTGGGACTGGACGGCGGACGCCGACCAGCGCGCGATGCTGGTGAAGGCGGTGCAGCGGGGCGCGACGACGGAGCTCTTCGCCAACTCCCCCATGTGGTGGATGTGCCTGAACCACAACCCCTCCGGCGCGGCGGACGGCGGCAACAACCTCCAGTCCTGGAACTACCGCCAGCACGCCTCCCACCTCGCCGCCGTGGCCCTGTACGCCAGGGACAACTGGGGCGTGGACTTCGCGACGGTCGACCCGTTCAACGAGCCGTCGTCGTCCTGGTGGACGGCGGCCGGCACCCAGGAGGGCTGCCACATGGACGCGACCGTCCAGGCCGCGGTCCTGCCGTACCTGCGCAGCGAGCTGGACGGGCGGGGCCTGACCGACGTGCGGATCTCCGCGTCGGACGAGACGAGCTACGACCTGGCGCGCACGACGTGGAACTCCTTCTCCTCGTCCACGAAGGCCCTGGTGGACCAGGTCAACGTGCACGGCTACCAGGGCTCGGGCGGCCGCCGGGACCTCCTCCACACGGACGTCGTGACGACGGCGAAGAAGGTCCTGTGGAACTCGGAGACCGGCGACAACGACGGCACCGGCCTGACCATGGCGAGCAACCTGCTCTACGACTTCCGCTGGCTGCACCCCACGGCCTGGGTCTACTGGCAGGTCATGGACCCGTCGACGAACTGGGCGATGATCGCGTACGACGCGGCCACGCTCCAGCCCGGCGCGGTCACGACGAAGTACTACGTCATGGCCCAGTTCAGCCGCCACATCCGCCCCGGCATGACCATCCTGGACACCGGCGTCTCCTACGCCGTGGCCGCCCTCGACCGCACGGCGCGGCGCCTGGTCGTCGTGGCCGCCAACACGTCGACGTCGGCCCAGACCCTGACCTTCGACCTGTCCCGTTTCTCCACGGTCACCGGTGGCTCGGGCGGCCTGGTCCCCCGCTGGAACACGGTGACGGCGGGCGGCGGCGACCTCTACACCGCCCACTCGGACACGTACCTCTCCGGCAAGACGGTGAGCGTGCCGTTCGCGGCGGGGGCGGTGCAGACGGTGCAGGTGGACGGGGTGGTGGTCTGACGGTTCGAGGCCGGGCCGGCCGCGCAGGGGTGCGCGGCATCGAGTGCTCGCGTCGACGCCCGTGCACACGGCGGCCTCCCGCCCCCCACGGCCGTCGGCCGGCACCTGCCTCTCCTTTGTCACCGGCGGGCAGTACGGTGTCGTGCATGCGCCCCGACACGCCCGCCGAGAACGTCGACCACCTCGCCGAAGCGGCACGCCTGGAGCGGACCGCCGGACTGTACCCCGAGGACGCCGAAGCCCTGCTGCTGCAGGCCGCGGCCCACCTGGAGCTGTCCGGCGACCGCCCCGCCGCGACCGCCCTCTACGACCGTCTGCTGTCCTCCGCGGACGGCCTGGAGCAGCCGCACCTGGTCCGCGCCCTCAAGGCGTCCAACCTGTGGGAGTACGGCCACGAGGCGGAGGCCCGCGCGATCATCGACGGCCTGCGCACGACGGCCCCCCGCGACCCGGCGTCCTGGGTGATCGTCGCGGAGGCCCTGGAGTCCCACGACGAGCTGGAGGCGGCGCAGGAGACGTTCACGGAGGGCGTGCGCCTGCTGCTGACGGACGTGGCGGAGCCCCCCTACTCCACCCACCCCCTCCTCTTCGGCCGCCACCGGGTACGGCGCATGCTGGGCGCCGGCCACGACGAGTGGGACACCCTCGCGGACGCGCTGCACACCTCGCCGGTGTCCCTGGACGAACTGCACGACCCGAAGCGGGTCTGGTCCCTCGGCTCGGACAACCCGGCGGAGCTGGAGGCGGAGATCTGGCGACTGCGGGCGGAGCTCGGGACGTACCGGGAGGCCCTCTCCCGCCCCTTCCCGGTGGCCGTCCTGCACTGGCCGGCCACCGAACTGACCGAGCTGCTGACCGCCTACCCGACACTCGCGACGGAGTACCCCTCGCACGAGGAACACCTCGCGACGATAGAGGCCGCCCTGCGCGAACTGTCGGCTTCGGGCACGGCGAACCTGGGCATCGTGACGGGGACGGTGCCGTCGTACGAGGCCTTCGCGGCCTCGGAGGGCACTTCGCCGGAAGACTCCGAGCTGCTGCCGCAGTACGCGACGACGCTGGCGGCGCGGGGGCGGGCGGTGGCTTGGCCGCCGCAGAGGGGGGCGGGGTGCTGGTGCGGGTCGGGGCGGGGTTATGAGGGGTGTCACGGCAGTACACAGGTGTACGGCTGACCGTGCCACCCGGGCTGGGCGACGATGACCCAGCCGTGGCTGACGTTCGCCTTGCTCTTCGCCGCGGGCTGGCTGGCCTACGGCCTCCGCGTCACCCGGAGCGCTCTCCGGGGACGCGAAGGTCTGCGGCGACTGGGCGTCCGGGGAGTCCGCGCGGAGGGCGAGGTCGTGCGTGGCCCGCGACGCGAGGGGACCGTGGTGCACCCCGCCCAGGTTCGTTACCGGGCAGGCCCACAGAAGCAGACGTACCGACGAGCGCCACTGAACGCGGACCGGCACGTACTGCGGGTCGGCTACGAGGTGGTCGTCCGGTACGACCCCGCGGACCCTCGGCGGGTGGTCGTGGTGCGGACGCAGGCGTCGTTCAGTGGTGTGAGGACGGCCGACCCGGACGCCGTCATGCAGCCCCGATCCGCGCTTGGAGGCAGCGCCACCACCAGTTCCCAGGGTCTGCGCCAGGGCTCTGCACCACCCCGATAGGAATGGACACAGATCCGGATATCCGAGGAACATCCCTGGCCAAAGCTGCTGACAAAAAAGGGACTTATCGGCCCCGTTCAGCATCCACCTCCCCCTATGTCCCACCTTTGCAGTACGGTCACACTCTCCGTTTGTTGTATGTAAGGGGCTGCTATTTCACGAAGCGGTCCCTGCCCTGTGCATTCGAGGAAGCATGCCCTACGAGCCCGGTACCAGCTGGCAGTACGACGTCCCGACGACCGGCAGCACGCACCTGCCACCGGACGCGGGTTACGGCAGGGCTCTGACCAACCAGGGCTACGGTTTCGAGGTGGCCGTGGCCGACCTCATCGACAACTCCATCGATGCCGAGGCCGACAAAATCGTCGTGCACTTCCTGCGTGACGCCGACCGGATCCTCACGCTGTTGATCATCGACAACGGCAAGGGCATGGACGAGCGAGGGCTGGACGCCGCGATGACGGTGGGACACCGCCGCGACTACGGCGAGGGTGCCCTCGGCATGTACGGCACGGGCCTGAAGGCCGCTTCGCTTTCCCACGCCTCCTCGCTCACCGTGGTCAGCCGCACCAGACGGAGTCGCGCCGCAGGGCGGCGCCTCACCGCGGAGGGCATCGAGGACAGCTTCCGCTGCGACACCGTCGACCCGCGGTACGCGCAGAATCTCGTGGACCGTTACGACGGGATCATCGAGTGGCAGGGAACCGTCGTGCGCTGGGACGGTGTGCGGGCCTTCGAGACAGTCGCGCGCGGCCAGAGCGACCAGTTCCTGTCCAAGGCGATCTCCCGCCTCGAGACCCACCTCGGCCTCTACCTCCACAGGTATTTGCAGGGCGGTCTCAAGCTCGACATAGCGGTCTGGGACGTCGGCAGCGGAGAGCGCGGCATCGGCGAGGAAGTGGACCACATCGCCGTGGAAGCCCTGGACCCCTTCGGCTACAAGGTGCCGGGCAAGGCCGGGTACCCCCGGGAATTCAGGGCACCGGTGGAGGGTCTGGGAGACCTTCGCCTGACCGCCCACATCTGGCCTGCCAAGTCCAAGCAAGCGGGGTTCCGCCAGATCGGTTCGCTCACGGAGAGGCAAGGCTTCTACTTCTACCGGAACGACCGCCTCGTACAGGCGGGAGGATGGAACGGCTGGCGGAACCCCGAGGGGCACCATGTTCTGGCCCGAGTCGCGGTCGACCTTCCGTCCGGTGAGAACAGCGTCCTGAGTCTCGACGTGAAGAAGGAGAACGTCACCGTCACGCCGGCCTTCACGGACGGCCTCGACAAGGCGGTGGACTCGCAGGGGCACACGTTCCGGAGCTACCTACTGGACGCCGAGACCGCCTACAGGGACGGTGCGAGGCGCAACGAGATCGTCCGCAAGCCCGTCACTCCCCCGGGCAAGGGCTTGGACCCCAAGGTCAAGCGAGTCGTCAAGGAAGAGCTGCCGGAGAAGCCGGGCGAGGAACCGATCAGCTTCACTTGGGGCGCGCTCCCCCCCGACCAGTTCTTCAGCCTGGACCGCGAGAACAACGGCATCGTCCTCAACAAGGCCTACCGGGAGGACTTCAACGACGGCCGGCGCGGCGGCGCGAACGACGCCCCGGTCACGAAGACCTTGCTCTACCTGCTGCTCGAGGACTGCTTCGGGCTCGGGCGCTGGGAGCGCAGTCGCCAGGACCGGCTGGACTACTGGAACACCATTCTCCTGGCCTCGGTGGACGCGCAGCGCACGCGGCGTGCGCAGGAAGTCTCCTGAGACCAGCGACGCAGCCATACCTGTCTCACCTCTGATGCGGACTGAGGACTTCCCCACATGAGCGACACCCCGGCCGACGTGCTCCTCGAGATTCACACCCACGCACTGGCAGGCATGCTGAACGCCCCGCAGCACTTCGCGCGGTGGGCCGCCCTCGCGGCCGACGAGGACTATCCGGACTCCGACCTGAGCGAGGAGCTGTTTCACTCGTACCTCGTCGACGGCGACGAGGCCCTCAGAGCCCTGTGGAGCCGTCACCTCACCGCCTGGGACTTCGCCGAAGACCCGCAATGGGCGCTCGGTGTCCCAGCCCGCAC
This sequence comes from Streptomyces sp. NPDC088812, assembly GCF_044750285.1. Lineage (NCBI taxonomy): Bacteria > Bacillati > Actinomycetota > Actinomycetes > Kitasatosporales > Streptomycetaceae > Streptomyces > Streptomyces sp. NPDC088812. The sequence goes on along the minus strand of NZ_JBIVJP010000003.1, from coordinate 185,220 downwards.
CGACGAACGGCGCGCAGCCGTGTACGACCGCCTGCGGTTCGGCGCCGACCTGCGGAAGACGCTGGATGACGCCGTGCCGGTGGCAAAGATGCCGGGCCCCACGGTGATCACACGTGATTTCACCCCTTGGTACACCCCGGAGCGAGCCGCCGCCCGTTCCTTCTACTGGACCTCGTACGAGCAGAAGCTCCGTGCCAAGGGCTGGTCGGATGCCGCGATCGCGAGCCTCGACGAGGCAAGCCAGGCCGTGGTCGAACGCCTCACCGACCCGGAACAGCCGGCGGCTCGACAGGCGAAGGGTCTGGTCGTCGGTTACGTGCAGTCGGGCAAGACAGCCAACTTCACCGGCGTCACCGCCAAGGCGATCGACGCCGGCTACCGCCTCGTCATCGTGCTCGGCGGCACGCTCAACCTGCTGCGCGCCCAGACCCAGCGCCGCCTGGACATGGAGCTGATCGGGCAGGAGAACATCCTGCGAGGCGCGGACATCACGGACCTCGACTCCCTCGTGGGCGTGGACTACGTAGGTGACGACGAGGACTGGGACGAGTTCGTCCGGCACGGTGCACGCCCGTCCGTGCTCGGTGCGTTCGACATCGAGCGTCTGACGACTCGCGACAACGACTACAGGAGCCTCGCGCAAGGCATCCGGGCCCTCGAGTTCGAGAAGCGAGAGCCGACCCGCCCCCTGCATGATCCGGCGAACCTCCACCGCGCGGCCGCCCGCGTCCTGGTGGTGAAGAAGAACAAGTCCGTTCTGACCAAACTCGTCAAGGACCTCAAGCAGATCCACGGACTGCTCGGTGAACTGCCGACCCTGATCATCGACGACGAGTCCGACCAGGCGTCCGTGAACACCCTGGACCCCAGGAAGTGGGAGCAGGGCAGGACGGAACGCACAGCGATCAACGGTCTGCTCTCCCAGCTCCTCAAGCTGCTTCCACGAGCGCAGTACGTCGGCTACACAGCCACTCCCTTCGCCAACGTCTTCATCGATCCCGGTGACGACGAGGACATCTTCCCCAGCGACTTCTTGATCTCGCTTCCCCGTCCGTCCGGGTACATGGGCGTCCAGGACTTCCACGATCTGGACCTGGCAACAGAGCGGGACGAGCGCACCTGCGCCAACTCCCAGGAGAAGGCGCACATCCGGGACATCCACAACTCCGCGGACGACCGTCTCCAAGAGGCCATGGACGCGTTCGTCCTGTCCGGTGCGCTGAAGCTGTACCGGGCCGAACACGGTGTCGATGAAGTCGCGTTCCGGCATCACACGATGCTGGCTCACCAGTCGGTACGGAAGGACGATCACGCGGATCTCGCCCTGCGGATCAATTCCATGTGGCATCAGGCGGGTTACCGCTCGGCAGCCGGCCACGAACGCCTTGCCGCGCTGTGGGCTTCGGACTTCGCTCCGGTCAGCGAGGCGCGCGCCTCGGACCTCCCCGCCCCTGACACGTACGAGGAACTGCGCCCCTACGTGTATGGCGCACATCAGCGCATCGGCTCCGGAGGCCGGCCGGTCATCGTCGTGAACGGGGACTCCGACCGCTACTTCGACCAGCTGAACCTCGACTTCGACCGGACACCGCACGTCTGGAAGATCCTGGTGGGCGGAACGAAGCTCTCCCGCGGTTTCACCGTCGAGGGCCTGACGATCACGTATTACCGCCGCACGACGCAGCAGGCCGACACCCTGATGCAGATGGGCCGCTGGTTCGGCTTCCGGCGGGGTTACCGGGATCTCGTACGCCTCTACATAGGACGTGAGGAGACTCTCGGAAGCGGCCGCAACGCCAGGACGGTGGACCTGTACGAGGCCTTCGAGGCCATCTGCCGCGACGAGGAACTCTTCCGCGAGGAACTGGCCCGGTACGCACCGCTGGTCGACGGCCGCCCGCAGGTCACCCCGGCGCAGATTCCGCCGCTGGTGGCCCAGCATCTGCCGTGGGTGAAGCCGTCGGCCCGGAACAAGATGTTCAATGCGGAGCTGGTGGAGGTGCGGTCGCCGGGTGTCTGGGAGGAGCCCACGGCCTACCCCGAGGACCCCGATGCCCTGCGTCACAACACGGAGTGCTGGGCACCGATCCTCGGAGCGCTGTCGCACGCCCCCGTCCCGCTCTCCGTGGACGGCGGCCCGCAGTACGACGCGCGGGTGGGCACGGTGTCGCACAGGGACCTGCTCACGGTGCTGTGCGACCTGCGCTGGTCCGCCCCGGAGCAGTTCTCGCCCCACCTGGAGTTCCTGCTGGATGCCGGGCGAGAATCCGGCACGATCGACGACTGGTGCGTGATCGCTCCGATGCAGACGTCCACCCGCCGGAACGAGGCGCGCATTCTGGGGCACGGCCCCTTCTCCCTGGCCCGTCGCAGGCGTCGCCGCGGTCCTCTCTTCGGCGCGATCCGTGATCCCAAGCACGTCGCGGCGGCGATGCGCGTGGCGGGTGCCACTCGTCTTGCCGGAAACGTGACTGTCGAGCAGAACGTCCGTCCGCGTCGGGGTGCGCTCGTGCTCTATCCCGTGGTGGAATCCGACCCCAGACTCGCCTCCGACGGTTCCGTCGATCCACGTGACCTCGTGATGGCCTTCGCCTTCGTCGCCCCTCCGTCGACAGTTCGGGGCGACCGCCCCCTGGTGCGGTTCCGCGCGATCGACTCGACCAGAGAGGAAGCGGCGATAATCGACCGTGACGACATCCGTTCGTGAGGCTCGACGACAGTGAACACCATGATGCCTTCCTCTCCCGGGGTGTCGGCCCGCATGAGCAGGCAGGCGAGCAAGGACACCGGGGTGGAACTGGCCGTGCGGCGGCTGCTGCACGCGGCCGGGCTGCGTTATCGCGTGGAGTACCCCGTGCCGGGCATGCCCCGGCGACGGATCGACGTGGCGTTCCCCCGGGCCAGGGTGGCGGTGCTCATAGACGGCTGTTTCTGGCACGGCTGCCCTCAGCACGCCACACAGCCCAAATCCAACAGGGAGTGGTGGCGGGCCAAGCTGGACCGGAACATGGCCCGTGATCGGGAGACGACGGAGCATCTCACGACCCAGGGCTGGACCGTCCTGCGGTTCTGGGAGCACGTATCGCCCGACGAGGTCGCCGCCGCGGTGCAGGCGGCGGTGGAGCTGGAGAGACGGGTCCGGGGCGTAGCAGTGGGAGGACGGCGGTCGTCGGACCGCTGAAGGACAGCAGTAGGGGGATCGTATGACCGAGCGGCTGGGTTTCGTGGACGTCTGCGCGGGGGCCGGCGGTCTGGCGTCGGGGCTGGAGAGCGCGGGCTTCTCGCCGGTGCTCCTGCTCGACAACAAGCGCCAGGCGTGCGAGACGCTGCTGGCCAACCGGCCGCAGTGGAAGGTCGTCTGCGAGGACCTGATCGACTTCCTCCCCGAGGAGCACCCGGAGACGCTGGACGTCGATCTGCTCTCGGCGGGCCTGCCCCGGGTGAAGTCCTCGGCCGCGGTGGGGCGGTCCGACAGCGAACCGGAGCTGCGACTGCTCACCGCCACGATCTACCTGGTCCACGCCGTACAGCCACGCGCCCTCCTGCTCGAGAACCTGCCGGCTCTCGTCGACTCGCCCGCGTACGCGGAGGTCCGGAGGTTCGTCGAGGAGGAGCTGACGCACCTGGGTTACCGGTTCCGCTGGTTCGTGCTGAACGCGGCGGACTTCGGCGTCCCGCAGGAACGGTTGCAGGGCGTCCTTGTGGCACTCAAGGAGCCGTGGTTCCACGCCTTCGTCCCACCGGCGCCGACCGTACGCGAGCACGTCTCGGTCGGTCGGGCGCTGCGGCACTCGATGGGCGCGCGGGGCTGGGCCGAGGCGGACGCCTGGGCGGACCAGGCACGGGCCGTGGCCCCGACCCTGGTCGGCGGATCGGACAACCGGGGCGGCCCGGACCTCGGCCCGAGCGGAACGAAGAGGGCCTGGGCCCGGATGGGGGTGAACGGCGGAGCGTTCGCAGACGAGGTGCCGGGGCCGGACTACTCATGGCCGCGCTCGGACGACATGGCCCAGATGCTGAAGATCACGGTGGACCAGGCGGCCGTGCTGCAGTCCTTCCCTCCGGAGTGGCGGATCACGGGCCGGAAGACGGCCCGCTACCGACAGATCGGTCACGCCACCCCTCCGCCGGTCGGCAGAGCACTGGGTCAGGCCATCGCCGGCGCCCTGCGGGCGCCCGCCCGTGCGTAGGCAGGGCGGCAATGCGGGCGCCGATCGCCGGCTACACTTCAAGCCCATGAGCCACGTCACGCACACACCCTCCTCACCTGCGGTTTTTCGCATCGTGGACCTTTTCGCGGGTCCCGGAGGGCTGGATGTGGCGGCGGAGGTCCTCGGTCACCGGGTCACCGGCATCGAATGGGACGACAACGCCTGTAAGACCCGTGCGGCAGCGGGGATGGACACGTTCGCCGGTGATGTGAGGGAATACCGCGCCGCCCACTTTCCTCACGCCCAGGTGTTGACGGGTGGGCCGCCCTGCCAGACGTTCACGGTCGCCGGACACGGTGCCGGCCGCAGGGCCCTGGACGACGTACTGAAGTACATAGCGCGGCTGCACGAGGCCGTTCGGTCCGAGTCGACGCCTTGGCGTGAGGTCTTCCGGACCTGGCGCGGGATCTCCGAGGAACTGCGGCACAAGGCCGCCGAGGCGGAGACGGTCAAAGCCGCGAAACGTGAGGTCGAAGCGGTCCGCTCGGCCACCCGCAAGGCGGCCGGGAAAAACCTCGCCGACCACGGCTGCTCGAGTGAGGAGATCAAGCTCGCCCTGAAGACGCTGGAGGCACCGCTCGGCCTCGCCCGCCGGGACGCCGACCTCAAGGACCTTTTCGACGGCCTCGCCTCCCTGGAGAAGTCCCTCGACGCGCACCGGATCAGGTTGGAGGAACTGGGCGACGAACGGACAGGGCTCGTCCTCCAACCGTTGTGGTGGGTGATCGAACGGAGCCGACGCCCGGGGCTGGTGCCCTACGAGGCCGTCGTGCTGGAGCAGGTGCCTGCCGTGATGCGGGTGTGGGAGGAGTACGAGAAGGTGCTGACCACCCTCGGCTACCGGACCAGGACGCAGATGATGCACACCGAGGCGTTCGGCGTCCCGCAGACCCGCAGGCGTGCCGTGCTCATGGCCAGGTTCGGGACGACGGACATCCCGGCGCTGAAGGAGACCCACGAGCGTTACCGGCCGAGTGGTGCTCCCGCCGCCTCCGGGGGTGCGGACCGCACGGACGGGCTGCTCTGGGACGTCGACGACAAGAGCGTCGGCAGGAGCGAGGACGAGCCGAAGAGCTCCTGGGTGTCCATGGAGGCGGCCCTGAAGAAAGCTCGGGACATCGCGCTGGAGCTGGACCTGCCCGACCTGGACCTGCCGGACCGCCCCGCCTTCACCGTCGTCTCGAACTACGGGACCGGCGGCGACCCGAGCGCGCGCGGACGCCGTGACCACGACGCCCCGTCCTCGACGGTCACCGGGAAGGTGTCCCGCAACCGGCTCGTGCACAAGGGCACGGACACGGACCTCCCCCGGTTCGGCCGTTTTGAACTCGCCGAGGCCGGGGTGCTCCAGACGTTCCCCGTCGCCTACCCCTGGCGGGGCGGCGACCGGTCCCAGCAGATCGGCAATGCCGTGCCGCCCCAGCTGGCGCTGCACGTACTACGGCATGTGCTGGAACCGGAGCTGAGCGACAAGGAGGCCCGTGCCAGAACGGCGCAGGCCGTGGCGGACCTGGAGAACTGGTGTCCCCCGAGCGAGCCGGTGAGGATTCGCCGGCGGGACGACCTGAAGGGGCACCCCCTCACCGGCGGGTGACCCCTCCGGCTCATCCCTGCGGCGCCCGTCCTCGGACCGGCGCCGTTTCGAAGAGGTCGGCGAAATACTTGGTCAGCGTCTCCACGGACGCCTCGGGCACGGGCTCCTCCTCCGGCCCGGTCGGCAAATCGTGGCGGGGCACGGGAGGCGCGGTCTCGGCCTCCTCGATCCACCGGCGCAGATCTTCCGGGTCCCGCGTCTCGTCCGCGGCCAGCGTGTCGTAGACCAGGGTGGCTCCGGCCGTGTTGATCGCGGCCATGAGGCCGTTGATCTCGCGACCGGTGGTGGCGATGCCGCTCTGGAGGACACGGACCAACGCCTGGGCCGTGGGACGGTGGTCGACCAGGTCCGACCGCATCACGGTGTGGATCAGATCCTGATTGGAGCAAGCGACCACCACCGGGGCGTAGTCCCCGCCGTTGCGGAACAGTTCGGCCGCCCACCACAGACGTGAGAAGCACTGTCTGTCAGGGGCTCCCTTGAATCGGGCCGGGTCGACACGAGGCTCGGGAGTCTTCGCCGAAGGCGCGGAGAGATGCCGCCACACCACGTAGTCCGGGGCGACACCGAGCGCGAGGTGGTTCCAGATCCGCCGGTCGGCGGCTTCCCTCCGGGTCAGGCGGAGGGCCGCGTGCAGACGGGGGGCCAACCAGGCGTCGGCCTCCGTCCGGTTCTCCTTGAACTGGTGCAACGCGTCGTCGATCAGTTCCCGAAGGGGTTCCGCCCGCCAGCGGGCGTCCTCCTCCGGAAGGGGCTCGACGACCTTCGCCAGGTCAACACCCCCGTGCCCCTGGATCCCCCGGAGCAGATCGTCGGTGAGGAAGGAGTCGGCGGCCGTAGCGGAGAGCAGACCGAGTCGCTCGGGACGGTGGTGCGGCTGCTCGATCACGGCCGGTCCTCTCGGTTGGTCTGCTGAAGTGCGCGCAGGACGTTGGCGAGCGACTGGCGCGCACCGGCACGACGTACGGCGGCGTAGTGAACGCGGGTCTGGAGTTCCACCCATCCCGCGTCGCCGGTCCGGCGCCGGTGAACCTGACGCAGCGAGTCCTCGGCACGGAGGCCGGGCACCACGTCGGGGAGCATCTCCCGCAGCACCTCCCCCCTCCAGTCGGTGGGGAAGACGGGTGAGCCGTCGGGCTCGACCTCCAGATCACCGACCGCGCTGTGGAAGACCGCTGTCCACACGTCGGTGGCCATCTGTGAGAGCAGCAGCTCGTGGACCTTGTTCTCCATCCCGCCGGTCTCACCACCGAGAAGGTCGGCGAACCCCTCGACGTCGGTGTTGACCATCACCAGCGGGAGCCGGCCCGAGGCGTCGACGACCCAGGGGGCGTCCGCGTAGGGACGCAGCCATTCCCGCGCGCTCTTGGTGAAACTCGTCTGCTTCACCTCGAGGCGCAGTCCGCCGAGCGGTTCCTCGGCGGTCGTGTCGATCGTCCAGTCGGTGTCGGTCTCGGTGATCGCCCGGCCCTGCACTCCGTCCACGGTGGCGACCGCGTGGACCGCCAGATCGGCACGGCCGACGTGGTCGTCGCGGCGCACCTCGATCGCGCCTGACCACTCCTTGCTGTCCGGAGCGTCCCGGCGGAGTTCGGCCGTGGTGCGGACATTGGTGTCGCCGTCGGTGAGCACCGCGAGAACCCGCAGATCGCTCCACGGGGCGTCGGGGTCGGTGGCGCCGGGGGGCAGAGTGGCGGACAGGCCGATCCTGGCGGACAGCCAGTCCTCGTGCTGCGCCACGCCCAGGGCGACGGTCCTCTGCGGCGTCGAGAACGCAGAGGTGTCCAAATGATCACGGGTGCGGTCGGGCAGTCTGAGCGAGACCGAGGTCACCCTCAGGCCGACCGGGCGGTTGAGTCGCTTGTACGGGTAGAACTTCATGCCTCACTCCCCTGAACCGACACGGAGTTCGAGCGCGAGTCGCGTGAGTTCGGTGCGGACCGGATGACTGGTGGGGTCGGTGGCCCCGCGGAACACCGCCTTGCGAGCGCCTTGCGCGAAGTGCAGCACGCCGCCCTCCACCTCACAGCCCTCCACGGCGACGAGTTCGGCCCAGTCGAGTCTGGGCCTGCCGCCCGAGCGGACGTCGAGGAGGACCACAGGGGTCATCGCGGGCAGTTCGTCGGCGCGCGGAAGCTTCACCTCCGCGGTGATCCGCCACTCCCTGTTCTCTCCGATCTCGGCGTCCAGCTCGACCAGTTCCGGCACGGCCGGCCCGGTTCCGCGCTTGGACGCGGCGGTCCTGCGCGGGACGGTGAGCTTCTTGCGCAGCTTGGCGCTGTCCTCGGCGCCGGGGCGCCTCGGCCGGACCACCAGCTCCTTGACGGCCGCGTTGACCTCGGTGGTGAGTCGGGAGATCCGGTTGTGGGCGCTGTGGGACCAGCGGAGGGTCAGCTCCTCCGTCTGCCCCCAGCGGTCGTGCTCGGGTGGTTCCGCGGCGCGCAGGAACTCCTCTGCCTCCCCCGCGAAGGGAGCCGACTCCCCCGCCGCGTGGCCCACCAGGAGCACGGCCTGGAACTGGGTGACGCCCAGGGGCAGACCGTGGACGGTGGACTTCTTGATGGTCATCCGGTTACCACGCAGGGAGTGGACCTGGTTCGGCACCCCGTCCTTGTCCTCGGCCTCAGTGACCAGGAGTACTCCCGGGTGCGTGCCGAGGGTGCCCGGGCGCCCGCCGGACAGGGGGAGGCGCAGCGGGACGGTGCGGAGGGCCACCTGGCCGGCCTCGGTGAGCCGGTCCACGGTCGTCCCTTCGTAGAACGCGCGCAGCGCCCGGCTGCGCGAGGGCTGGGTGTCGATGGGGTCGACCGTCTCCTCCTCCACGACGGGCTCGCCGTTGCGGTACGTGCGCACCGAGGTCTCCAACAGCGGAAGTCTGCTGCCGCCTCCGGTCATGGCCGCCCAGAAGTCCCGGCCCAGCGCCTCGACCAGACGTCGGTGCATGACGCGGATGTCGCGGATTCCGGCGTCCGCGCCCTCCTCCTCGTCGTCCGCTTCCGTTCTCCCCTGTTCGAGACTCGCCACGTCATGGGCACCGACGATGAGAAAGGACGTGCCCGGCTCGTCGTTGTCGCGGGTGAGATAGAGGCGCTCGACCGTCTCCTCGTCGGCCCACCAGGAGCGGACCACCTCCGCGTTGTGCGACTCGGGGTCGGGGCGGCCCAGCCAGGCGGGGCCCGCGTACGGGGTGGCGTCGACGGAGCGCCACGGCAGTTCCAGCCGTCCGATGACGCGGCGCTCGGTGCGCCCCTCGTGCGGGACGGAGAGCGTGGAGTTGATGAGCACCATGCCCAGCGCGCTGGTGGCCCAGAGCGTGGCCTTGCCGAGGCCGTAGGAACCGCCCGCGCCACGCCCCGACTTGAGGCTCTCCAACTGCCTGCGGACGACGGCCGCGAACTTGCCGTCGCCGTAGTCGTCGCCGGTGAGGCCGGAGGCGTTGTAGTCGTCGACCCGGAGGAGGATCAGACGCCCCTTCTCGAACATGTCGCGTACACCGGCGTCGACGACACGGCCGACCTTCTGGTCGGCGGCGGACTCGGAGACCGCGGAGTAGTGGGGCTGGAGTTCGTCCCACAGCACGGCGGCGCGGAACGCCTCCAGCTTCTCGCCGGTGAGTTCGTGGATGGTGTAGCGCACCCGGACAGGACGCCCGTTCTCCACGAGCCTCTCGTCCAGGCTGTTCTGGCAGGTCTCGCGCGCGAGGACCTGGACGTCCGCGTCGAAGGCGAAGGCCGCGGCGTTGCCGCCGTCACGCCCTCCGTCCTGGTACCCGGGCCGGTGGTACCAGGTGACCGGGAGGCCGGCCTGGGTATCGGTGGTCCGGGTGTGCACGGTGCCCAGATCCGTGCCGAGCGCCTTGGCGATCTCCCCCATGACGGTCGGCCGCGGTACGGAGCGTCTGGTGATCCACGCAGAGACCGCGGCTCTGGTCAGCCCCAGCTCGTCGGCCAACTCCGCCTGTGTCTTGCCTGCCAGTCTGAGCTGACGGGACAGCCAGGGCCCGAAGTCCTCACCGGCCTCCACAGGGCCTCCCACTCTCTGACGTATGTCGTTGTGCCACGGTCATGGACAGGCTAATTTGACACAGCGACACACGTCAACTGACGCTTGACGCAACCGTATCGAGCCCGCCCACATCCATCCATCCCGTTTGATCAGTTACATCCGATCAGAGAGCTTCGCTCACATTCGTCGCACCGACTGCGAGCCGGGAGCGAGGTGCACTTCTCGAACGCGAACCAGCGCCGCAAAGCGGAAAGGTCAACTCCGTTAAGTCGTAGTCGAATTACGGGTAGACCGAACGGGTGAAGCACCCTAGGATCACGGCAGCGGAAAGTGTCCGCCTCACTCGGGAACTCTCGTGTGACAACGGGTGAGTTGCGCCCTCCTGCATTCTCGCGACCCCGAACGTGCTCGCGATGCGGGGATCCTCGACAAGGACCGAAGGACTCGAAATCCATGGAAGACCCTCCCGGGGAGCCGGGATCTCCGCATCACTGCGCCCCTCATTCGATGCGTGAGATCAACTCCGTTCACTTAGAGCTCGGCTTAGCCAGATCCGAGATGGACAGGAAGCAGATTCTCGACTCTTTCGGCATGACGGCCGAGGAATTCTACGAGCTCATCGACCACCGTTCCGGACCCACCGACCTCCACGACGACTGACCCGCGAGGGCCGATGTCCCTCTGCGCGCGATCAGCGAGGCCACGGAGTCGCCGCCCCGCATTTGCGCCGTTGCACCGGCTCGGACCGCCCCACGCCCGACCCTCTCGTACGTGTCCGTCAAGCCATCTATCGCAGGAGCCGTGAAGAAGCAATGTCCGATTTCTCATCGTCGGTCATCCGCACCGTCGTCGAACAGTCCTCTCGCGTCCTGCAGACGTACGAGGTCGACCCCGGCCTCATTCCCGAGCACGCCAACGGAGAGCGTCGCATCACACAGGGAGGATACGGCGACCGCCAGCTCTTCGAACTCGTGCAGAACGCGGCGGACGAGATCGCGAACGAGCCCGGAGGAAGTGTCCACGTCGTTCTCACGGAGACCCACCTCTACTGCGCGAACGAGGGATCCCCGGTCACTCCCATGGGTGCGGAAACCATTCTTCGCATGAGCCTGTCACGCAAGCGGGGTGGCCAGATCGGCCGATTCGGCGTGGGCGTGAAATCCGTCCTGGTCGTCACGGACACCCCGCAGTTCTTCAGCAGAACCGGCGCCTTCGGATTCGACCGCGAATGGGCACTGGAGAAGATCCGCTCGGTCCCCAACGTCCTGGAGCACCTCGGCGAGCGGTTCGACGCACCGGTGCTGCGGATGGCCCGTCCCCTCGACGAGGCAGCGGAGCGCGCCGAAGACCCCGTCCTCGACGAGCTGCTCGACTGGGCCACCACCGTCGTCCGCCTGCCTCTGCTCCCCGGCGCCGCCGGCAAGTTGGCGCTGGACATGCATGGCGGACGGACGACCGCCGGGTCGGCCCGCGAGGAGTTCCCGCTCGGATTCCAGCTGCTCTCCCCGCACGTGGCGAAGGTCGTCCTGGAGGACCGCCGGCCCCACCCGGCCGTCCGTCGCGTGCTGACCACCGAGCGCGCCGGGAATCTGCACACCGTGGTGGAGGAGCGGACGGGGAGGCCGACCGTCAGCGCCCGCTGGCGGGTCTTCTCCACCACGCACGAGCCGGGTCCCGCGGCCCGGGCCGACGCCGGCGAACTGCACGACCGTCTCGCCCTGGACCTCGCCTGGGCGGTTCCCGCACTGGAGAAGGACGAGAAGACCGGCCTCCACGTCAGCCCGCAGTCGCGGGGGCGTGGCCGCTTCTGGTCCTTCTTTCCCACCAAGTACGAGATGTCCCTGAGCGGCATTCTCAACGGTGCCTGGAAGACCAATGAGGACCGTCAGAACCTGCTCGACTCCTCCGCGTTCAACGAGGAGATGGTCAAGGTCTCGGCGTCGCTGGTGGTCGACTCCCTGCCCGGCCTGGCCCCCGCGGAGGACCCCGCCGCGTACCTCCCGCTGCTGCCCGGCCGGGTGAAGGAGGCGATCAGCTGGGCGGATGAGTTCCTGACCCGGGAGATCTGGGAACGGACGGCCGTCCGCCCGTCGCTCCCCGACCAGGACGGCGTGCTCCGCGTCCCCACCGAGCTGCGCGTCCCGCCGCGTCTCGACAAGGACCGGCACGCCGGCTGGCTGCGGATGTGGCACGAGACGCCCGGCCGCCCTTCGGACTGGCTGCACCCCAACGCCGAAGCCGACGCGCTGCGTTCGGGCAAGGTCGAGCACATCCTCAACGCGGCCGGACACAAGCGGTCCGATGTGCGCGCTTGGCTGGAGGCCCTAGTCGCATGCGGCACCGCCGAGGCGTCCTCGACCGCGATCCGCATCCTCGCCGACATGGTCGAGACCCGGTCACCGTACGCCGACGAGGCCCGCAAGGCGAAGATCGTACTCACGGAGGAGCACGGCCTCGTCCCTCCCGTCCCCGGGCAGGTGTTCCGCCGTACCGAAGAGGACGGTCTGCGGGAATCCCTGGTGTACGTGGTCGGCGAGATCGCCCGGGACACGGGACTCGCCTCGGCCCTCAACCTGCTCGGCATCCGCGAGGCGGATGTCGAGGGCCGGTTCGTCAGCGTGCTCGACCAGGGGTTCGACGGCTACGGGAACGCCGAATGGGAGCGCTTCTGGGATCTCTTCCGCCAGGCCGGCGGGCGCCGACTGACCCACACCGTGCTCCGGCACGTGCCGGACGTCGGCGTGACCCTGCGCGTGCGGACCGCGGACGGCAAGTTCCGCCCGGTGCGCGACTGCATGCTGCCGGGCGCGGTGGTCGACGCGGGACGCGACCCGGCCATCGCCGTCGACATGGGCTTCCACTCCGACGACCTCGCCTTCTTCCGGGAGATCGGTCTGCGGGAGAGGCCGTCGGCGTCGGTGCGTCCCGAGGGCGAGAACTGGTTCGAGGAGTACCGGGAAGCCGTCCACGCGGCCCATCTGCGAAGCCTGGACCAGCGGGCTCCTCGCCCTGCCCTCAACCGCATGAAGGTGGAGGGAGCTGCGATCGGTGGCCCGCTGCACCTCTTCCGATCGCTCTCCGAGGAGTCCCGAGCGGCCTTCCTGAAGGCGCTGCCGGACGAGGCCGTGGTGGACAACTGGACACGCCAGATCGGCGCGCAGTCGAGCACCCGCCAGGCCGTGATGTCTCCGATCCGGTGGATGCTCAGAAAGTACGGAACGGTCTCCACCTCCCAGGGCGTCAAGCCGCTGGGCGAAGCGGTGGGCCCGCAGCTCGCCGCCTACCGCGACGTGCTGCCGGTCGCCGACCTCTCCGCCGAGAAGGCGCGCAAGCTGCGTCTGCCCGTCACGGTCGACGAGGTCCCGGCCGCACACTGGGAGACTCTTCTCTCGCAGGTGACCCGGAGCGAGGACGACGCCTTCGTCGGCAACACCTACGTGATGCTGACCCGGTTCGGAGCGGACTTCCCCGAGGACGCGCTGACCCGCTGCCGCATCGGCGAGACGTGGGGCACTCGACCCGACGACGAGATCACCGTCGCCGTCGGCACGACCGAGTACCGGGCGTTGCGCGCGGAACAGCTTCCCGCCCTGCTCGTGACGACCCCCGAGGACGCCGAGCTGATGGTCGAGAAGTGGGGCATGAAGCGCTACGCCGAGGCCATCACCCGGGAGACGCGCGAGGTCCCGGACGGCGACCCGATCCCGCTCGTGGAGCTCTACCCCGCCCTCCGCCAGCGACTCGGCAGCGGCAACCGGAACGCCGTGGTGCAGCGGTGCACGGAGCTGGAAGAGGTGACGCGGACCCCGAACGCCGCGAAGACCCGCCCGCTGGACGCGGTGCGCCAGGGCACCACCGTCAAGGTCCGCGTCCCCCTGGAGCCCGAACCCATGCTCCGTCTGATCGACCGTGAGCTGGAACTCGGGCTGGGCCCGACCGGCTGCCGGAACGTTCTGGAACGTCAGGAGCAGATGGCACGGGACAGCGCGACGAAGGCCGCGCTGAAGGCCGTACGCGAGGCCGAGGACGTGGTCACCAAGATCGAGCTGCTGATCGGTGCGGAGGCTCTGCGGTCCGGACTCCCCGAGGGGCTGATGGAAGCCGAGCTGGAGGGGACGGCCGGCGAGGAGCCATCCGGTCACCGGATCGCGCAGATGGCCTTCAACGCGCGCGGCGACAGGGTGCTCCACCACCACGCCCGGGACATCCAGGCCAGGTTCCCGCACGCACCGGTCGGATACGGGGGTTCGTCGGCCGCCATCGCCTTCGTGTCCAGCCTCGGGCTGCCGGTGACCTTCGCCGGGTCCCGGACGCCGTCGCCGCCCGCGTTCGAGACGATCGACGGCCCGCGGGACTTCCCCCGGCTCCACGACTACCAGGAGGACCTGGTCCGCAACATCACCACGCTGCTCGACCGGCTGGCTCCGCAGCGCGCCATGCTGTCGCTGCCCACCGGCGCGGGCAAGACGCGCGTCACCGCCGAGGCCGTGATCCGCTGGGTGAAGCGGGTCGGCGAGCTGCGGGGACCCCTGCTCTGGATCGCGCAGACCGAGGAGCTGTGCGAGCAGGCCGTGCAGAGCTGGAAGTTCGTGTGGGGCAAGGTGGGTGCCGAGCGGCCGCTCACCATCAGTCGACTGTGGAGCGGCAACGAGGTCGGGGACGTCGAGCGGCACCCGCACCTGGTCGTCGCCACGGACGCCAAGCTGGAGCGGTGCTTGGGCACCGACCAGTACGAGTGGCTGCGAGAGGCCTCCCTGGTGATCGTGGACGAGGCCCACACGGCGATCTCCCCGCGCTACACCGACATCCTGGGGAAGTTGGGGCTCACCCAGTACGAGACCCGTCGGCACCTGCTCGGTCTGACCGCCACCCCGTACCGCAACACCAACGAGGAGGAGACCAACCGGCTGGCCGGCCGCTTCGGCCGGCGGCGTCTCGACGAAGGGGTCTTCCCCTCCGGCGATCCGTACCGGGACCTCCAGGACTGGGGGATGCTCGCCCAGGTGGAGCACCGGACCCTCGAGGGCGGCAGCATCGAGCTGACCCGCGACGAGAAGGTGCAGGCCGAGCGCATGGCCATGCTCTCCCGCTCCGCCGAGCAGCGCCTCGCGGAGGACCACGCGCGCAGCCGTCGCATCGTCGACGAGGTGGCCGGGCTCCCCGAGAACTGGCCGACCCTGCTCTTCGCCACCTCCGTGGACCACGCCAACTACCTGGCCGCCCTGCTGAACGATCGCGGAGTGCCCGCGGCCGCCGTGGACTCGACGACCAGCACGCAGGACCGACGCCGACGCATCGAGGACTTCCGCGCGGGGCGCGTCCGAGTCCTCACCAACTACGGCGTCCTCACCCAGGGGTTCGACGCACCCGCCACCCGCGTCGTGGTGGTCGCCCGCCCCGTCTACAGCACCAACGTCTACCAGCAGATGATCGGTCGGGGCCTGCGCGGCACGAAGAACGGCGGCAAGGACACCTGCCTCATCCTCAACGTCTCCGACAACATCGCCAACTTCGACACCCAGCTCGCGTTCACCCAGTTCGAACATCTTTGGAGCCGTAAGTGACCGACGTCTACCTGGACAGCCCCCCGCTCACCGACGAGCAGCGGGCCGTGGTCGATCAGCCCTGGGACGCGCGTGTCCTGGTCACGGCGGGAGCCGGTGCGGGCAAGACGCACACCTTGGTCCGCCGGCTCGACGCGCTGTGCGGTCACCAGGACCCGGAGGAGGCGCTGGAGGCCGCCGAGATCCTGGTGCTCACCTTCTCCCGAGCCGCCGCCCGCGAGCTGCGCGAGCGGATCGCCCGGCACGGGGAGCGTGCCCGGCGGGTGCGCGCCCAGACCTTCGACGCCTGGGCGTACGCCGTGCTCCACCGGGTGCACCCCGACGGCGACTGGACGGCCACCGGCTTCGACGAGCGGATCGCCGCAGCGACCGACGCCGTCGAGAAGGGGGCACTGGAGATCGGCGACGCCGTGCCGCCCGCCCATGTCGTGATCGACGAGGTGCAGGACCTGCTGGGTGCCCGCCGCGAACTGGTGGAGACGCTGCTCGACCGGTACCAGGACAGCTGTGGTTTCACCGTCGTCGGGGACGCGGCCCAGTCCGTCTACGGCTTCCAGATCGCGGACGCGGACGAACGCGCCGACGAGACCGGCCGGTTCTTCGACTGGCTGCGCTTCTCCTACCCCGACGACCTGGTGGAGCTGCGGCTCACCGAGAACTTCCGCGCGACCACACCGGAGGCCCGGGTGGCGCTGGCGCACGGACCGCTGCTCCAGCAGCTCACCGACCCGGACGAGGCGGGATCGCTCTACGACGAACTGCGCGACCTCCTTCTGGACCCGACGAACGACATGGGCGACCTCACCGACGAGTTCACCCTGGACGGCCTGCGGGACCGCTCCGACACCTGCGTGGTCCTCACCCGCGACAACAGGGAGGCCCTCGTGGTCTCCGAGCTGTTGCACGCGCACGGCGTCGAGCACCGGCTGAGACGTCCGCTCGAAGAGCGTCCCGTGCCGTACTGGGTCGCCGAGCTGCTGCGCCGTACGGGGGCGACCGGCCTCACCGAGGACCGGTTCCGCGCTCTGCTCACGGAGATCCCACTGCCCTACGAACCCGACGCGGCGGCTCTGTGGACCACCCTGCGGCGGGTGGCCCGCGGGTCCGGGCGGAACGTGCTCGACCTGGATCGGCTGCGCCGCGCGGTCGCCGAAGGCAGGTTCCCCGACGAGGCGGCCGACCCGGAGACCGCCCGGATCGTCGTCTCGACCGTCCACCGTGCCAAAGGCCTGGAGTTCGACCGGGTGATCGTCCTGACGCCGCCGACCGTCGCTGAACTCCACACACGCCACAAGGACGAGCTGGACCTCCCCGCCGAGGCGCGCGCCCTGTACGTGGCGATGACGCGCGCCCGCCAGGACCTGTACCACGTGGCGCCGCCCGAACTCCCGCAGTTCAGACGAGCGGGAAAGCGGGGCGACGGCCGACGCTACGTCGGCGGCTGGCGTTCGTACGACCGGTACGGAGTCGTCGTGGAGGCGGACGACGTGTGCCGGGACGATCCGCCCGGTCACGACGGCGATGCCGGCGCCACCCAGGCGTACCTCCTGGAACGGGTGGCCCCCGGGGAGTCCGTGGTACTGCGCAAGCGCCACGACCTGCCGATGGGCGAGACGCAGAGCCCGCCGTACGCCGTGCTGCACGACGGGCGGGAGATCGGGGAGGCGTCGCGACGGTTCCGCGAGGAGCTGTTCCAGGTGCAGAAGGTGAACAGGACTTGGGACCCCTGGTGGCCCGACGAGATCCGCGGCCCGCGGATCGACACCCTGGAGACCGTGACGGGCAGCACCGCGGCCGGGGCCAACGCCGGCCTCGGGGACCGGGGCATGTGGATCGCCCCCAGGATCACCGGCGTCGGATGGTTCCGACGCGCCGACGACGAGGAGCAGGGCGCATGACGCAGCCGGCAGGCCGACACTCCGAGCACTACCGGGTCCGCGACGAGGAGCTCCTGGCAGGGCTCCGCCGAGAACTCCTCGGCCCCGCCGAGGACGCCCGACCGGACGACCGGGACGAGGTGCTCACCCAGGACGCCCCGATCGACCGCTACCTGACCGGCGTGCTGTACCCGCGCCCGGCGGACGAGGGTGCCGAGGAACGGAAGAAGGAGGAGGCCGCCGAGCAGGAGGGTCTCGACGAAGCACCGCTGCTCGCCCGCGACGACGTCGAGGAGTCCGGCACCGCGCAGGACCTCGGCAGGGCGGGGGACCGCCGGCCCTCCTCCATGGGGCTGACCTTCGCGGTGGATCCGACCATAAGCGACACGATCGTGGTCTCGGCGCGCGCCGCCGTCTACGAGCCCACCGACGCCGACGGCGACCCGGTCGAACCGCGCCGTGCCGAGGCCCGCACCACCTCCGATCAGCAGGAGCACTGGCGCCGCAGGGAACTGGCGCTGCCGGACCAGGAGATCGACGTCACCACGCCCGCCGGTGACGAGCGGTACAGCCTGCTCGAAGGGGTCGCCCTGCGCGTGACCGTCCGGCGGCGCGACCCGGCCACCGGCACGGTCACGGTGACGGTGACCCTGGTCAATGAACACAGGGTCGGCAAGTGGGATCTCCAGGACGCCTTCTCCCTGTTCCAGTGCGGTCTGACGGTACGGGCCGCCGACGGCTCCACCGCGTTCGTCGAGCGTCCCGCCCCGCACTCCGCCCACGACCCGGAGATCGCCACGAGTCGGCTGCTGCACCGCCACGCTCCGACCTTCTCCGTAGGACACGGCTGCTCGGCGGAGTGGGACTGGGCTCCTCCGCCGATCGGCATGACCGACACCGTCCCGGCCGCCGTCGCCGAGGTGCGAAGCCAGTTCGTGCCGACCGTGGAGGTACTGCTCACCGACTCCAACCCGGAGATCGACGACCGGGCGTTGTCCATGCTGGAACTGGCGGAGAAGCCCGACTCCGACGTCCTGACCGCTCTGGAGGAACTCGCCACGGGCTACGAGCGGTGGATCGACCGCAAGGCGGCCGAGGCGGACGCGCTGACGGGCGGCCGCCACGAGAAGGCCGCGCGCGAGCAGGTCGCGGCCTGCGGTGAGGCGCTCGGCCGGATCCGTGAAGGCATCGACCTGCTGCGGACCGAGCCCGACCTGATGCGCGCGTTCCGCCTCGCCAACCGGGCCATGGCCGACCAGCGTGCCCGCAGCGTATGGGTCAAGGGCGGACGCGTCGGCTCCCCCGACCCGACCGCCGGCCGCTGGCGTCCCTTCCAGATCGCGTTCGTGCTGCTGTGCCTGGCCGGCATCCACGACCCCGATCACCACGACCGCGAGACCTCCGACCTGCTGTGGTTCCCGACCGGTGGTGGCAAGACGGAGGCCTACCTGGGGCTGATCGCCCTCAC
The DNA here is from genome assembly GCF_044750285.1 of Streptomyces sp. NPDC088812. Lineage (NCBI taxonomy): Bacteria > Bacillati > Actinomycetota > Actinomycetes > Kitasatosporales > Streptomycetaceae > Streptomyces > Streptomyces sp. NPDC088812. The sequence goes on along the minus strand of NZ_JBIVJP010000003.1, from coordinate 166,501 downwards.
GTCGTTCCTGCGTCGCATCCGCAGGGGCGCGGACGGCGGCGGTGTCACCGTCCTCATGCGCTACACACTGCGGCTGCTCACCCTCCAACAGTTCGAACGCGCGGCTGTCCTGCTCTGCGCCATGGAGCAGATGCGGCGCCGCACGCCGGAGCTGGGCGACGAGGAGTTCTCCGTCGGCATGTGGGTGGGACGTTCGGCCACCCCCAACACGCTGGCCAAGGCCGACGAGAAGCTCGGCGAGCTGCGCAGGAGCCTCGACAAGCGCCTCGCCAAGGAGAACCCCGTCCAACTGCACAGCTGCCCCTGGTGCGGAACCCGTCTCGACGCCCGCGCCTATGACGTCGACGAGGACGCCAAGCGGATGTACGTCCGCTGTCCCGGAACGGGCTGTGACTTCGCCGACGGCCTGCCCGTCCATCTGGTCGACGAGGCGGTGTACGACGCGCGGCCGACGCTGGTGATCGCCACCGTCGACAAGTTCGCCTCCATGCCGTGGCGCCCGCAGACATCCGCGCTGTTCAACCTCGACACACAGGGCGACGACACCCCTCCTCCCGAACTCGTCGTCCAGGACGAACTCCATCTGATCTCCGGCCCGCTGGGCTCCCTCACGGGTCTCTACGAGACCGCCGTGGACGCCCTCACCGGTCGTCCCAAGGTGATCGCCTCCACGGCGACCATCCGTCGCGCGGCCGATCAGGGCCTCCGTCTGTTCGCGCGCGAGGTACGGCAGTTCCCGCCCGCCGGGCTGGACGCCCGCGACTCGTGGTTCGCCGTGGAGACACCTCGCGAGAACAAGGCCAGTCGTCGATACGTCGGCCTTCTGGCTCCCGGGACGAGCCAGTCCACGCTGCTGATCCGGACGTACGCCACGCTGCTGCACCGGGCCGAGCAGGCGGAGACCGCGGACGAGGTGCGCGACGCCTACTGGAGCCTGGTCGGTTACTTCAACAGCCTTCGCCTGCTCTCGGCGGCCGAACTTCAGGTCCAGGACGACGTGGTGGCCTACCTGGAGCTGCTCGCCGACCGTGAGCAGTCCGAGGTCCGATCGGTGGCCAACTACTCGGAGCTGACGAGCCGTGTCGACGCCAGCGAGATCCCGACCCGGCTCAAGGGCATCGAGAAGAAGCTGCCGGACGAGGACACCGTGGACGTCCTGCTGGCCACCAACATGATCGCCGTGGGCGTGGACGTGGACCGTCTCGGCCTCATGGCCGTGATGGGGCAGCCGCAGACGACGGCCGAGTACATCCAGGCCACCAGCCGTGTCGGTCGCGCGCACCCCGGTCTGGTCGCGGTCATGCTCAACTCGGCCCGCTCCCGCGACCGCTCCCACTACGAGAACTTCCAGCACTTCCATTCGGCGCTCTACCGGGAGGTCGAATCGACGTCCGTCACCCCGTTCTCCGCCCGCGCCCTCGAGCGGGGCCTTCACGCGGTGGTCGTCGCCCTCGCCCGCATCCTGATCCCCGCCGCCCGCCCCAACGACGGCGCCGGTGACGTCGAGTCGTACGAGGACGACCTCCGGGGCCGTATCAAGGACGTCTTCCTGGCTCGTGTCCGTGCGGTCGCCCCGGAGGAGACCGACGCCGTGTCCGAGGCCTTCGACGAGTTCGTCGACTGGTGGTGCGACGAAGCCGACGTCCACAGCGGTCTGCTCTTCGAACCACGACGGGGCAGTCGCGCCCCTTCGCTCCTGAAGGCGTACGACGACGAGTCCGAGGAGACCGCGGCGTGGTCCACGCTGTGGAGCCTGCGCGACGTCGACGCCGAGTCCGCCCTGTTCATGGAGGGAACCCGATGACCCCGCCCCACGCACGCCGGCGCCGCACGACCGCAAGGGGCGGAACACCCGCCCACGACCTGCCGAGGCGTGGTGCGGTCCGCCGCGCCCAGGCGATCACCACGTACGGTGTGGGATCGCTCATCGCCGTCGACCACGAGTCGTTCGTCGTCTCGGGGCTCGACGACGCCGAGAGCAGTTGGACGGCCGACGAGGCCCCCCGGATCTACGAACGGCGCCTGTCCCGTCTGCTCGGTGTCGACTGTTTCCGGCTGCCGCCCGCGTCCGACGACGACAGCAAGGACGGTATGCGGGTCCGGCGCTTCCCGCTGATGCACTCCTGCCCGGAGTGCACCGACCTTCAGCGCCACCGCGACTTCAACCCCCCGGAGGGGCGGAGTGTTTGCGGGACGTGCGAGGTCGATCTCGTCCCCTCCCGCTTCGTCGTCGCGTGCGAGGCCGGACACCTCGACGAGTTCCCCTACTGGCAGTGGGTCCACCGCTCCACCGGGCGCGGGGGCACGACGGCCGGACGGTGCGGCGGGAAGCTCAGACTGCGTTCGTCCGGGCGTACGGCGTCGCTCCGCTCGATCCTCGTCTCCTGCACCTGCGGGCAGGCCCCCGAGGTCTCCATGGAGGGATCCTTCCGCAGGAACGCTCTCAAGGACCTGGGCCTCACGTGCCGGGGCTCCCGCCCGTGGCTCGGTACGTCCGCCCCTGCCGAGCAGTGCGGACTTCGCCTGCGCACGCTGCAGCGCGGTTCGTCCGCAGTGTGGCAGCCGGTGCTGAAGTCGGCACTCTCCATCCCGCCATGGAGCGACGGTCGCACGGATCCGCTCGCCGAGCACTGGGCGAAGCTTCGCAAGTACGACAGCCAGGCGGCTGTCGAGGGCTATCTCGACGCGGTCTTCGACGAGAAGTGGCCGATGTCTCTCGACGAGGTGATGGCGCTGCTCGACGCCGAACGCGAGGAGGATCCCGACGGCGAAGCGGAGCCCTCCTTCGACCACCGCTATCGCGCCCTGCGCAACAAGGAGTACGAGCGTCTGCGCTCGGGCAACGACGAGAGCGAGTACTCCCGCGACGAGCAGTTCGTCTGTGAGACCCCGCAGGGCGACACGGGCGTACTCGGTCCGCTCGGCGTCACCGGCCCGATGCTGGTCAAGAAGCTCCGCGAGGTGCGCGCGCTGAAGGCGTTCACCCGCCTCGCCGACCCCGACTCCACGACCGGTTCGAAGGAGATGCCCCTGTCCGAGTCTCCTCTGCGCTGGCTGCCGGCCATGCAGGTCCGGGGCGAAGGAGTCTTCCTCCGTCTGGACGAGGACCGACTCGGCACATGGGAGAAGGCCACAGCGGTGGCGGCCCGCATCGAGCGCATGCGCACCGCGCACCAGCGAGTGCTCGACCAGCGGGCCGGCGACCGGGGTGAAGCCGTCCCCTCCCCGGCAACCCCTCGCATGGTGCTGCTGCACACCTTGGCGCACATCCTCATCAACGAATGGAGTCTGGACGCGGGCTACCCGGCCGCGGCTCTGCGCGAGCGGCTTTACGCCGCCGACGACATGGCCGGGGTGCTCGTCTACACGGCGACGAGCGACTCGGCGGGCAGTCTCGGCGGTCTCGTCGCACAGGGCGAACCCGAACTCCTGGACCGCACTGTGCGTTCGGCCGTCCGCCGTGCCGAATGGTGCTCCTCCGACCCGCTCTGCATGGAGACCGAGGCGTCGGGCACCAGCGGGACGAACCTCGCCGCCTGCCACGCCTGCGTGATGCTCCCCGAGACCAGCTGCGAACACAACAACATCCTGTTGGACCGAGCCTTGCTCGTGGGTACCCCGGAGGATCCCGACCTCGGCTTCTTCACACCCGTACGGGAGCAGTGACGCCCTCCCGCCGGCCCGGACATTCGTACAGGTCGGTGGTGGGCACACAGTCTCGGGGCCAGGGTGCGGGCGTCGATCCCGTCCGTCAGGTCCTCACCCTCTCGCCACCCTGTACGGCACAGCCGTACAGGGTGGCGTCGTAGTCGTTCCGCACCCGGGCCAAGGTCTCGTCGACGTCATGGCCATGCGCACGAAGCCAGTGCAGGACGTCCGTGATGACCGTGATCACCGCTTCCTCGGCCACGGCCCGTCCCCGGGCCTCCCGTCCGGGCCGCACACCCGCGAAGGAAGTCAACAAGCCCTCGACCCTCCGCACACCGGGCGTGTCCACATGACCGTTCGGCGACGTGAGGCCCGTCGCCAACTCGCACCACGTGACCTTCCGATCGACACACAGCTCGACGCCCCACCGTTCGGCGACCGCGTCGACGAGTGCCATGCCCCGGCCACCCTCCGCGTCGGCGTCCGCGTCGTGCAGGGTGGGCAGGGCGCGGGTGTCGGGGTCGCGGACCTCGATGCGCAGGTGCACGCCGTTCATCGAGACCGCGAGGGTGGCCGGGGTGCCGGGGCCCACGTGGGTGATGACGTTGGACACCAACTCGCTGAGGCAGAGCTGGGCGTCGTCGGCGATGCCGTGCAGTCCCCAGACGGCGAGTTGCGTTCGCAGGGCCCGGCGCAGGCCGGCCACCTCCGTCGGTTCCGCCGTGAAGGCACGACTCCACGGCCTGCGCGGCATGCACGCGTCCTGACTCACCGAAAACCCCTCTCGTCGCGGCGACACCCCTTGAGCACGAACAGTCACGAGGCGTCACGATGAGTTGCACCGCCTTCAGAGTGATGGCTGCGGATCCCTTCGTGCAATGTGCACGGCGGGATTCCCACTTCCGAGTGATTGGCAGGCGCACCCCTTGGCGCAAGACTGAACGCCCGCTACTCGAATCGGGGTTGATATGGCCGGGTCACCCACGGCACGCCGTCGCCGCCTCTCCATCGAGCTGAAGAAGCTCCGCGAGCGGAGCACGCTCACCTGCGCCCAGGTCGGCCAGGCCCTGGACTGGAGTGGCTCCAAGGTCAACCGGATGGAGACGGGGAGCGGCCGGGTCCAACCGTCCGACATCGACGCGCTGTGCCGGTTCTACGGCACCAGCGACGACATGCGGGAGTTCCTCAAGTCACTGGCCCGGCAGGCCAAGGTGCGGGGCTGGTGGCAGGTCCACGGCTCCGGCGTGCCCGAGTGGTTCAACATCTACATCGGACTGGAACAGGACGCGTCCACCTTCCGCCAGTACCAGTGCGAGGTGGTGCCCGGCCTCATGCAGACGCTCGGGTACGCCTCCGAGCTCCACACGACGTGCGGGCACATGTCGTCGGCGGACGTCGAGAGGGCCGTGCGCGTCCGCATGGAGCGGCAAGCCATGCTGAGCCGCCCCGACGCCCCGGACTCCTGGTTCATCGTGCACGAAGGCGCCCTGCGCAACGTCATCGGAGACCGCACGCTGATGCGGGAGCAGTTGGAACGCATCCTGGACACCGCCCGGTTGCCGTCCGTGACGTTGCAGGTGCTGTCCTTCGACTCGGGCTCGTACCCGGTCACGGGCTCCTTCACCATGCTGGGCTTTCCCGCCCCGGAGGATCCCGACCTCGTCTATCGGGACGGCATCACCGATGCCGTCTACCTGGAGGGCGAGCATCATGTACGGGAGTACACCCGGGCGTTCGACGGTCTGCGGGCCGCGGCTCTGAGTCCTCGGCGCTCGACCCATCTGATCGAATCGGTTCTGAAGGAATACGCGGAATGAGCATGGTGAAGCCCAGCGGTGACGCACGTCCGCAGTGGGTCAGGTCGTCGCACAGCAACGGCGCGGGCGGGGAGTGTGTGGAGTGTGCCGTGACCGACATCGGCGCCCTGGTCCGTGACTCGAAGGACTCGGGGGGGCCGGTGATATCCATCGGGAGCGCCGCTTGGCTCACCTTCGTGGATGCCGTGAGGCAGGACACCGAAGGCTGACCCGCCGGCCGAAGCTCGGTCCGGGAGTCGACGTAGGCGGTCGTGGGTGCAGGGAGAGGTACTCGCCTGCCCGCCGTTCAGCCCAGAGCCTCGATCGCCCGGAGGATCAGCGCCCGGGCCTCGGCTCCGTAGACCGCCATGCTCCGCAGTTGCTCGAATGCCTTGACGTACAGGGCGATATCCGAAGGCTGCGTGATGTTGACCTCGGCGGAGATCAGCTCGACGGAGACGAGCGTGTCGTCGTGCACGTCGAATGTTTCCTGCGGCCACAGCGTCCGCTCTCGCGTCGACGCCGGGATGATGCCGAACGACACGGCCGGGAGCGCTCCGGCCGTGAGGAGAAAGCCGAGTTGTGCGGCCATCGCGTCCGCGTCACCGAGCTGGTAGTGGAGCACTGCTTCCTCGATGACCATCACGAAGCGATGGCCCGGCTCGTGGATGATCTGCGAGCGCTGGAGGCGTGCCGTGGCGGCTTCCGCCGAGTCGTCCGGGACGCCGAGGAGGCGGGCGTTGGTGCTCAGCAACGCCCGCGCGTATCCCTCGGTCTGCAACAGCCCCGGGACCAGAACAGGGGAGTACACGCGCAGCAGGTCCGTCGACCGGTACAACTCCACGTAGCTGTCCTGGAGCTTCCGCAGGCCCGCACGCACACGTTGACGCCACTCCCGGTACAGGGACTCCGCGTGCTGGGAAGCCGCGATCAAGTCGTCAGCCTGGTCGTCCGCGCCGGTCACGCGACACCATGCGCGAATGTCCGCAGGCGATGGCGGTGTCTTGGCGTTCTCGACACGAGACGTCTTGGCATGGTGCCAACGGCATTGCAAGGCCAGCTCGGTGACCGTGAGGCCGGCGTTTCTGCGCAGGTCGCGCAGGCGCCGCGCTACGTTCTCGCGCGCCGCCTGGGCCGAGGAGGACGGGGATATGGGCATGAGCCGGTCAGTGGCGCTTTCTGTCAGTGGGTCTCGTAGGCATCGTGCGGAACACCACGCTCCCAGACTGCCTCGAAGGCGTCCGAGCACTGCTTGACGATGGTCGGCTCGGTGCACAGTTCCATGGGTGGGTCGCCCCAGTCGCCGGAACCTGAGAAGTGGTTGAAGAGGACCTGCGCTTCGTCGAAGATCCACAGGTCCGTGCCCGGCACCATCAGGTCGGCTGCTCGTCGGCGGGACAACCAGCGGACCTGTTCGCCCGCCTGCACGTTGACGCCGGTTCCGGCGTGCTCGTAGCGGATGTAGTCGGTGACCGGCTCGGACACGATGCGAGCCCGTCGGACGACGACCCCCCGGGCGACCGCCCGCGAGATCATGTCGACCCAGGGCGCCCAGTACTCCGAGGTGGGGTCCGCGTCCCGTCGGCCGGTCCGCACCCAGATGTCGTAGTCGTCGGTCTCATCACCGACCGCGTACTGGTCGCGCATTTCGAGGTGCACGGCGGAGCGTTGCGCAGCCTCCATCAGCTCGTCAAAGCTGGGCACGTTCTGCGGCATCGCAAGCCTCCCTCAGAACCGGCACGAGGCGGGCGGGGATGCGCACGACCGTCTCGTGATCAGGGATGCCCTTCACATGCCCGGGTGCCGGGTTCTCCACGCACCGGGCTCGCGTCTCTTCGTCTGCGACGTAGCTCTGGATCACGATGTCCGCCGTCTCCGGATCGACCCAGGCTGTGGGTGACCCGTTCTTCCCCCGTGTCCGGGTCGACCCCGATGAACCGTAAGCGCATGACTGTCTCCCGTCTTGCAGCGGTGCGCTGATGTGCATTCAGAGTTCTCTCCGATACGGCGCTGCGTCAAGAGCGCACAGGCGCTGGGCAAGTGATTCGAGCTGGATGCACATCCGTGCACATTACTGGTACCGCACCATGCCAGGCACTTAGCTTCGTGATCAGCGGCCGGCCGTAACGGGCTCGAGCCCACATCGACGCCGCAGCCATGTCCTGGACGGAACAAGCACACGGGAGGCAAAGGTGACCACCGCCGCCACCGAGACCCGCACCGGCCGGTCCCTCGTCACCGGAGCCGAGTTCGACACGCTCGCCGCGTTCTGCGCCGACGAGTACGGGCTGGAACGCCGTGTCGCCGAGCAGGTCGTCGACCAGGCGCTCGCCCTGGTCTTCGTGATGGGGACGAGCGGTGAGGGCGCGCGGATGGCGCCGTCGCAGCTGGTCGATCCCGGGTGGCACACGCTCATCCTGCACACGGGCTGGTACGCCGACTGGTGCGAGCGGAACTTCGGGTACTTCCTGCACCACCAGCCGAACTCGAAGGTGCGTACACGTGGGCTGATGGCCGACGTGGTCGGCAGGCTGCGGGCCGCCGGGTTCGAGGTCGACGAGCGGCTGTGGGGCACGGCGGCCGAGTGCAACCCGCCCGCCTGCTGCGGTGACGGTCCCTGCTGCTGACCGTCCCCTTTCCCCTGCGGGGTGGATCGGCCGGCCCTCATCGCGGCCGGTCCGCCCCGTCCCGGCACGCAAGAAACGGACTCGCCGCGTGTCCCTGACCGAGCTGACCGCCACCAGCCGGGTGACGGTCTTCCCCCTCGAAGGACTCACCGTCGCTTACACCACTCACTCCAGCGACGCTCGCGGCCTCGGCGACATCGGGGTCGTCGCCGTCGTCGACGTACAGCGCGACGACGACGAACTGTGGCTGCTCGCACGTGAACTCGGCGGCCGCGCTCACCAAGGTGACCAGGCCCGCTGGATCCTCACCCAGGCGAGCCGCGCCCGTATGGTCAAGGCCTACGAGGACCTTCCGAACGCGGTGTGGACCGCGTACATCCGGCGGCGGGTCGTGCTGGACGCGCTCTTCGCCAACCACGCGGTTCTGATGACCGGTCGGGTGTCCCTGGCGGCCTCGATCACCAGGCGGAACTAGTGTGGGCGTCGAGCGGCCCGGCACGGCCGGGAGTTCCGGCTCGTCCACAGGGACACCGGAGTCTCCGCCTTGCTGTTCACAGCGAATCCCGGTCCAGTACTCGGCCACCGCCGCATCCAGGTCCACCACGCTTCGCTGGGTCAGCACACGGTCGACGAGCGGGCGATCGGCGAGTACCGAAGCCTCCTCCGAGTTCGGTTGAGAGGTCATCCCGCCTGAAGTTCGGCGACGATTCGCTCCGCCATGCGCCGCGCAGGGCCCAGCCGGGGGTCCTGAGGGTGCGCGCCCGGACCGACGATCTTCGAGCAGGTGAACAGTGTCATCAGTTTGCCGTCCCGGCTTTCGAAGTCGCGACGCCGCTCCTGTCGTACGCGATCGGCCAGAGCCGGGACTGCGAGCGAGCTTCCCCACAGGGTCGCGGAGTCCAGTCCTCGCGGCGCGTTCCCCCAGTCCTCCCAGTCGAAGAGACAGAACGTCGGCGCGGTCATGTTGGCCCAGTTCAGATCCGCATGGGCCGGCGTCCACTGTCCGACGGTCGTGTCGAAGTCGCCCAGGAACGCGGCGCGGACGGTCTCGGTTACGAGAGCCTGCGTGATCGAAACGGTGTCCGGTGTGGCCAGGCGCCTGGTGTCCTGCGCGGCGAGTGCGTCAAGTGAGGCGTTGAACACCTGCCACCACGCATCGGGCAGCTTCGGGTCATCGCTCAGTACGGCGGTGCCGACGGGGTCTGCAGGCAGGAGTTCGGTCTCGTCAGCCCGCCACATCACGCATTCGTCAGAGTCCCCCCACACCACACATCCCCGCCATGCCGGCCGAGCGATGTTCTCCAGACGCTCGGCGCACTCGGTGCCGTTCCGACCCTGGTCGCTGATCTTGTCCAGCGACCGACGTTCCACCCGGACCCACGTGTCGCGGTCTGTCCGGGCTCCCACCGAGCGGCGCTTGCGCACCACCGTGTCCGGAGCGAAACACACCTGAAAGGACCGCTCGACACGAGCAAGGATTTCGTCAACCGGATCAATCCGGAGATCAACAGCGCGACCTGGGGTGACCGAGAGCGTCATGAAGGCGACCGTAACAGCGGGGCGGCCTGTTGGAGTGGGCGTGCCGCTCTCCCCGCGGACGGCGGGGGTCGGGCAGTTCACCCGTGTCCGGTCGGTACAGAAGCCGTCCGTGGCCGGCTGGCGGACCGCCCGACAGTGATCAAACCGAGTGATCCGGATGGAAAGACCCGCGGTCGCGTCCTCGTTCTGCCACCCGGGCAGCTTCGCGAGACGGTGCCTGGCGGACCAGGAGGTGGCTTCGGTCGGTCAGCCTGCTGTCAAGCTCTGCGGGGCCTGCGCCCGCACGAAGCCGTGGCTCCGCTCCACTTTCGCCACATGCAGCGTGTACCTCTCGTACCACTCGTCCCGCCCACGCTTCTGCGCCGCGCGGTGCTCGGCGTTGGACCGCCACTCCGTGAGGGCGTCGGCGTCGCGGAAGTACCCGACGGTGATGCCCAGCCCACCAGGAGTCTGCGCGTGGTCCATCCCCAAGAAGCCAGGGACGTCCTTCACCAGCTCTTCCATGCGTGCGTTGGTGTCGCTGTAGCCGCGCTGGTCCTGGGTGCGCACCGTGGTGAAGACAGCCACGTAGTAGGGGGGTTCATAGGCCTCGACGGGCGCGACAGGCGCTTGCGGGTGATCGCTCATGGCACCACCGTAAGGCGGGATGCGCCCGACGATCCAGCGCCTTCCCTGAACGGGATACGTGACGCTCGGGCTCCTGGCGGAAGCCGTCCGAGCGCTCCGGCCCTGAACGGATGAAGGGCAGGTGCCCGCTCGGTCGAGAGGGCACCGGCCCTTCATCCGTTCCCGTTGTCCGACGCCCGCCTTCGACCGTCGGCCGCCCCGGGGCGTCGGTCCTTACGGCCGGGCGGTGGACGGGTGTCCGCGGGGGGCCAGTTCCGCCCTGCCGAACAGGAGGGCGTAGCCGGGTGGGAGGTGGGTCAGGAGGCGGTCGGTGAGGTCGTCGCCGAGCAGGCCGGGCAGGACGCCCAGGACCGAGCCGGCGTGCCAGCGGGCCGTGGCCGCCGTGGCGCCCTCGATACGGGCGGCGATGGTGTCGACGAACTCCGTCGCCGGGCGCGGGCGGGGCGCCGGGACGCGGGCGGTGATCTCCTCGGACGCCTCCCGGGGGAGGGCTCCGGCCAGGGCCGCGCGCTCGTCGCCGGTGACGTGGGCGGCGAGGGCGGACAGGACGGTGCGGGTGATGTGCTCGGCCTCGGCGGTGGTCGGGTACCGGCCCGCCGTCCGTACCGACGCGATCAGGTCGCTCCAACGGTCCTCGGTGCCGGGCGCGCGCCGCGTCCGCGGGCCGGGGATCACCGTCCTCGCTGTGGGAGGGGTGGTCGTCGTCGCGGTCATGCTGCGGGGGTCCTCCTCGGGGTGGCAGGTGAGCGGTCCGCGTCCCACGGGCCCGGGAGGGGAGGTGCCCGGGAGGCGCGGGGCCGGGAGACCGGGTACCGGACAGACCGGATGCCGGACAGACCGGGTGCCCTGGGCCGTGGGACGCGTGGAGAGGGGCGGCGGCCGGTCAGCCGCTCAGCTGCTTGGGGCCGCTGTCGCCGCCCGTGATCTGGATGCGGCGCGGCTTGGCCTGTTCGGCCACGGGGATGCGCAGGGTGAGGACACCCGCCTCGTACGAGGCGTCGATGCGGTCCGTGTCCAGGGTGTCGCCGAGGAAGAGCTGGCGGGTGAAGGTACCCGTGGGACGCTCGGCGACCAGGACCTCCGCGCCCTCGGGGGCGGGGGAACGGCGCTCGGCGCGGACGTTGAGGACGTTGCGTTCCACGTCCAGCTCGATCGTCTCCGGGTCGATGCCGGGGAGGTCGAAGTGGACGAGGAAGTCGTCCCCGGACCGGTAGGCGTCCATCGTCATCGCGGCGGGACGGTTCGCGGTGCCGAAGACCTGCTGCGCGAGTCGGTCGAAGTCGCGGAACGGGTCGGTACGCATGAGCATCACGGTCCACTCCTCTCATCGGGTTCTCGGTGCGATGCCCTACGCCTTCTTGTATAGCGCCTGCGAGGAAAGTTGACAACCCTCGACTCAGGTAAGTGGCGCGGCGTCGTGGTGAGTCCTTGCGTCCCCGTTCAGGCCGGGGGGGCAGCTGGTAGGACGCTGTCCGGCGCTAGCCTCGTGGACGACCCGGAGGAGGCAGTGATGAGGAAGGTTCCCAGTGCGGTGATCGCCGCCGGTGGGCTCGTCGGCGGGTACGGCGTGGCCCGGTGGAGCGGGAAACGGCAGCTCGGCGGTGTCGTCCTGGCCGCCGCCGGGGCCACGGCGGCGCGGGAGTGGCGGCAGCGGGCCGGCGGGACGGCCGCCGGGGTGCTGACGGCGGCGTACGTCGCCGCGTTCGCCGGGTCGCATCCGCTGGCCAGGAAGGTGGGCGCCTGGCCGTCGGTGTTCGGGGTCGCGGGGGCCGTCGCGCTGGCCTCGTGGGCGGTGGCCGACCGGCGGGGCTGAGGAACGGGCCGGTTCCGCCGGTTGCGGGGTGAGGCCCTGTCAGCCGCGCGGCTCATCGGCCCAGCGCCGACCGCAGCGTCACGCCGTGCCGCCGCCGCAGCCGCCGTATCTCCCACACCGACAGGGCCGTCACCGACAGGGGGCCGCCCAGCAGGAAGGTGTAGAGGACGAGCGGCGGGGCGGCGACCCCCGGGCCGTCGAACAGGCCCAGGGCGAACAGGGACCAGACCAGGAGCGGGGAGAGCAGCGGCGGCAGCAGTTCGTGGACGTCGCCCACGCGGAAGCCGGAGTTGACGCCGTAGACGATGAGCAGCAGCGTGAGGGGGATGCCGAGGAGGAGTCCGACGAGGCAGAGCAGGCCGCCGACGAGGAACAGCAGCATCACCAGCAGGCCGACGAGGATGCCGTGGTAGCCGATGTCGGCCGTCGAGACGACGTCCCCCTTCAGGCACGCCAGCAGGAACCAGCACCCCGCGAAGCCCAGCAGGATCGCGCCGACGGTGAGCAGCGGGCCGGTCAGGCGCCGCGCGTACACGCCGGACAGCGGGGAGCGGGCCGCGCAGAGGAAGGCCGTCACGGCGAGGAACGCGGTCGTGAACATGATCGCGCAGGCGAGGAGCAGGTCCTCCAGCTTGCCCAGGACGAACTCCTCGCGCCCCTCCGTGATGGGGTACGCCAGGACCAGCCACACCGTGGCCACCAGCCCCAGGACCGTACGGGCCGTCTGGAGCGCCCGGACGACCGGGTCGTCGATGCGGTCGGGGCGGGACGGCGCGGTGAGGCGCGTGGCGAGGGTGTGCGGGTTGGGTATCGGGCGGCGGGGCGCGGACGTGGTCCGGCCGGTGGTGTTCACGTGTGCGTCTCCCCCGAGTACGTGACGGTGGTCCACGTGTTCGCACGTGCCACGGCCGCACACCTTATACGATCTTCATTTCGCCGCCGATGGTGTTTCCCACGCCGGTGTCCTCACGTCGGCGCTCTGACCTGGGCGTTCCGACGCCGGTGGCGGGAATCCGTCGGACCGTGGTACTCCCGCCGCTTCCGGTCGGTCCGGCGTCCGCCTACCGTCGCTCCGTGACCAAGTTCCTCCTCGCCGTCCACGTCCTCGCCGCGATCGTCGCCGTCGGGCCCGTCACCGTCGCGGCCAGCATGTTCCCGCCCGCCGCCCGCCGCGCCCTGGCCTCCCCCGACGACAGCCGGGCGACCGAGACCGTACGGCTGCTGCACCGCATCTGCCGGGTGTACGCCGGTGTCGGCATCGCGGTGCCCGTCTTCGGGTTGTTCACGGCGGCCGCGATGGGCGTGATGGGCGACGCCTGGCTGATCGCGTCGATCGCGCTGACCCTGCTGGCCGCGATCGTCCTGGTCGTGCTCGTGCTGCCCGGGCAGGAGCCCCTCGTCGAGGGCGCCGGAAGCCGGGAGGCGACCGTCCGGCTCGCCATGGTCACCGGTGTGTTCAACCTGCTGTGGGCGACGGTGACGGTCCTGATGATCGTGCGGCCGGGGTCGACGACGGGAGCGTAGGCGGGCGGGCGGGCGGGCGGACAGGCCGTCGGACGGCGCGGGGAGGGATCCACGCCGGCTGATGCACGCCGGCTGATGCACGCCGGCTGTCCGTCGCCGACGAACGAACGGGGGCCCACACCGGGTGGGCCCCCGTTCGTCGGCGGTGGACCGCCGTCACGCCGTCGCCGTGGTCGGCCCCTGCGGGGGCTGCGGGGGCCGCGGTCCCTTCGGCCCGCCCGGCCGCCCGGCCCCGCCGGGCGCCACCCGCTCACGCGCCTGCGTCGCCGCCGCCGTCAGCGGCGTGGCGATGTCCTCCAGGGAGCGCCGCTCGGCCCGTACCGCGAGGAAGGCGGCGACCAGGCCGGCCGCGCACATCAGCCCGGCGCCGATCTGGAAGGCGAGCACCGTGTCGCCGACCTCGCCCGTGCCGGTGAGGTCGGCGAAGATCAGGGGGCCGCTGATGCCGCCGGCGGCGGTGCCCAGGGCGTAGAAGAAGGCGATGGACATCGCGCGGGTCTCCATCGGGAAGATCTCGGAGACCGTCAGGTAGGCGCTGGACGCGCCCGCCGACGCGAAGAACAGCACCACGCACCAGCAGGCCGTCAGCGTGGACGCGCTCAGCGAGCCGCGGTCGAACAGCCAGGCCGTGCCGAACAGCAGCAGACCGGACAGCAGGTACGTCGACGAGATCATCACCCGGCGGCCGACCGTGTCGAACAGCTTGCCCAGCAGCAGCGGGCCGAAGAAGTTGCCGAGGGCGATGACGGCGAAGTAGTAGCCGGTGTGGCCGGAGGGCACGTCGAAGAACGTGGTCAGGATCGCGCCGAAGCCGAAGGTGATGGCGTTGTAGAGGAACGCCTGCCCGATGAAGAGGGAGAATCCGAGGACGGCGCGGCGGCGGTAGTCGGAGAAGACCGTACGGCCGATCTCGGCGAAGGAGACGCCGCGGCGCTGGTGGATGGTGATCTCGCCCTCGGCCCGCGGCAGCGGCCCGCCCGACTCGGCCTCGATCTTCCGCTCGATGGAGGAGACGATCCGTTCCGCCTCGTCGTCGCGGCCGTGGATCAGCAGCCAGCGCGGACTCTCCGGCACATGGCGCCGTACGAGGAGGATGACCAGGGCGAGGACGGCGCCGAGGGCGAACGTCAGCCGCCAGCCCACGTCCGCCGCGAAGACGTCCGTGTCCAGCGCCACGATCGACAGCAGCGAACCGCCGACCGCGCCCAGCCAGAAACTGCCGTTGATCATCAGGTCGACGCGGCCCCGGTAGTCCGCCGGGATCAGCTCGTCGATGGCGCTGTTGATCGCCGCGTACTCGCCGCCGATGCCGAAGCCGGTGAGGAAGCGGAAGAGCAGGAACCACCAGGTGTCGAAGGAGAGCGCGGTCAGGGCGGTGGCCGCGAGGTACACCGCGAGCGTGATCATGAAGAGCTTCTTGCGGCCCCAGCGGTCGGTCAGCCGGCCCCAGAAGAGGGCGCCGATGCACGCGCCGGCCACGTACAGGGCGGCCGCGATGCCGGTCACCTGGCCGGAGGTGATCGGCAGGCCGCTGCCGGGCTCCGACAGCCGGCCGGCGATGTTGCCGACGACGGTGACCTCGAGTCCGTCGAGGATCCACACGGTGCCGAGACCGATCACGATCGTCCAGTGCCAGCGTGACCAGGGGAGACGGTCGAGGCGGGCGGGGATGTCGGTGGTGATGGTACGGCCGCCGGTCTCGGCGGGCTCACTGCCTCTGGCCTGGGCGGTGGTCATGGGCTCCCTCCTCCGTGAGCGGAACGGAGATCGGGTGCCCTGGGGGGTGCGGGTTCACGCCGTTGGCCAGGGGGGCCATCCGGGTGGTGCACCCGCGCCGGTGCGGGCCTTGCTGGGGGCTGCCGCCCCCAGGCCCCCGCTTCGGCCCCGAAAGGGCCTCGTCCTCAAACGCCGGACGGGCTGGAATGCCCTGATCAGCACCGAAAGGAGCGGCCGATCCGGTGACACCCGGACGGGCTGGAATGCCCTGATCAGCACCGAAAGGAGCGACCGATCCGGTGACACCCGGACGGGCCGGAATGCCCTGATCAGCACCGAAAGGAGCGACCGATCCGGTGACACCCGGACGGGCCGGAATGCCCTGATCAGCACCAAAAGGAGCCGCCGATCCGGTGACACCCGGACGGGCCGGAATGCCCTGATCAGCACCGAAAGGAGCCGCCGATCCGGTGACACCCGGACGAGCTGGAATGCCCTGATCGGCACCGAAAGGAGCGGCCGATCCGGTGACGCCGGACGGGCTGAGTGAGCCCGGCACCGGAAGAAGTGAGCCCGGCACCGGAAGAAGTGAGGCGCCGCCCCCGCTACGCCCCCAACCCCCGCGCCACCGTATAGATCAGCAGGCCCGCCAGCGAGCCCACCACCGTGCCGTTGATCCGGATGAACTGGAGGTCACGGCCGATGTGGGCCTCGATCTTGCGGGTCGTGTGCTCGGCGTCCCAGCCGGCCACGGTGTCGGTGATGAGCGAGGTGATCTCCGTGCGGTACGTCGTCACGACGTGGACCGCCGCGCCCTCCACCCAGCTGTCGACCTTCTCCTGGACCCTGGGTTCCGTCGCCATGCGGGTGCCCAGGGAGAGCAGGGCGGCCCGCACCCGCAGGCGCAGCTCACTGCGCTCGTCCTCCGCCGCCGCGACGATCATGGACCGTACGGCGGTCCAGACGGAGGCGATGAGGTCCTGGACCTCGCCGCGGCCCAGCACCTCCCCCTTGAGCCGCTCGACCCGCGCCCGGGTCTCGGTGTCGGACTGGAGGTCGGAGGCGAAGTCGGTGAGGAAGCGGTCGAGGGCGCCCCGGGCCGGGTGGGACGGCATGTCCCGCATCTCCGCGCAGAACCGCAGCAGCTCCTTGTAGACGCGCTCACCGACCTTGCGGTCGACGAACCTCGGCGTCCAGCCGGGCGCACCGCCCTGCACCGCGTCCATCACGGAGTCCGCGTGCAGCACCAGCCAGTCGTGCGCCCGGGAGACCACCAGGTCGACGGCGCGCCGGTGACCGCCGTCCGCGACGATCTTCTCCAGCATCTTGCCCATGCCGGGTGCGATCTCCTGGGCGTCGGCCCGCCGGGTGATCGCCTCGCCGACGACCGCCTGGACGTCCGAGTCGCGCAGCACCGTCAGCGCGCCCCGCAGGGCCGTCGCCAGCTCCGCGGTGACCCGGTCGGCGTGTTCCGGTTCCGCCAGCCAGGCGCCGAGCCGGGAGCCGATGCCGACCGCGCGCAGCCGCTGCCGTACGACGTCCTCGGAGAGGAAGTTCTCCCCGACGAACTCGCCCAGGGAGACGCCCAGCTGGTCCTTCTTGGTGGGGATGATCGCGGTGTGCGGGATGGGCAGGCCCAGCGGGTGGCGGAAGAGGGCGGTCACGGCGAACCAGTCGGCCAGCGCGCCGACCATGCCGGCCTCGGCGGCCGCCGCCACATAGCCCGCCCAGGGGCCCGCGCCCCGGTGGGAGGCCCACTCGGCGAGGACGTACACCACGGCCACCACCAGCAGCAGCCCGGTCGCGGTGAGCTTCATCCGCCGCACGCCGCGCCGGCGCTCCTCGTCGGCGGCGCTGAAGACGGTCATCGCGCGCACCGCGGCCGCCGGCCTTCCCTCCGCCATCCCCGCCACCTTCCCGTCCGCCGTTTTCCTGTCGGCCACCGTCTTGTCGGCCACCGTCTCGTCGGCCACCGTCTTGTCGGCCACCCACTCCCGCCTTCCCGTTTTCTCCGCTCCCGTCCCCTCCGTCCCTCCATCCCGCGCCCCCGCCCGGTCCATCCGCCGGTGCATCCGCCGGCCCGCCCGCCGGTCCACCCACCGGTCCATCCGCCGGCCCACCCGTCGGTCCATCCGCGCTCCCCCGTTCCGGATCCCCCGCGTCCCCCGGCACAGACATTGTCCTGCGACGCACACATTGTCCTGCCTGACCGACTCCCGGAACGGAACAGGAGTTCCCGACGTCTGTCAGGCGGGGGAGTTCGACGGTGACCTCCTGCACGACATCCGGAGCCCCGCCGCTCCCTCGCACGAGGAGAACCACACCCGCATGACCAGGCACCACGACGGGGGCGTGGCCATGTCCCGCACGAGACACCGCGCCGAACTGTCCGCGATCGCCGCCGTGATCACGGCCCTCTCGGCGGCCATATACGTCGGCGTCGACGCCGGGGACGGCCCCCTCGACGACACCACCGCCGCACCCCGCCCGGCCCCGGGCCGGGCCGCCCCCGTCTCGACCGGCGTCTGGGTCGGCACCTGGGCCGCCGCCCCCGCCGGCGGCGAACCGCTCACCGGGACGGACGGCACCGCGGGGCGCACGGTGCGCAACGTCGTCCACACCAGCGTCGGCGGGACCGGCGCCCGCATCACCCTGTCCAACCTGTACGGCACCCGGCCGCTGACCGTCACCGCCGCCACCCTCGCCGTCGCGGCCGACGACGACGGCCCGGCCGCGACCGCCGGCACCCTGCGCCGGCTCACCTTCGGCGGCGCGCCCACGGTCGTCGTCCCCGCCGGCGGGCAGACCGTCAGCGACGCCGTCACGCTCGCCGTCCCCGCCGACACCGACGTCCTGGTCAGCACCTACACCCCCGCCTCCGCCGGGCCGGTCACCCATCACCGGCACGCCCGGCAGACCAGCTACACCGCCGACGGCGAGCACACCGAGGACGTGACGGGCGGCCCGTACACCGGGCGGAGCACCTCCTGGCGCTACCTCACCGCCCTGGACGTCCTCAGCAACGAGGCCGACGGCACCGTCGTCGCCTTCGGCGACTCCATCACCGACGGCATCACCTCCACGCCGGGCGCCAACCGGCGCTGGCCCGACGTGCTCTCCGACCGGCTGCGGGCCGCCGTCACCGCCGGCGAGGACGCGCCCCGCTACGGCGTCGTCAACGCGGGCATCAGCGGCAACCAGGTCCTCGCCGACGGACAGGGCGTCCCCCGCTCCCGGCCCCGCCCGGACGGGGACCTCCCCACCGCGGACAACCCCAGCGGACTCGAACGCTTCGAACGGGACGTCCTCGGCCGCCCGAACGTCCGGGTCGTCGTCGTCGACCTCGGCGTCAACGACCTCCTGCGCAACCGCTCCCTCGCCGACCCCGACGCCGTCGCCGACGGCCTGCGCACCCTCGTCGAGCGCGCCCACGCCCGCGGCGTCAAGGTCGTCGGCACCACCCTCCTGCCCTTCCGCGGCCACCGCGGCTCCACCGACGCCCGCGAGGGCGTACGGCGCGAGATCAACGACACGCTCCGCTCGGGCACGGTCTTCGACGAGCTCGTCGACGTCGACGCGGCCCTGCGCGACCCGTACGACCCGCGCCGCCTGCGCGCCGACTACGACTCGGGCGACAGCCTGCACCCCAGCGACAAGGGGTACCGCAGGATGGCGGAGCTCATCGAGCCGGAGCAACTGGAGGGGTCGGCACCGGCACGGCTGTGACCGGCGCCCGCCCGCCCGCGGGACCGCCCGCACCGGCGGCCGCCGTTCCATTCCCCCGATGCCGCCGGCGCGAGAAACGCCGTGACCGGCGCCCCGTTCAGTCCCCCCGGTGCCGCCGGCCCTCCCCGCCCTCGCCCTCCGCCCCGCCGGGCAGTTCCCGCCCTGCCTCCCCGCGCGCCGGCCGCTCCCGCCGCCGCTCCTGACGCGTCCGCTTGCGTTCGACGCCGACCCCGCCCCAGAACGCGAACCCGGTCACCACCACGCGCGGCGCCCCCGGGTCGCCCGCGGCGCCCGTCACCCCCTGGTCGAAGCCGCCCATGAAACCGTGACCCCGCACCACGACGTCCACGCCCGGCGGCACGACGACACTCATCCCGCCCATGATCGCAACGCAGTTGATCACGACCTCCCCGGCGGCGAAGTCCGCCTCCCGCAGATCGATCACCCCGCCGCCCCAGAACGCGAAGCCGGTGAAACGCCGGGGCACCGTCCAGCGCCCCCTGCGCTGGAAACCCGACATCACGGCCACAGCCGCCGTCGACGACCCCTGACCGCCCACGATCCGCCCGGCCCAGCCACCGTCCGCCCGAACCCCCTTGCCCAACGGCACCTCGGGCGACGGCGGGGCGACCCCGGGGGCCGGCAGATCCCGGGTGATCGGCGCCAGCTCGCCGTACGTCCGCGCCCGGTACGTCGCGTCCAGCCGCTCCTCGAACTCCGCCATGTCCAGCCGGCCCTCGGCGAGGGCGTCCCGCAACACCTCGGCGACCCGCTCACGATCGGCGTCGGAGGCACGCAGGTCCGGAACCGCGTCATCGGTCATGACCGGCAGCCTACGAGTTCCCGGCGCCCGGTACCACGCTCTCCACGCTCTCCCGCCCGGCGTACATCCGGGCGATGACCGCCTCGATGTCCGGCTCCCGCACCGACAGGTCCACCAGCGGGTACTCCGCCGCGATCCGCGCCACCAGCGGCGCCGCCGACACCGACGCCGGGAAGGCCAGCCACTGCCGCGGCCCCTCCACCCGCACCACCCGCGCGGCCGGGCCCGCCTCGATCGGCGGCAGCTCCCGCTCCAGGTCCACCACCAGCGTCCGCTCGCTCTCACCCGCCTCGTGCAGACCCGCGAGCGGACCGTCGTACATCATCCGCCCGTGGTCGATGACCATCACCCGGGAGCAGAGCTGCTCGATGTCCTGGAGGTCGTGCGTGGTGAGCAGGACCGTGGTGCCGCGCTCGGCGTTCAGCTCGCGCAGGAACTCCCGCACCCGCGCCTTGGAGACCACGTCGAGGCCGATCGTCGGCTCGTCGAGGTACAGCACCTCCGGATCGTGCAGCAACGCGGCCGCGATGTCGCCCCGCATCCGCTGCCCCAGCGACAGCTGCCGCACCGGGACGTCCAGCAGGGCCGACAGGTCGAGCAGGCCGACCAGCCGGTCCAGGTCCTCCCGGTAACGGGCGTCGGGAATGCGGTACATGCGGTGCATCAGCCGGTAGGAGTCGATCAGCGGAAGGTCCCACCACAACGTCGTACGCTGCCCGAACACCACCCCTATCCGCTGCGCCAGCCGCGTCCGCTCCCGGGACGGGTCGATACCCGCGACCCGCAGCCGGCCACCGCTCGGCGTGAGGATGCCCGTCAGCATCTTGATCGTCGTCGACTTCCCGGCACCGTTCGGCCCGATGTAGCCGACCATCTCGCCGCGCGCCACGGTGAAGGAGATCCGGTCGACCGCCCGCACCCGCCGGGTCTCCCGCCTCAGGAAACCCGTCCGCGCGCGCACGTCGAAGACCTTCTCCACCCCGTCGAGCTCAATGAACGCGTCCACCGTCAACTCCCCGTACTCCGATACGACCGCAGCCCCGCCCGCCAGGCCAGCCCGGACAGCGCACAGCACCCCACCGCCACCAGCGGCGGAGCGAACGCCGCCCACTGCGGCAGCCCCACCGGATACGGCCGCCCCAGCACGTACGCGGCCGGCACCCAGTTGACGAACGCCAGCGGGAACACGAACGTCACCCCCCGCACCAGCTCCTTGCCGAACACCGTCGGCGGATACTGCAACATCGTCTGGCCCCCGTAGGTGAAGGCGGACTGCGCCTCCGACGCGTCCTGCGTCACGAACTGGAACGCGGCGCCCGCCACCAGCACCGCACCGAAGATCGCCGCACCGCTGACCACCGTCACCGGCAGCAGCAGCACCCGGGACGCGCTCCAGTCGACGTCCACCGCGACCAGCGCCCAGCCCAGCACCAGCGCCCCCTGCACGATCCGGGAGACCCGGCGCAGCGCGAACCGGTCCGCGGCCACCTGCGCGAGCACCGGCGCCGGCCGCAGCAGCAGCGTGTCGAGCGTGCCGTCCCGCACCCGCGAACCCAGCCGGCCCGCCGAGCCCATCACCAGGTCCGCCAGCCCGAACGACGTCGCGGACAGCCCGTACAGGAAGGCCACCTCGGGCAGCGGGTAGCCGCCGAGCACGTCGACCTGGGAGAACATGAGCAGGATCGCGACGAAGTCCAGGCCCGACACCAGCAGCCCGGCCAGCACGGTCATCACGAACGACATCCGGTAGGCCAGCGTCGAACGGATCCACATCCCGGCGATCAGCCGGTAGACGCGCAGCCCCTCCGCCACCCGGCCGCCCGACACCGGCACCTGCACCGGCACCGGCACCGGCACCGGCACCGGCACCCGGCCGCTCCCCATCGGCACCCGGCCGTCCTCCACCGGCACCCGGCCGCTCCCCGTCGACGGGCGGCCGTCCTCCTCCACCACCCGGCCGGCCTCACCCACCCTGCACCACCACCCGCCGCGTCGCCGCGCCCTGCACCAGCCGCCCCACCGTCAGCAGCACCACCGCCCACACCGCCTGAAAGAGGTACGTGGCCGACGCGTCGGCCTCCCCCAGCAGGACGTCCGCCGGCATCTGGAGCATCGCCGACCACGGCAGCGCCCGCACGATGTCGCCCAGCGGCTCGGGGAAGGCGTTCAGCGGCAGCGCCATGCCCGTGCAGAACATCCCGGCGACCATCAGCAGCTGCAACGCACCCGTGCCGTCCAGCAGCCAGAACCCGCTCAGCGCCACCAGGAACCGGATCGCGAAGCTGACCACCATCGCCAGCAGCACCGCCACCAGGAACCGCAGCCACACCAGCGGATCGCCGGGCACGGCCGTCGGGAACACCAGCATCCCCACGGCGAACGGGATCACCCCCCGCCCCAGC
The DNA here is from genome assembly GCF_044750285.1 of Streptomyces sp. NPDC088812. NCBI lineage: Bacteria > Bacillati > Actinomycetota > Actinomycetes > Kitasatosporales > Streptomycetaceae > Streptomyces > Streptomyces sp. NPDC088812. Next base: position 144,260 of record NZ_JBIVJP010000003.1, on the reverse strand, counting down.
AACTGGAACAGCGAACGCCCCACATCGGTGGCGAACCACCACAGTTGCAGATCGGCCGGCCGGTACAGGTCGATCGCCACCGCACCCGTGCGGATCCGCTCCATCAGCTCGGCCTCGAAACCACCGCCCTGGAGCGCCAGCGTCGCGAACAGCGCCTGCCCCACCCACACGTACGTCACCGCCTGCGCCTGGTCGTAGCCCCCGAGATGGGGCCGCTCGTCCCACAACGCCAGGTAGGTACAGGCGAGGATGAGACCGAAAACGGTGTTGGTGAACACCCCCGCGGCCGTGGCCGCCCGATAGGTCGCGTACCTTCGGAAGCCCCCCGCTGCGACGGCCGCGTACAACCGCGCCGAACCCACGGCAACCGTCCTCCCACAACTCATGGACACCGAAGCGCAGGAGCCTAGGCGACCGCACCGCGGCACGCCACGCGTTTTACGGGCCCGCCATGTGACGCGACGCGCGCCGATTGCCGGGAACGGAACGCATGGTGCGAGAGTCTTCGACAGGGGGCGCAGAAGGCGTACGAGACGTACGGGAACGTACCGCGCGACACAGGAGTCCGAGCAACACATGAGCGACGAGCCGCAGCCGAAACAGCCGACCGAAGGCTGGGCGGCATCCACAGAGCCCGAGGGGGCCGAACCGGCGGCCGGCAAGAAGCCCAAGAAGCCCAAGCGCACCGGCTGGCGCCGCCTCCTGCCGACCTGGAAGATGGTGCTCGGCGCCTTCGTCCTCGCCGTCCTGGCCGTCGGCGGCCTGTTCTACTACGGCTACTCCACGGTCAAGATCCCGCCGGCCAACGCGCTCGCCACCAAGCAGAGCAACGTCTACCTCTACGCGGACGGCACCGAGATCGCCCGCGACGGCGAGGTCAACCGCGAGAACGTCGGCCTCTCCCAGATCTCCAAGGCCGCCCAGCACGCCGTCCTGGCCGCCGAGGACCGCGACTTCTACACCGAGTCCGCCATCGACCCCAAGGCGATGATCCGCGCCGGCTGGAACACCGCCCTGGGCAAGGGCAAGCAGTCCGGCTCCACCATCACCCAGCAGTACGTCAAGAACTACTACCTCGCGCAGGAACAGACCGTCACCCGCAAGGTGAAGGAGTTCTTCATCGCGATCAAACTGGACCGCACCCAGTCCAAGGACGACATCCTCGAGGGCTACCTCAACACCAGCTACTTCGGCCGCAACGCCTACGGCATGCAGGCCGCCGCCCAGGCCTACTACGGCATCGACGCCGCCGACCTCACCGCCGGCCAGGGCGCCTACCTCGCCGCCCTGCTCAACGCGCCCAGCGAGTACGACGTCATCGCCCACCCGGAGAACAAGAGCGCCGCCGAGGCCCGCTGGAACTACGTCCTCGACGGCATGGTCACCAAGGGCTGGCTGAGCGCCTCCGAGCGCACCGGGATGAAGTTCCCCACGCCCAAGGAGACCAGCGGCACCGACACCGGCATGTCCGGCCAGCGCGGCTACATCGTCCGCGCCATCAAGGACTACCTGATCCAGAACAAGGTCGTCGACGAGGACCAGCTCGACGCCGGCGGCTACCGCATCACCACCACCCTGGAGAAGAAGAAGCAGGACGCCCTCGTCGACGCCGTCGACGACCAGCTGATGTCCAAGCTCGACAAGGACCGCAAGGTCGACACCTACGTCCGCGCCGGCGGCGCCGCCGTCGACCCCAAGACCGGCAAGGTCCTCGCCATGTACGGCGGCATCGACTACGTCAAGCAGTACACCAACAACGCCACCCGCCAGGACTTCCAGGTCGGCTCCACCTTCAAGCCGTTCGTCTTCACCTCGGCCGTCGACAACGGCTCCGTCACCCAGGACGGCCGCACCATCACCCCCAACACCGCCTACGACGGCACCAACAAGCGCGCCGTCCAGGGCTGGAGCAGCAGCTACGACCCGGCCAACGAGGACGACGTCTCCTACGGCGACATCACCGTGCGCGAGGCCACCGACAAGTCCGTCAACTCCGTGTACGCGCAGATGGCCGTCGACGTCGGCCCCGACGAGGTCAAGCAGACCGCGATCGACCTCGGCCTGCCCACCGACACCCCCGAGCTCCAGCCGTACCCCTCCATCGCGCTCGGCGTCGCCACCGCGAGCGTCCTGGACATGGCCGAGGCGTACGCGACCCTCGCCAACCACGGCAAGCACGGCACCTACACCCTGATCGAGAAGGTCACCAAGGACGGCTCGGACGTCATCAAGCTGCCCGCGCGCAAGTCCACGCAGGCCGTCAGCCGCGAGGCCGCCGACACCACCACCTCGATCCTGCGCAGCGTCGTCCAGAACGGCACCGCGACCGCCGCCCAGGCCGCGGGCCGCCCGGCCGCCGGCAAGACCGGCACCGCCGAGGAGGACACCGCCGCCTGGTTCGCCGGCTACACCCCCGACCTGGCCACGGTCATCTCCGTCATGGGCCAGGACCCGGTCACCGCCGCCCACAAGTCGCTCTACGGCGCGATGGGCCTGGCCCGTATCAACGGCGGCGGCGCCCCCACGGAGATCTGGGCCCAGTTCACCAAGGAAGCCCTGAAGGGCACCCCGGCCACCGACTTCAACCTCCAGCTCCAGGAGGGCTCCGCCGAGACCGCCCTCCCGTCCTCCGCGACCCCGCAGGACGACTCCACCGACGGCCAGGACGAGAACCAGGCGACCACCGGCGGCCAGGACACCCAGACCCCCGGCCGGACGCAGGACCAGACCGACGGCTCCACCACGAGCGGCGGCACCACCGGCTCCACCAGCACCGGCGGCGGCACGACCACCGGCTCCTCCACCACCACCGGCGGCACCACCGGCTCCACCACCACCGGCTCGACCACGACCGGCTCCACCACGACCGGCTCCACCACGGGAGACACCACGGACGGCGGGACGACCAGCGACGGCTCCACCACCGACGGCAGCACCGGCGGAACCACCGACGGCGGCACCGGACCGCAGATCGCCACCCGCCGCCCGCTCGGTCAGTGACCGGAGGTCGCCTTCAGCCCCACGACGGCGACCAGCAGCAGACACACGAAGAAGACGCGGGCGGCGGTGACCGGCTCCCCCAGCACCACCATGCCGAGCACCGCCGCCCCGGCCGCACCGATCCCGACCCACACGCCGTAGGCGGTACCGATGGGCAGCGACCTGGCCGCGTACGACAGCAGCAGCATGCTGGCGACGATGCCGGCGCCGGTGAGCACACTGGGCACGAGCCGGGTGAAACCCTCGGAGTACTTCATGCCGACCGACCAGCCGACCTCGAGCAGACCGGCGAGAACGAGCAGGACCCAGGCCATGGGGACACCTCCGCGGACGAGCACTTCTTCACCGGGGTGCGTCGTCTTTGCATCCACCCCGGTACGGCGCGTCTCGTCGGGCTCCCGCCCAACCTAGCAAACAACAACGGGGAGGGGCTGGTGACCACAGTCACCAGCCCCTCCCCGTTCGCCGACCTTCGAACTACAGGTACAGACCCGTCGAGTCCTCGGCCCCCTCGAACCGGTCCGCGGCCACGGCGTGCAGATCGCGCTCGCGCATCAGCACGTACGCGACACCCCGCACCTCCACCTCCGCCCGGTCCTCCGGATCGAACAGGACCCGGTCACCCGTCTCCACCGTCCGCACGTTCTGCCCCACCGCGACGACCTCGGCCCACGCCAGCCGACGGCCGACGGCCGCCGTCGCGGGGATCAGGATCCCGCCACCGGAGCGCCGCTCGCCCTCGCCGGCGTCCTGCCGCACGAGGACACGGTCGTGGAGCATCCGGATGGGAAGCTTGTCGTGGTGACTGCTGTGCACGTCTCTGTTACCGCTCACGCCTTTGAACCTACCTGCCTCGGCCGCACCGGGACTCGCCCGGGTCAGCGCTTCCGACGCCGGGGGCCCAGCGCCAGCAGCCCCACGAGCCCGACCACCACGAGGGCGACCGGCACCACCCGCTCCAGCCGGGGCGCGCCCCCCTCGTCCACGAACTGCGCCTTCACCTCGCTCACCACCCGGTTGACCTGGACGTAGGCCCTCCCGAGCGTGTGGTCGACGTTGGCGACGACCTTGGCCTTGGCGTCCCCGACGATCGTCTTCGGATGCACCCGCACCCCGATCTCGTCGAGCGTCTCGGCCAGCACTTCACGGCGGCGCCTGATGTCCGCCTCGATCTGCGCCGGGGTTCTGGTGTCCGACGTGTCCGCCACGGTAAGGCCTCCGAAGTCAGCCGATGCCTGTTGCTGCTCTGGACAGTCTGTCAGCTCCACGTGCGCCCGCACCGCCAGGACCCCCGGTTACGCTGGTCCGATGAGCGAGCGACTCCAGCCCGGGGACGTGGCCCCCGCCTTCACCCTCCCCGACGCCGACGGCACCGAGGTGTCCCTGTCGGACCACAAGGGCCGCAAGGTCATCGTGTACTTCTACCCGGCGGCCCTGACCCCCGGCTGCACGAAGCAGGCCTGCGACTTCACCGACAACCTGGAGCTGCTGACCGGCGCCGGGTACGACGTCATCGGCATCTCCCCCGACAGCCCGGAAAAGCTGGGCAAGTTCCGCGAGCAGGAATCCCTGAAGGTCACCCTGCTGGCCGACCCCGACAAGAAGGTCCTCGACGCCTACGGCGCCTTCGGCGAGAAGAAAAACTACGGCAAGACGTACCTGGGCGTCATCCGCTCGACGATCGTCGTGGACGAGGAGGGCAAGGTCGAACACGCCCTGTACAACGTCCGCGCGACGGGCCACGTAGCCAAGATCATCAAGGACCTGGGGATCTGACCCCCCTCTTCCTCACCGAACGGCCCGCCTCGGAATGCTCCGGGGTGGGCCGCTTCCTGTTCCGGGCGTGACTGTCGGTCGAGCGGTTCGTTACTCCATGCGAGCCACGAACAGGTGGCCGGAAACGGAGGGGAACGATGGGGGCCAGCGCGTACACGAAGGAGCGGCTTGAGGAGGCGGCTCGGGGGGCTCGGACGTTGTCGGAGGCGTTGGAGAGGCTGGGGGTTGATCCGGGGAGTTCGACACGCCAGTACGTGTCCCAACGGATGAAGAGGCTCGGGGTGGACACGTCACACTTCGGCAGGGAGGGGGTGAAGTGGACAAGGGAGATCCTGGCGTCGGCGGTAGCGGCCTCCACGAACATGTGTGAGGTGCTGCGTCGGCTCGGGCTCGAGGTGGTCGGCGGGCACCACACGCACATCAGCCGAAGGATCAAGGCCTACGGCATCGACACATCGCACTTCCAGGCGCCGACCCGTCGTGGCAAGCCCTGGCGCGCCAGGACACCGGAAGGATTGCTGGTCGAGCAGCCCGCCCAGCACGCCCGACGCATCCCGAGCGACCGTCTGAAGTGGGCGATGGCATCCTCGGGAGTCCCGGAACAATGTGCACTCTGCGGGACGGAAGCGGTATGGCAGGGCTGTCCGCTCCCGCTGGAGGTCGACCACATCGACGGCAACTGGCGTGACAACCGCATCGGGAACCTCCGATTCCTGTGCCCCAACTGCCATTCCACAACGGACAGTTACCGCGGACGCGGCAAAGGGCGAAGGGGCGACGCGTGAAACCGGCCGCCGAGGAGTTGCGCCGCGCGGTCGAGACAGCGACGTCCATCGCCGACGCGCTCCGCGCCCTGGGGATGGAGCCCTACAACAGTCGGCTGCGCACCCTCTTGCGTCAGTGGGTGGCCGAGGACGGCCTCGACACCTCTCACTTTCTGGGACAGGGGCACCGGCGAGGCCGACCGGGCACCGTGCCGCTCAGGCGCGCCGAGGACATCCTGGTCCAGCACCACGGCGAGCGTCGGACCAGGACCCACCTGCTGCGCCGCGCACTCCTCGAGGTGGGCGTGGCCGAGGAGTGCGCACGCTGCGGAGTCGGTCCCCAGTGGCTCGGCAAGCCGATGACGCTGGAGGTCGATCACATCAACGGGGACTGGAGGGACGACCGGCAGGAAAACCTGCGGTTGCTCTGCCCCAACTGTCATGCGATCACGGGTACGTGGTGCCGAGGCGGACGTCGGCATTCCCCGCAAGCTGCCACCGCCTGACCGGTAACATGTCGGCGTATGCGGCCGTGGCGGAACTGGCCTACGCGCAGCACTTAGGATGCTGTGGGAGAAATCCCTTGAGGGTTCGAGTCCCTCCGGCCGCACGCCTTTGATTCGAAGGCCCGCCCATGACGGGCGGGCCTTCGCCGTCAGCCCAACAACTCCCGCACCACCGGCACCAGCTCCCGGAACGCCTTCCCCCGGTGGCTGATCGCGTTCTTCTCCGCGGGCGTCAGTTCCGCGCAGGTGCGGGTCTCGCCGTCCGGCTGGAGGATCGGGTCGTAGCCGAAGCCGTGGGTGCCGGCGGGGGTGTGGCGCAGGACGCCCCTCAGCTGTCCCTCGACCACCCGCTCCGTGCCGTCCGGCAGGGCGAGGGCCGCCGCGCAGGCGAAGTGGGCGCCGCGGTGTTCGTCGGCGATGTCGGAGAGCTGGGCGAGCAGGAGGTCGAGGTTGGCCTGGTCGTCGCCGTGGCGGCCTGCCCAGCGGGCGGAGAAGATGCCGGGGGCGCCGTTCAGGACGTCGACGCAGAGGCCGGAGTCGTCGGCGACGGCGGGCAGGCCGGTGGCCTGGGCGAGGGCGTGGGCCTTGAGGAGGGCGTTCTCGGCGAAGGTGACGCCGGTCTCCTTGACGTCGGGGACGTCGGGGTAGGCGTCCGCGCCGACGAGGTCGTGGGGCAGGCCTGCGTCGGCGAGGATCGACCTGAGTTCGGTGATCTTTCCGGCGTTGCGGGTGGCGAGGATCAGGCGGGTCATGCCGTTCAGTATCCAGCCCGGCGCCGGGAAGCCCGCGGTGCGGTCTGGACAGGGGCTACGAGGTGCAGACCTTGGTCAGTTCGCCGGCCGCGTCGGTGACGCCGCTGATGTCGGGCGTCTCGTCGCCGTTCTGGATGGCCGTGGTGACGTCGGTCAGGGCCCGCCGGAGGTCCTCGGTGGCCTGGTCGAGGTCGGCGTCGCCCGTTTCGCTGTCGATCTTGTCGAGGCTGTCGCCTATGGCGTCGATGGCTTCCTGGGTCTGGGTGGGGTCGTCGGCCGCGCTGTCCACGGCCTGCTGGAGGTCGGTGACGGCGTCGGCGACGGCGTCGGCGGTCTCGACGCAGTCGAGTGCCTTGTTGACGGCGTCGCAGCCGGTGACGGTGACGGCCGTCAGCGCGGCGGCCGCTAGGGCGGCGGCGACGGCGGTACGGCGACGGCGGCGTCGGCTCTCGGCCATGGTGGTGGTCCTCCCCTTGCTCAGCCCCAAGGGCCCCCGCGTGCTGGCCGGGCGTACGGCGGTGAGCCGTGTGCCCGTATCGGTAGGGACGCGAGGGCGGGCGGCCCGGTTGCTCGTCCCGGCCGCCCGTCTTGGTGTGTCCTTTACTTTTCGAGGACGGTATCAAGGGCGGTGCGCTGGAGGACAGTGAGTTCCGCGCAGCCGGAGACGGCGAGGTCGAGCAGGGAGTTGAGTTCGTCGCGGGCGAAGGGCTCGGCCTCGGCGGTGCCCTGGACCTCGACGAAGCGGCCGTCGCCGGTGCAGACGACGTTCATGTCGGTCTCGGCGCGGACGTCTTCCTCGTAGCGGAGGTCGAGGAGCGGGACGCCGTCGACGATGCCGACGGAGACGGCGGAGACGGTGCCGGTGAGGGGCCGGCGGCCGGTTTTGACGAGCTTCTTGCGCTGGGCCCAGGTGATGGCGTCGGCGAGTGCGACGTAGGCGCCGGTGATGGCGGCGGTGCGGGTGCCGCCGTCGGCCTGGAGGACGTCGCAGTCGAGGACGATGGTGTTCTCGCCGAGTGCCTTGTAGTCGACGACGGCGCGCAGGGAGCGGCCGATGAGGCGGGAGATCTCGTGGGTGCGGCCGCCGATCCTGCCCTTGACGGCTTCGCGGTCGCCGCGGGTGTTGGTGGAGCGGGGCAGCATGGAGTATTCGGCGGTGACCCAGCCTTCGCCGCTGCCCTTGCGCCAGCGGGGGACGCCTTCGGTGACGGAGGCGGTGCAGAAGACCTTGGTGTCACCGAAGGAGACGAGGACGGAGCCCTCGGCGTGCTTGCTCCAGCCGCGTTCGAGGGTGACGGGGCGGAGCTGTTCGGGGGTGCGGCCGTCGATGCGAGACATGCCGTCGAGCCTAGCCGTACCGGTGGTGGGGCCCTTGCCGTGGTGGGAGGGCCCTCTCGGCCGGGTGGGGGCGGTTCACATCATGTCTTCGATCTCCGCGGCGATGGGGTCGGCGTCGGTGCCGATGACGACCTGGATGGCGGTGCCCATCTTGACGACGCCGTGGGCGCCGGCGGCCTTCAGGGCGGTTTCGTCGACCAGGGAGGGGTCGGAGACCTCGGTGCGCAGGCGGGTGATGCAGCCTTCGATCTCCTCGATGTTGTCGATGCCGCCGAGTCCGGCGACGATCTTCTCGGCCTTGCCGGAGAGCTTGCTGGCCATGTTCGGTCTCCCTGAATTGCCTGGTGCGATCGGTTGTGTCGCAGTAACCCACAGTCGGCTCAGTTTCGCGAGCGATTGCGCTGTATGTCCCTGAGGATGACGGCACAGCAGCGAAATGGTCCAGAGCTGGTCTACACCACCTGACAGGCGGTCGCCAAACCATGAGTGCCGAGAGCGCCGACGCCGGGGTCCGTCCCGCGCGTGCCCGTTGGAACGCCTTGTTCCAGGGGTTGCAGAAGATGGGGCGGAGTCTTCAGTTGCCGATCGCGGTGCTGCCGGCCGCCGGGATTCTCAACCGGCTGGGGCAGCCGGACGTGTTCGGTGACGAGGGGCTGGGGTGGACGGACGTGTCGAGGGTGATGGCGGGGGCGGGTGGTGCGCTGCTCGACGGCCAGCTCGGGCTGCCCCTGCTGTTCTGTGTGGGGGTGGCCATCGGTATGGCGAAGAAGTCCGACGGCTCGACCGCGCTCGCGGCGGTGGCGGGCTTCCTCGTCTACTACAACGTGCTGCGCCAGTTCCCGGAGGAGTGTCCGGGCGGGGCGAGGGCCGTGCCGGGCATCGGCTGCCAGGAGGCGGTCGAGGGGACGGTGTCGGCGTTCACGTATCAGAATCCGGGGGTCTTCGGCGGCATCGTGATGGGTCTGGCGGCGGCCTGGTTCTGGCAGCGTTTCCACCGGACGCGGTTGGTGGACTGGCTAGGCTTCTTCAACGGGCGGCGGCTGGTGCCGATCGTGATGGCGTTCGTGGGCATCGTGTTCGCGGCGTTGTGCCTGTGGGTCTGGCCGCCGATCGGTGCGGGGCTGGAGAGTTTCAGCGACTGGCTGAGCGACGCGGGCTCCTGGGGTGCGGGTGTCTTCGGTCTGGCGAACCGTGCGCTGCTGGTGGTGGGGCTGCATCAGTTCCTGAACGTGCCCATCTGGTTTCAGTTCGGGAGTTACACCAAGCCGGACGGGACGGTGGTGCACGGTGACATCAACATGTTCCTGGCGGGTGACCCGGACGCGGGGCAGTTCACCTCGGGCTTCTTCCCGATCATGATGTTCGCGTTGCCGGCGGCGGCTCTGGCCATGACTCATTGCGCCCGTCCCGAGCGCCGCAAGGAGGTGGGCGGTCTGATGCTGTCGGTGGCGCTGACGTCGTTCGTCACGGGCATCACCGAGCCGCTGGAGTACTCGTTCCTGTTCGTGGCGCCGGCGCTGTATGTGGTCCACGCGGTGTTGACGGGTGTGTCGATGGCGGTGACCTGGGCGCTGGGGGTGCACGACGGGTTCAGTTTCTCCGCGGGGCTCATCGACTACGTCATCAACTGGAACCTGGCGACCAGGCCGTGGGCGATCGTTCCGATCGGTCTGTGCTTCGCGCTCCTCTATTACGTGATCTTCCGTTCCGCGATCACGAGGTTCGATCTGAGGACGCCGGGGCGTGAGCCGGAGGAGGAGCACGAGGACGTCACCAAGGCGTGAGAGGGGGTGCTGAGAGGGGTCTGTCAGGGCGCTGAGGGCGGCGTTTCGCTTGCGCTTCCGGCGGGTTCCTCATCTTGCCTTCATCGTGCTACAACATGGTCTACACCACTGGGTGGTGTAGACCATGTTCCGATGGAGGAAGTCTATGAGCACCGCCACCGCGCCCACGGCGGCCCCCACGAAGAAGTGGGGATCCGGCCTGTTCCAGGGCCTGCAGAAGGTCGGCCGCAGCCTGCAGCTGCCGATCGCCGTCCTGCCGGCGGCGGGCCTGATGGTCCGGCTCGGCCAGGACGACGTGTTCGGCAAGGACGGTCTCGGCTGGGACAAGGTCGCCTCGGTGTTCGCCAACGCGGGCGGCGCCATCACCGGCAGCCTCCCGATGCTCTTCTGCATCGGCGTCGCCATCGGCTTCGCGAAGAAGGCGGACGGCTCCACCGCGCTCGCCGCGCTCGTGGGCTTCCTCGTCTACAGCAAGGTCCTCGAGTCGTTCCCGGTCACCGAGGCGAAGATCCAGGACGGCGCGGACATAGCCGCGACCTACAACAACCCCGGTGTCCTCGGCGGCATCGTCATGGGTCTGCTCTCGGCGGTTCTGTGGCAGCGGTACCACCGCAAGAGGCTGGTGGACTGGCTCGGCTTCTTCAACGGCCGGCGTCTCGTCCCGATCATCATGGCCTTCGTCGGTGTGGCGGTCGGTGTCTTCTTCGGGCTGGTCTGGGAACCGATCGGTGAGGCCATCGGCGACTTCGGCGAGTGGATGACCGGCCTTGGTTCGGCCGGTGCCGCTCTCTTCGGCGCGATCAACCGTGCGCTCATCCCGATCGGCATGCACCAGTTCGTGAACACGGTGGCGTGGTTCCAGCTCGGTGATTTCACGGACGCCGCCGGCGAGGTCGTCCACGGTGACTACAGCCGCTTCCTGGCCGGCGACCCGACCGCCGGAATGTTCATGTCCGGCTTCTTCCCGATCATGATGTTCGGACTGCCCGCCGCCGCCCTGGCCATCGCGCACACCGCTCGCCCGGAGCGCCGCAAGGCCGTCACGGGCATGATGGTCTCGCTCGCGCTGACGTCGTTCGTGACGGGCGTGACCGAGCCGATCGAGTTCTCCTTCATGTTCATCGCCCCGCTCCTCTACGTGATCCACGCCGTGCTGACGGCCGTGTCCATGGCCGTCACCTGGGCTCTGGGCGTCCACGCGGGCTTCAACTTCTCCGCCGGCTTCATCGACTACGCCCTGAACTGGAACCTCGCCACCAAGCCCTGGCTGATCATCCCCGTCGGCCTGGTCTTCGCGGTGATCTACTACGTGGTGTTCCGCTTCGCGATCGTCCGGTTCGACCTCACCACCCCGGGCCGGGAGCCCGAGGAGGAGGTCGAGGACCTCACGAAGGCGTGAGCGTGTCCTGACGCGCGCGAAGGCCCCCGGAGCCCAAGCCTGAACGGCGCCGGGGGCCTTCGTCGTGTTCCGGGGGCCGTCCGGACAGTCGTCCCGGGGGGCGTCCCGGAGTCGTCCGGGGGTCGTCCCGGGGGTCGTCCCGGGGGTCAGACCTGGTACGACATCCGGGGAACGGCCAGTTCCGCCGGTCCGTCGAACACCGCCCGCGCGTCCGCGAGGTTGATCTGCGGGTCGGTCCACGGCGGGATGTGGGTGAGGACCAGGCGGCGGGCACCCGCGCGGGCCGCCGACTCGCCGGCCTCACGGCCGTTGAGGTGCAGGTCGGGGATGTTCTCCTTGCCGTGCGTGAAGGCGGCCTCGCACAGGAACAGGTCACTGTCGCGGGCGAGTTCGTCGAGGGCCGCGCTGACGCCGGTGTCACCGGAGTAGGTCAGGGTCCTGCCACCGTGCTCGAGGCGGATGCCGTACGCCTCCACGGGGTGGGCCACGCGTTCGGTGTGGACCGTGAAGGGGCCGATGTCGAACGTGGAGGGCTTGACGGTGTGGAAGTCGAAGACCTCGCTCATGGAGGAGGCCGAGGGGGTGTCGGCGTAGGCCGTGGTGAGGCGGTGCTCGGTGCCCTCGGGTCCGTAGACGGGGAGGGGGTCGCAGCGTCCGCCGTCGTGGCGGTAGTAGCGCGCCACGAAGTACGCGCACATGTCGATGCAGTGGTCGGCGTGCAGATGACTCAGGAAGATCGCGTCGAGGTCGTAGAGACCGCAGTGGCGCTGCAGCTCGCCCAGGGCGCCGTTGCCCATGTCGAGAAGCAGCCTGAAGCCGTCGGCCTCGACGAGGTAGCTCGAGCAGGCCGATTCCACGGACGGAAACGACCCCGAGCAGCCGACGACGGTGAGCTTCATAGAGCAGAAACCTCCGCTGGCGGGAACCGAAGAAGACGGAACACCGGGAAAGATCGTGGAACGAACGGTCGGGGCAGGGGCGACGGGGGTCGTGCGGTCCGTCGAGCGTAAGGCGCAAGACGTCCGGTCGCTCCTCCGCCAGGGGCCGTTGTGGGCGAACTCACCTGTGGTGTCACCGGTTCGGCTGGACGCGGGGCGTATGGGGCGCACGAGAGGGCGCGCACGGTCGCACATACGCCGGTACCGTCGGGTTCATGGACACGTCCTGGTGGCTGGCGCTCGCGGCGGTGGTACTGCTGGCGCTGGTCGCCACGCTCGTCGACGGCTGGGGGCAGGGCCGGCGGCCGGCGGGGCGGAGGCTCCGGCCCCCGGGGCGGCCGGCGCGGGGCCGCGGTCCGGCGGGGCGCGGCCGGGGGGCGGCGGGGCGGCCTCGGCCGGCGGAGATCTGGTGGGCGAACGTGCCCTACGAGGACGGCGCGGGCGCGAAGGACCGGCCCTGTCTGGTGCTGGTGGTGCGGGGCGACCGGGTGACGGTCGCGAAGATCACCAGCCGGTACCGTGACGAGCGGGCGGGGGTGATCCCGCTGCCGCCGGGTGCCGTCGGGGACGCGCGGGGGCGTCCGAGCTTCCTGGAGACGGACGAGCTGCGCCAGGTCCGGGTGCGGGACTTCCGCCGCCGGGTGGGTGTGGTGGACCCGGTCCTGTGGGACCAGGTCCGTCACCTGACGACGTGAGGCCCGGGGCGGTTCAGGCCCAGAGCTGGCCCTGGAGCGTCTCGATGGCCTCTTCGGTGGTGGCCGCCGTGTAGACGCCGGTGGAGAGGTACTTCCAGCCGCCGTCGGCCACGACGAACACGATGTCGGCGCTCTCGCCGGCCTGCACGGCCTTCCGGCCGACGCCGATCGCGGCGTGCAGCGCGGCACCGGTGGAGACGCCCGCGAAGATGCCCTCCTGCTGGAGCAGCTCGCGGGTGCGGGTGACCGCGTCCGCCGAGCCGACCGAGAAGCGGGTGGTGAGGACGGAGGCGTCGTACAGCTCGGGGACGAAGCCCTCGTCGAGGTTGCGCAGGCCGTAGACCAGGTCGTCGTAGCGCGGCTCGGCGGCCACGATCCTGATGTCCGGCTTGTGCTCGCGCAGGTAGCGGCCGACGCCCATGAGGGTGCCGGTGGTGCCGAGACCGGCCACGAAGTGCGTGACGGAGGGGAGGTCGGCGAGGATCTCCGGGCCCGTCGTCGCGTAGTGGGCGCCCGCGTTGTCGGGGTTGCCGTACTGGTAGAGCATCACCCAGTCGGGGTGCTCGGCGGACAGTTCCTTGGCGACCCGCACGGCGGTGTTGGAGCCGCCGGCGGCCGGGGAGGAGATGATCTCGGCGCCCCACATGCCGAGCAGGTCGCGGCGTTCCTGCGAGGTGTTCTCGGGCATCACGCAGACCATGCGGTAGCCCTTGAGCTTGGCCGCCATGGCGAGGGAGATGCCGGTGTTGCCGCTGGTCGGTTCGAGGATGGTGCAGCCGGGTGTGAGGCGGCCGTCCTTCTCCGCCTGCTCGATCATGTGCAGGGCGGGACGGTCCTTGACCGAGCCGGTGGGATTGCGGTCCTCCAGCTTGGCCCAGATGCTGACGTCGGCGGACGGCGACAGCCGCGGCAGGCGCACCAGAGGGGTGTTGCCCACCGCGGCCAACGGGGAGTCGTAACGCATGAGTGGTCAGCGGCCTGTCAGGCCATGCCGCCGGCCACGGCCGGCAGGATGGTCACGGTGTCGCCGTCGGTCAGCTTGGTGTTGATGCCGTCGACGAAACGGACGTCCTCGTCGTTCAGGTAGACGTTGACGAAGCGGCGCAGCTGGCCGTCGTCCACGATGCGGGCCTGGATGCCCGCGTGCCGGGTCTCGAGGTCGGTGAACAGGTCGGCGAGGGTGTCACCGCTGCCCTCCACCGCCTTCTGACCGTCGGTGTACTGGCGGAGGATGGTCGGGATGCGGACCTCGATGGCCATGGCTCAGGGCTCCTGTCGGGAGTGGTCAGGTCGGTAGGCGCGCGGCTGCGCAGTACGGAGTGGTCGTGCGTCGCGCCGCGGCTTGCGAGCCGTGCGGCGGCAGGGGAAAGCGTCAACAGATGGCGCTGGCGAGCCTGCACAGGTCGACGTGCAGCCGCGCCACGAGCAGCGTGCCCGGCGTCCTGTTGCTCACGTCGTGGGAAACCATGGGCTCATCGTATCGATTCCCCCTCGGGCTTCCCGAGGGTGATTCCACATGGTGGACGGAATCTGGCCGGAAAGTGAGACCGCCCTGCTGGGACGGGTTTGGCGCGCACCGCGCGGACCCGCGTCGGTGCGCGCCCCGCCGTGCGCGTGGTGTCCGCGCGACGGGCGTCAGTACGCCTCGACGACGCAGACCTCCTCCTCGGTGACCTCGCCCTCGACGATACGGAAGGAGCGGAACTGGAACTCGCCGGCGCCGTCGGTGTCGGCGGTGGAGACGAGGACGTAGTGGGCGCCGGGCTCGTTGGCGTAGGAGATGTCGGTGCGGGAGGGGTAGGCCTCGGTCGCGGTGTGGGAGTGGTAGACGACCACCGGTTCCTCGTCGCGGTCGTCCATCTCGCGGTAGAGCTTCAGCAGGTCACCGGAGTCGAACTCGTAGAACGTGGGCGACATGGCCGCGTTGAGCATCGGGATGAAGCGCTCGGGGCGGTCCGAGCCCGCCGGGCCGGCGACGACGCCGCACGCCTCGTCGGGGTGGTCCTTGCGCGCGTGCGCGACGATCCGGTCGACGAGGTCCTGGGTGATGGTCAGCATGGTCGTCAGGATAAGCAGACGAAAAGGGGGCCGCGCACAGCGCGTCAGGCAGGGTGGCGGTGGGCGACGGGCGGGCCTCCGCGTACCGAGGGGCGGTACGGGGAGGCCCACATGGCGGACGTGCTGGGCGGCGGGCGGAGGGGCACCGCGCGGGTCGGCGTGGGTCCCCTCCGGCCGGACGTCCCGTGGTGGCGGTCAGCCCACCTTCTCCGGGGCCGCCTCGCGGCGCCCGGTGACCTCGGGGTTGCGGGACTTCAGCACGGCCCAGCCGGCCCCGAGGGCGGCGGCCCAGCCGGCCATCACGTAGAGGCAGACGCGGGAGTCGGCGTCGTAGGCGATCAGGCCGGTGACGAAGAGCAGGAACGCGATGGCGATGTAGGAGCACACCGCGCCGCCCGGCGCCGGGAAGGAGGAGGCGGGCAGCCGGCCCGCGTCGACCGCGCGGCGGTAGAGGACGTGGCTGATCAGGATCATCAGCCAGGTCCAGATGCCGGCCGCGGTGGCGACGGAGGTGACGTAGCCGAACGCCTTCTCCGGGACGACGTAGTTGAGGACGACGCCGATGCCCATGAAGAGGACCGAGACCGTGATGCCGAAGGCCGGGGTCCTGGAGGCGGACAGCCGCTGGAACGCCGCCGGGGCCTCGCCGCTGTCGGCCAGGTTCCGCAGCATGCGGCCGGTGGAGTACATGCCGGAGTTGCAGGAGGAGAGGGCCGCGGTCAGCACGACGAAGTTGACGATGCCGGCGCCGGCCGGGATGCCGATCTTGGCGAAGGCGGCGACGAAGGGGCTGACGCCCGGCGCGAACTCGGTCCACTTGACCACGCACAGGATGACGGTGAGGGCGCCGACGTAGAAGAGGGCGATGCGCCACGGGAGCGTGTTGATCGCCTTGGGGAGGGTCTTCTCCGGGTTCTCGGACTCGCCGGCCGTGACACCGACGAGTTCGACGGCGAGGTAGGCGAACATGACGCCCTGGAGGGTCATCAGGGAGGAGCCGATGCCCTTGGGGAAGAAGCCGTCGAAGGCCCACAGGTTGGAGACGGCGGCGGTGTCACCGGCGGCGCTGAAGCCGAAGGTGAGGACACCGAGGCCGATGACGATCATGCCGATGAGGGCGGTGACCTTGACCATCGAGAACCAGAACTCCAGCTCGCCGAAGAGCTTCACGGAGATCAGGTTGACCCCGAAGAGGATCACCAGGAAGACCAGGGCCGTCACCCACTGGGGGATGGCCGGGAACCAGTAGTTGACGTAGATCGCGGCGGCCGTCAGCTCGGCCATGCCGGTGACGACCCACATCAGCCAGTACGTCCAGCCGGTGAAGTAGCCGAAGAACGGGCCGAGGAACTCGCGGGAGTACTCCGCGAACGAACCCGAGACCGGGCGGTAGAGCAGCAGCTCGCCGAGCGCCCGCATGATGAAGAAGATGATCACGCCGGCGAGGGCGTACATGACGATCAGGCTGGGGCCCGCCTTGGCGATGTTCGCCCCGGCCCCCAGGAACAGGCCGACGCCGATGGCGCCGCCGATGGCGATCATCTGGACCTGGCGGCTGCCGAGGCCGCGCTCGTACCCCTCGTCCGACTCTTTCGGGGCGTTTTCCGTGTCGACCTGAGCGGAGGTCATGTGGTGGTGCGCCTTTCTCCATGCCGATCCGGGCCTTCGTCGGCCTCGGATCGGGTCTCGATCCCCCCGGAATTCTGGAGCTGAGCGGGCCTCGCGGGCCCGCTCGTGCCTGGCCGGCGATCCGCCGGCTCGGTGGCGCACCCGGCCGAACATTCGGGTGGTGTTCGCCGGGCGGTCGTGAAGATTTATCACGGCCGCAACAGTGATCACCCGTACGAAATATGGCGCATGACACAGGAAGAAGCGGACAAACGACACCCGAAAGGGGCAAAGCACATCACCGCGGTGACGCGATCGTTATCCGGATTTGAGCGTCCGCTGAGCGAACACACGATCGTCACACGTCAGGACGAAACCCTCACGATCACGGCAGGAGTGTGGTCACGAGCGTCTCCTGGAGCCCGCCCAGCCACAGGTACGCCATGACCATCGGCTTGCGCGCGTCGTCGTCCGGCAGCCGGTAGAGGAGGTCGGTGTCCTCGTCGTCGGTGATCTCCAGCCGGGACCCGATCGCCAGGCGCAGGTCGTTGAGGGCGCCGAGCCACTGCCGGGACTCGCCGGGCGACAGCTTCAGCACCGCCGCGCCCTCCGCCTCGGCCGACAGCGCGTCCAGGGAGCGCACCACGGCCAGGGCGTTCTCGCGCTTGCCGGCCCGCAGGTCGTTCTCGGTGTACCGGCGGAACTCGGCGGAACGCGACCGCCGTTCCTCCGCCTCCCGGGGGCCCGGGGCCGCCTCGGGGTCGGTGTAGGCGTCGGGGAAGAGCCGCCTGAGAACCGGGTCGGCGGGCGGTTCGCTCGGGCCCTCGGCGAAGAGTTCGGCGAGCGGGTCGCCGGACGCGTCCTCGGCGGGGCCGGGGCCGATCAGCTCCAGGAGCTGCACGGCCAGCGACCGGATGATGGAGATCTCGACGTCGTCGAGCGCGACGGCCGCGCCGCCGCCGGAGAGCGGTTCGAAGTGTCCTGGCATCAGTGGGGTGACTACTTCCGGTCCTGCTGGAGGGTGGCCCACAGACCGTAGCCGTGCATCGCCTGCACGTCGCGTTCCATCTCCTCGCGGGAACCGCTGGAGACGACCGCCCGGCCCTTGTGGTGGACGTCGAGCATGAGCTTGGTGGCCTTGTCCTTCGGGTAGCCGAAGTACGTCTGGAAGACGTACGTCACGTAGCTCATGAGGTTGACCGGGTCGTTGTGGACGATCGTGACCCAGGGGACGTCCGGCTCGGGTACGGCGAACACCTCCTCCGCCGACTCGGTGCGTTCGATCTCAAGGGGAGCGGGTGACGTCACAGGACCCATGCTGCCACGCATCCCAGAAATCGTCACACCGACGAAAAGGGGGTACCATGTTTGCCATGAACACAGCGGACCTTGGGCTGCCGGTGGACGTCCCTTCGACGGCGCTCTTCACGGACCAGTACGAGTTGACGATGCTGCAGGCCGCCCTGAAAGCGGGGACGGCCGGGCGGCGCAGCGTGTTCGAGGTCTTCACCCGCCGGCTGCCGGAAGGGCGGCGCTACGGCGTGGTGGCGGGCACCGGACGCGTGCTGGACGCCGTGGAGAACTTCCGTTTCGACCCAGGCGTCCTGGGCTTCCTGCGCGAGCGGTCGATCGTCGACGACGAGACACTGGACTGGCTGGCCTCGTACCGCTTCTCGGGTGACATCTGGGGCTACCCGGAGGGCGAGGTGTACTTCCCGGGCTCGCCGATCATGCGGGTGGAGGGCTCCTTCGCCGAGTGCGTGCTGCTGGAGACCGTGATCCTGTCCATCCTCAACCACGACTCCGCGATCGCCGCGGCCGCCTCCCGCATGGCCTCGGCGGCCGGTGAGCGCCCGCTGATCGAGATGGGCGCCCGCCGCACCCACGAGCTGGCCGCCGTCGCCGCCTCGCGCGCCGCGTACGTCGGCGGCTTCGCCACCACCTCCGACCTCGCGGCCGGCTTCCGCTACGGCATCCCCACCGTCGGCACGAGCGCCCACGCCTTCACCCTCCTGCACGACGCCGAACGCGACGCCTTCCGGGCCCAGGTGGACTCGCTGGGCGCGGGCACGACCCTGCTCGTGGACACGTACGACGTCGCCGAGGCCGTCCGGACGGCGGTGGAGGTCGCCGGGCCCGGGCTGGGCGCGGTGCGCATCGACTCCGGCGACCTGCTGCTCGTCGCCCACCGGGTGCGCCAGCAACTCGACGAGCTGGGCGCGACCGGCACGCGGATCGTCGTGACCTCGGACCTCGACGAGTACGCCATCGCCTCGCTGGCGGCGGCCCCGGTGGACGCGTACGGCGTCGGCACCCAGCTGGTGACCGGCTCCGGGCACCCGACCTGCTCGATGGTCTACAAGCTGGTCGCCCGCGCCGAGTCGGCCGACCCGAAGGCGCCGCTGGTGGCGGTGGCGAAGAGGTCGACCGGCGGCAAGACCTCCGTCGGCGGGCGCAAGTGGGCCGCCCGGCGGCTGGACGCGTACGGGGTGGCGGAGGCCGAGGTCGTCGGCACGGGCCCGGTCCCCGACGGGCTGGCCGACCGGCAGCTCCTGGTCGAGCTGGTCAGGGGCGGCGAGGTCGTCGCCCGGGAGTCCCTGGACGTCGCCCGCGACCGGCACGTCGCCGCCCGGGCCGGCCTGCCGATGTCCGCGACCCAGCTCTCGCGCGGAGAACCCGTCCTGGCGACGGAGTACGTCCAGGCGCGCTCGGGTACGTGAGGCGTGTGCCGCCACGCGCTCGGGTCGCGCCCCGCCCCTCCCCCGCCGCCGCCGAAGTCTCCAGGCTCCTACCGTCACCCATAGTCGAAGGACACCCACCATGCGCCGCGCCTTGATCGTCGTAGACGTGCAGAACGACTTCTGCGAGGGAGGCAGCCTCGCGGTGTCCGGGGGTGCCGACGTCGCCGCCGCGATCACCGAGCTGATCGGGCAGGCCCCCGCCGGTTACCGGCACGTCGTGGCCACACGCGACCACCACATCGCGCCCGGCGGCCACTTCGCCGACAACCCCGACTACGTCCACTCCTGGCCCGCGCACTGCGTCGCGGGCACCGAGGGCGTGGGATTCCACCCGAACTTCGCCCCTGCGGTCGCCTCGGGCGCCATCGACGCCGTCTTCGACAAGGGCGCCTACGCGGCCGCGTACAGCGGATTCGAGGGCGCCGACGAGAACGGCGTGACGCTGGGCGACTGGCTGCGGGCACGGGAGATCGACGAGGTGGACGTCGTCGGCATCGCCACCGACCACTGCGTGCGGGCGACCGCGCTGGACGCGGCCCGGGAGGGCTTCCGTACGCAGGTCCTGCTCGACCTGACCGCCGGGGTGGGCCCTCGGACCACCGAGCGGGCGCTGGAGGAACTGCGGGAGGCGGGCGTGGAGCTGTCCGGGAAGCCGGTGGTGCAGTAGGGCCCACCCGGCGGAGGCGGGCCCCGGGCACCGCCCGGGGCCGGACCGGGGCCGGGGGTCACGGCTGGGGTGCCGGGCTCCTCAGCAGGGACCGGATCGGGCGCCACAGCTCGGGGGCCGTGGCGACGGCGCCGTCGGGTGCCGTCCGCCATATCAGGCCGTCGGGGTGGTGCAGGACCGCCGTGATCTCGTCCGGGGTCGGCGGCGCCGCGTTGCCGCGCAGGTAGACGGCGCGCAGGCCCAGGTTGCGGAGCCGGGTCAGGGCCCGGGCGCGGTTGCGGGCGAGGACCAGGACGCGCACTCCCCGGTCGGTGCCGGTGCGCGCGGTGGTGCCGTCGGCGGTGGGGCTGGGCAGGTTCAGTGCCACCACCACGGAGCCGTCGGGCAGCTTGCAGAAGCCTCCTGCGGCCATGCGGTCACACCCCCGTGCGTGTCGGTGTCGATGCGCGTGTCAATAACGAATTCACAGGACGCACCTAAACACGATCGGCGGCGACCCGCCAGGGGGTCGCCGCCGAAGCGCTTCTGACCTGCGAAGACGTCGACTACTTCGCCGACGGTCCGACCTTGACCGTGATCGTCGAGCCGCTCAGGGGCTCGCTGACGATCTTGATCGAGGTGTCGGTGTCAGTGACCTTGACGCCGGCCAGCGGGTTCGACGCGTCGTAGTAGCTCGACGCGCCGTCGTCGAAGACCGGGACGCCGGGACGCGCCTTGATCTTCGTGGCGACGTCGGCCTTGTGCAGCGTGATCGCGTCGGTCGGGTACTGGCTGAAGGTCGAGTCGAAGGCCTGGATGCGGTTGCGCATCAGCGTGCCGTCGGACCACTTCAGCGCGGTCGGGTGGGCGTCGACCGGCAGGATCAGGCCCTCGCCCGGGTGCGCGCTGGTGTTGTCGTCCGCCTGCGAGGTGTCCCACTTCCAGATCAACAGGCCGTTCTGGTACGGGTAGTGCTCCACCCAGTCCGGACGGGTCGTCGAGAAGCCGAAGTTGTACGGACCGACCTTGAGGGTCTTGTCGTACGACACGTACTGGCGGTTCTCGGCGATGTAGTACTGGGCGTAGTCGTCCGTGATGGACGCGCCGACGCGGGTGAAGCCGTCGGCCGTCCAGGCGGCGTCCGCGCTCTCCGCGTCGTCGGAGAACAGGGTCGCGCCGTCGGCGGTCACGGTGATCTCGTCGGCCGCGAAGCCCAGCTGGGCCACGCCGCCGTCGGTGGCGTAGCGGAAGCGCAGGCTGATGTTCTGGCCGGCGTAGGCGTCCAGCGGGAACGTCAGCTTCTGGTAGGCGTCGACCGTGCCGGTGAGGGCGGGCTTGCCGCTGCCGTCGCGCGGGATGGCGGAGCCGTCGGCCAGCGTGCCGTCGATCGGCGTCCAGTCGGTGCCGTCGGTGGACACCTCGGTGTAGAGGTAGTCGTAGTCGGTCTCGATGTCCCACCAGCCGTCGAGGGTGAGGCTCGCGGACGCCTTGCCGGTCAGGTCGACCGAGCGGGTCAGGGTGTTGCGCAGGTCGTCACCGCTGCCGCTCCACCACTGGGTGGCGCCCTGCGCCGGGGTGACGACGTCGGTGGTGACCGTCTTCTCCGGCAGGACGACGACGACGGCCTGCGGGTTCTCGGTGTTGTACTCCGCCACGCCCAGCTTGTGGGTGGACTTCACGCCCGCCTCGGCGACGTCGTAGTCGAGCCAGCCGAGCTGGAGCTTGTCCCAGGCGTTCATGTCGCCGGGCAGGTCACCGATGGTCTCCTTGCCGGTGCCGAGCCAGGAACCGGAGGACATCAGCGTCCAGAAGCCGGTGGAGTTCTCGCCGCCGCCGGAGGTGTCGTACTCGTCGGGCAGACCGAGGTCGTGGCCGTACTCGTGGGCGAAGACGCCGAGTCCGCCGTTCTCCGGCTGGATGGTGTAGTCGCCGACCCAGATGCCGGTGTCGCCGATCTGGGTGCCGCCGAGCTTGTTGGTGTCCGGGCCGGTGGAGCCGGCGTCGGTGGCGAAGGCGTACCAGCGGTGCGCCCAGATGGCGTCCTCGCCCTGGGCGCCGCCGCCCGCGGACTCGTCCTCGCCGGCGTGCACGATCTGGAAGTGGTCGATGTAGCCGTCGGACTCGTTGAAGTCGCCGTCGCCGTCGTGGTCGTAGCGGTCCCACTGGTCGAACTCGGCGAGCTCCGCCTTGATCTCGGCGGCGGTGTCACCGGCGGCCTCGCGCTCGGCCACCCAGGCGTTGACGCCGTCCTGGACGGCGTACCAGGCGCCGGTGGGGGCGTCGTTGGAGCCGTAACGGGCCTCGTTGTAGGGGACCTTGACCCAGTCGGTCACCTCGCCCTCGACCGAGTAGCGGCCCGAGGACTGCTTCTCGTAGTACTTCTTCAGCGACTCGGTGTCCGCGCCGGTGCCGAAGTAGAGGTCCTGGAAGTGCTGCTGGTTGTAATCCGCCTGCCAGGCCGTGCTGTTGTCCTGGGTGCGGTCCGGCTCGGCTATCTCGTTGTGCAGCGGGCCGGTGGTGCCGCCGTAGCGGCTGTCGATCTGGTCGCCGAACTCGACCAGGATCGTGAAGATCTTGTCGGTCTGCTCGCGGCCGAGCTCGACGTACTTGCTGCCGCCCTTCCCGCCCTGGAGCTGCACGACCTTGGAGCCGTCGCGCTCCTTGACCGTGGCCTCGCCGGATATGACCTGCTTGAGGGCCTCCTCGCGCTGGGCCTCCTGCGTCTTGCTGAGCGGCCCGTCGAAGTCGTGCTCGCGGGCCTCGGCCGGCTGCGGGTCCTGCCGGTCGGCCGCCGGGGCCTTCGCCGGCACGCTGTCGGCCGCCTGCGCCACGGCGAACGTCGAGAACGTCGCCGAGGCCGCCGCGAGGGCGACGACCGTGGCGGCCGTCCTGAACGTCCAGGATCTACTCGTCACTTGCTGCCTCCCCTAACGCATCCCTGCCGCACGGATGGGGGATCCATGTCAAGGGATGTCCGCGCGCGGTTATACGCGTGTAGTCAAGTGCCGTCATTTGACTACTGGTTCGCCGGAAAAGACAGACCTTGACTTGGACAGATCAAGTGCTTTATTGGGAGCCGACGTTCGCATTGCGGACACATGACCGTAACGTGACGGGCGCGCACGACCGTCCGGGTACCGAACGGCATGACTCCGTGCGCCCCCTGTGCACCCGGCACCGTGGGTTAGGTCACGCTTACTTCTCGTTCCGCTCGGGCATGCAGGCGAATAGAGTCGAGACCGCCCCCGCTTCCGAGGACACGATTGCCATGCCTCGTCCGACTGTCGCACAGCTCACGTACGGTTCCTGCACCGTGATCTTCTCGGCACTCGCCATGCTGGCGCTGTCGGGGACGAGTTCGGGCTCGCTCATCGCGGTCGTCGCCGTCACCGCGGTCGCCCTCGGCGTACTCGTCGCCATGACGGTGCCGGTCCGCCGGCGGGGTCCCGTCATCGTGGCGCGCTCCACCGTGGACGTGCCCGCACCCGCCTCGGTCGTCCCGGCCGTCCCCGCGGCCACGGCACCCGAGCCCGTCCGGGAACCGTCGGCGTCCTGACCTCCACGACGGCGGCCCCTCCCGGCACGGCAGGGGCCCGCCGTCGTGCCGGCACCGCGTCAGACCACGGCCACCACCACGGTCTTGGCGGCCTTGTCGTGCAGTCCCTGCTTGTAGGGCTTGTCGAAGAAGCTCCAGCCGCCGCAGATCACCGTCCACAGGCACGCGCAGCAGAACGCGAACGGCACCCACAGCACCAGGGCCCGGATCAGCGAGGTCTGCACGGAGGGCGTCGAGCCGTCGTCCAGGTTGGCCACGCGCATGCCGAGCCACTTCTTGCCCAGCGTCCGCCCGGTCCTGGCGATCAGGACGGTGTCGTAGGCGACGTAGAGCACGGCGGCGATCAGGGACTGGGCGAGGGACTTGCCGACCTCGACGCGCTCGCCGTCCATGTCGTACTCGTTGACCCCGAACCCCCACGTCAGCAGCCAGACCACGATCCCCACCAGGATCATGTCGATGATCCTGGCCAGCGTCCGCTTGCCGCTGTCGGCCAGCGGGGGCATGCCGGCCAGCGGGTCGGCCGGATACCCCCCGTACGGATCACCGCCGTAGGGGCCGCCGCCGTGCGGACCGCCGCCGTAGGGGCCGCCGCCGGGGGGC
The DNA here is from genome assembly GCF_044750285.1 of Streptomyces sp. NPDC088812. NCBI lineage: Bacteria > Bacillati > Actinomycetota > Actinomycetes > Kitasatosporales > Streptomycetaceae > Streptomyces > Streptomyces sp. NPDC088812. Next base: position 120,096 of record NZ_JBIVJP010000003.1, on the reverse strand, counting down.
GGGGGCTGTCCGCCGGGGGGCGGGGGCTGTCCGCCGGGGGGTGGCGGCTGCCCGCCCCCGCCCGCACCGCCGTACGGGCTGTCGTACGGCGACCCTTGCGGGCCCTGCCCCTGACCGTACGGGGGCTGCTGCGGGGGCTGCTTCCTGAACGGATCGTCCTCCGGCGGCTCGCCGCCGGAACCGGGGGGCGGTTCGGTCGTCATGGCCCGAGTCGACCGCGAACCCCACGGCCGCGCATCCGGCGAGCGGCCGTCCGGAGTACGCATTTCCCTGCGCCGCCCGCCGTACGGGCGATGGCCGGTCAGTCCGCCACGAACGTGTGCGCCGCCTTGTCGTGCCAGCACTGCCGCCACGGCCGGTCGAACAGGCACCACAGGACACCCACGACACCGACGGCGAGCAGGCCGGACACGCTGTAGACGAGCCAGCGGCGCAGGGCCGCGCCGAAGGACGGCGGCTCATGGCCCTCGATGTCCCGCACCTCCAGCCCGAACAGCCTCTTGCCCAGCGTGCGCCCCCACTTGGCGGTCGGCAGCGCCTCGTACAGGATCCCGGCCACCAGCAGCACCGCGAGGACGATGCCGAGGTATACCGACGTCGTGCCGTCCAGCAGCCAGACGGTGACGGTCTCCCCGGTCAGCTCGGCCGCCTCGATCTTGTCGTTGACGTGGTCGACGGCCCTGGCGCCGAGCGGGACGGCGGCCGCGGAGGTGACGGCGCCGAGGACGAGCGAGTCGACGAGGCGGGCGGCCAGCCGCTTGCCGAGCCCCGCCGGACGGGCCGCCGCCTGCCGCCGGGCGGCCGCCTGGAAGAGGTCCTCGACCGGCGGCTTCCACGGCACGACCGGCTGGTCGTCACCGGCCCCCGCCAGCCGGTGCACCTGCTGCTGCCAGGAGGGCTGCCCACCGCCGGGGCCCGCGCTCATCGGGCCCGCGCTCATCGGCGCGGGCTGGGGGCCGGCGGGGGCGGCCGGGGAGGGCTGGGGGCCGGTGGACTGCGGGCCGGTGGACTGCGGGGGGATGTTCGGGGTGGCCTGTCGGGGGCCGGAGAAGGCGGGGCCGGAGCCCTGAGCGGCGGACGGGTCCGCGGTCCGGGCGGGCGGCAGGCCCGTGGGACCCTGCGCGGCCGGTGCGGCCGGTGCGGCCGGTGCGGCCGGTGCGGCCGGTGCGGCGACCTGGGCCTGCCCCGCTTGCGCGGCCTGCGACGCCTGCGCGGCCGCGGCGCGTTCGGCGGCGGCCCTGCCCGCGGCGAAGCCGGGCTTGGCGGCGGGCGCGGAGCCGCCCGGAGCGGACGGGGCGGCCGGGGCAGCGGGGGCAGCAGGGGCGGACGGGGGGCCGAAACCGGCACCGGGCACGCCGACCGGCCCCTGGGCGGCGCCGAGACCCGCGGCGGCCTCACCGGAGCCGGGCGCGCCCACGGGCCCCTGGGCCCCGAAGCCGCCGCCCGAGACGGCCGCGCCCGGCCCGCCGTAGCCAGGCGCGCCGGAACCGCTCCCGGGCACGCCGGGCACTCCGGGCACTCCGGGCACTCCGGAGACCGCACCCGCACCCGCGGAGCCCGGCGGGCCGAAGCCCGCCGCCGGGGATCCCGGGGTTCCGGCCGTCCCCGGCGCCCCCGGAGTGCCCGGAGCCCCGGGGTTCCCCGGAGTCGGCCGGGCCGGTCCGGCAGGTGCGCCCGTGCTTCCGGGCTGCGCCCCGGGCGCCCCGTCAGGGCGGGGCGTGCGCGGGACGGGCGCGCGGAAGGTCATGGTGCCGTCGTCGGAGCCGGGGCCACCGGGGTGGGAGGCGGCGGGCGGGGCGGCCGCGGGGGCGGATCCGGCCGTCGGACGGCGGAAGACGAACGTGCTGCCGGAACCGGCCCGGTCCGCGCCCTCGCCCGGCTGGGCCGGAGGGGCCGTCGCCGTGCCCTCGCCGCCGGCCGGCCGTCCGTCCGGCGGGGCCGCGCCCACGCGCGGGTCCGGGCCCTGCGGACCGGCCCAGGACGCCTGGCGGTCCTGGGCCCCGCCGAAGCCGGAGCGGTGGGAGCCGTCGGCGCCCCACGCGGACGACGGTCCGTCAGGAGCGCCGTACGGTCCGGCCGGTGCCGGGTCCTCGTCGAAGAAGTGCGGGCCGGTCTCCTCCACGGACGCCGGGGGAGCCGCCGGCCGCGCGCCGGACGGAGGCGTGAGCGGTTCGCCGTCGGACGGCGCCGGGCGGCTGGTGCCGGGCACCCAGGAGGCACCGTTCCAGTACCGGACGTATCCAGGGATGGACGGGTCCGGGTAATACCCTTCGCGGGGCCTGTCGTCGCCGGGGGCCGGGGTTGGGGCGCTCATGTCCGTCGTCCCGTATCTGCTCGGGGGTGGGATGGGGGGCTCCACATCTATCAGACGAGCGCAACCCCCACCGCCAGTCCCGCAGTACCCGCCCCGTTCCGGGCAACGGCGTGCACACCCTTCACACGTTCGGACCGCCGGCGAAAGAAATTCCGGGAACCCGCGTAATGCTCCGGGCCCGGCCCGCTCTCCCTCCCGTACGGGTCACGAGGACCCCGTACGGAACGGCACCGAAAGGAGAACGGACATGCATCCCACCGTGGTGGAGCGCGAACTGGAGGTCAGGCTCGTCCTGTCACCGGAGCGGAGCGTCCCGGTCCCGGCCCGGTTCGGCTACCGCAGCGACGACCCCTTCGCCGTGCACATCACCTTCCACATCGACTCCGAACGGCCCGTCGACTGGACGTTCGCCCGCGAACTGCTGGTGGAGGGCGTGTTCCGGCCGTGCGGGCACGGGGACGTACGGGTGTGGCCGGCGAAGGCGGACGGGCGCGGTGTCGTGCTGCTGGCGCTGTGCTCACCCGACGGCGACGCGCTGCTGGAGGCACCGGCGGCCCAGGTCGCGGCCTGGCTGGAGCGGACGCTGCGGCTGGTGCCGCCCGGCACCGAGGGCGGGCGGCTGGGGATCGACGACGCCCTGGCCGACCTGCTGGCCCCCGCGCCCGCGGACGAACCGTGGGGACACGGCCCCCGCGACCCCCTGGCCCCGCGGTGCGCGTGGCCGTCGGACGGGTCCGCGGACGCGGAGTGAGCCGTCGCGGGAGGTCGGAACAGTTCGCCCGGATTCAGAACAGTTCGCACCGGATTCAGAACAGCTTGCCCGGGTTGAGGATGCCGAGCGGGTCGAAGACGTCCTTGACGGCCCGCTGCATCTCCAGGCCCACCGGGCCGATCTCGCGCGCCAGCCACTCCTTCTTCAGTACGCCCACCCCGTGCTCGCCGGTGATCGTGCCGCCGAGTTCCAGACCGAGGGCCATGATCGCGTCGAAGGACTCGCGGGCGCGCCGGACCTCGTCGGGGTCCCGGGCGTCGAAGCAGACCGTCGGGTGGGTGTTGCCGTCGCCCGCGTGGGCGACGACGCCGATGGTCAGCCGGTACTTCTCGGCGATCCGCTCGACGCCGTCGATCATGTCGCCGAGCCGCGACCGGGGCACGCACACGTCGTCGACCATGGTGGTGCCCTTGGCGGCCTCCAGCGCGACGAGCGTGGACCGCCGGGCCTGGAGCAGCAGTTCGGACTCGGCCGCGTCCTCGGCGGGGACGACCCGGGTGGCGCCGGCGGCCTCGCACAGCGCGCCGACGGCGGCGAGGTCGGCCGCCGGGTCGGTGGTGTCGAAGGCGGCGAGCAGCAGGGCCTCGGTGGCCTCGGGCAGGCCCATGTGCGTGAGCTCGTTGACGGCCCGGACGGTCGTCCGGTCCATGAGTTCGAGGAGGGACGGCACGTGCCCGGCCTCCATGATCCGGCACACGGCGTCGCAGGCGGCGGCGCCCGACGCGAACTCGGCGGCCAGCACGAGCTGCGCGGGCGGCTTCGGCTTCAGCGCGAGGACGGCGCGCACGACGACACCGAGCGAGCCCTCGGAGCCGACGAAGAGGCGGGTCAGGTCGTACCCGGCGACGCCCTTGGCGGTGCGGCGGCCGGTGGACATCAGGCGGCCGTCGGCGAGGACGACGTCGAGGCCGAGGACGTACTCGGCCGTCACCCCATACTTCACGCAGCACAGGCCGCCGGAGGCGGTGCCGATGTTGCCGCCGATCGTGCACGTCTCCCAGCTGGAGGGGTCCGGCGGGTAGGACAGGCCGTACTCGCCCACCGCCCGGGAGAGCGCCGCGTTGACGACGCCCGGCTCGACGACGGCGATGCGGTCGACCGGGTCGATCTCCAGGATCCGGTCCATCTTCGTCAGGGAGAGCACGACGCAGCCGTCGGTGGCGTTGGCGGCGCCCGACAGTCCGGTGCGGGCGCCCTGCGGGACGACCGGGACGCGCAGCTCGGTGGCGGTGCGCAGGACGTGCTGGACCTGTTCGACCGTGCGCGGCAGCACCACCACGGCCGGGCTGCCGGCCGGACAGAAGCTCGCCATGTCGTGGGCGTACGAGGCGGTGACGTCGGGGTCGGTGAGGACGGCCTCGGCGGGCAGGCCGTCCAGCAGACGGGCCGGCAGACGCTCCGGGAGGCCGCCGGTCGCTTCGTCGAGGGGAGCTTCGATACGGCTCATGATCACAGCGTCGCACCCGGGGCCATCGGTGTGAACCCCGTCCGCGGCACCCGGCGGAAGCTGTAATCCGGTCGTCGTACTGGCGCACAGTGAGCGCCATGGACAGCGCCGTGCAGACCGAAGCCGCGGACCGGCAGCCGCGGACCCCCGCGCCCCGTGGAGGGGCCCGGCCGGACCGCTCCCGGCCGGACCGCTTCCGGCGGCGGCGCCGGCTGGTCCTGGGCGCACTGGCCGGATGCCTGGCGCTGGGCGGGGTGCTCGTGCCGGTGCTCGGCGAGCGGGGGCGGCCGCCCGGACCGCTGCCGGGGGCGCAGGCCGACACGGCGGTGCGCACCGGGGTCGCGGCCGCGCTGCCCGACCTGGCCGCGCTGATCGACGAGCGCGAGGACCGGGTGCGCGACCGTCCCGGGGACGGCCGGGCCTGGGCGGTCCTCGGCGCGGCCTACCTGGAGCGGGGCCGGCGCACCGCCGACGCCGCCGTCTTCTACCCGAAGGCCGAGCGGGCGCTGCGCACGTCGCTGAAGGTGCGCCCGCACCGCAACGCCGAGGCGCTCACCGGCCTGGCCGCCCTCGCCAACGCCCGCCGCGACTTCCGGACGGCCCGGGCGTGGGGCGAGGCCGCGCGCAAGGCGGCGCCGAAGCAGTGGACGACGTACGCGCAGCTCATCGACGCCTACACCGGGCTCGGCGACCACAAGAAGGCCCGCTCATCGCTGGACCGGATGACGGCGCTGCGGTCCGGTACGGCGGTGCGGGGGCGGGCGGCGGCCGCCTACCGGGACCGGGGCTGGCGCGAGGACGCGGCGGCCGCGCTGTCCGACGCGGCGGCGGGGGCGGCGACGGCCGCCGAGGAGGCGGCGTGGCGGGAGCGGGCCGGGCAGCTCGCCTTCGAGCGCGGCGATGCGGAGGCGGCCCTGCGGTACTTCCGGGAGGCGGTGCGCCTCGACGCCGACCAGCGGGCCGCGCAGGCCGGGCAGGGGCGGGTGCTGGCGGCCCTCGGGCGGACGACGGAGGCGGTGGACGCGTACCGGTCGGCGCTCGCCCGGCAGCCGCTGCCGGGTTACGCGCTGGAGCTGGGCGAGCTGTACGAGTCGCTGGGGATGGTCCGGGCGGCCCGGGTGCAGTACGACCTGGTGCGGACGCGGGTGCGCCGGGAGGCGGTCGGCGGGATCGACGGGGACCTGGTCCTCGGCCGGCTGGAGGCCGACCACGGGGATCCGGCCGAGGCCGTGCGGCGGCTGCGCGCCGAGTGGCGGCGGCAGCCGGGCGTCGAGGTCGCGGACGCGCTGGGGTGGGCGCTGCACCGGGACGGCCGGGACGCGGAGGCGCTGCGGTACGCCATGATCGCCACCGACCGGGCGCACGGCGGCGCGGTGCGCAGCGCGCCGTACGCCTACCACCGGGGGATGATCGAGCTCGGGCTGAGGAAGCACGGGCCGGCCCGGCGGTACCTCACCGAGGCGCTGCGGATCAACCCGTTCTTCTCCCTGTCGGACGTGCGCGCGGCCCGGGCGGCCCTGGCTGAGCTGGGCGAGCCGTCGCCGGCGGCGCCCCCGGAGGTGACCGCCACCTGGCCCGCTCCGCAGGACGACGCACCCGGTACGGCCTCCGCCGGGCGGTCCTCGCGGGACGGCGCTCCCGGCGCGGCGTCCGCCGGGCGGTCTCCGCGGAACACCGCTCCCGGTGCGGCCTCCGCCAGGCGGTCTCCGCGGGACGGCGCTCCCGGTGCGGCCTCCGCCGGGCGGTCGCCCCAGGAGGACGGCGCTCCCGGTGGGGCCTCCGCGGAGCCGTCCGAGCGGGGCGGTTCCCGCGCGGAGACCGAGCGGTCCGAGCGGGACGGCTCGCGCTCGGGGACCGAGCGGTCCGAGCGGTCCGAGCAGTCCGAGCAGTCCGAGCAGTCCGAGCAGGACGGTTCCCGCTCGGAGGCCTCCGCCGAGCCGTCCTCGCCGGGCGGCCGGTCCCAGTAGGAGCGCCTGCCGGCTGTCGTAGGGCCTGTCGGCGGTCGTAGGGCCTGTCGGCGGTCGTAGGGCCTGTCGGCGGTCGTAGGGCCTGCTAGAGGTTGCCGCGCCGGGCCTGCTCCCGTTCGATCGCCTCGAACAGGGCCTTGAAGTTGCCCTTGCCGAAGCCCATCGAGCCGTGCCGTTCGATGAGTTCGAAGAACACCGTCGGGCGGTCCTGGACCGGCTTGGTGAAGATCTGGAGCAGGTAGCCGTCCTCGTCGCGGTCGGCGAGGATCTTCAGTTCGCGCAGGGTCTTCACGGGGACGCGGGTGTCGCCGACCCATTCGCCGAGGGTGTCGTAGTACGAGTCGGGGGTGTCGAGGAACTGCACCCCGGCGGCGCGCAGGGTGCGGACCGTCCCGACGATGTCGTCGGTGTTGAGCGCGATGTGCTGGACGCCGGCGCCGCCGTAGAACTCCAGGTACTCGTCGATCTGCGACTTCTTCTTGGCGACGGCGGGCTCGTTGATCGGGAACTTGACCTTGAGCGTGCCGTCGGCGACGACCTTCGACATCAGCGCGCTGTACTCGGTGGCGATGTCGTCGCCCACGAACTCCTTCATGTTCGTGAAGCCCATGACCCGGTGGTAGAAGCCGACCCATTCGTTCATCCGGCCGAGTTCCACGTTGCCGACGCAGTGGTCGATCGCCTGGAAGGTGCGGTGGGCCGGCGGCTCGGCGACCGGGCTCGCGGCGACGAAGCCGGGCAGGTAGGGGCCGTCGTAGCCGGTGCGTTCGACGAGCGTGTGGCGGGTCTCGCCGTAGGTGGCGATCGCGGCCAGCACGACGGTGCCGTGCTCGTCCTTCAGCTCGTACGGCTCGGCGACCGGGCGGGCGCCGTGCTCCACGGCGTGGGCGTACGCGGCGCGCGCGTCGGGGACCTCGAGGGCGAGGTCGACCACCCCGTCGCCGTGTTCGGCCACGTGCCGGGCGAGGAAGTGGCCCCAGGTGCTGTCGGGCCTGATCACCGAGGTGACGACGAAACGCGCCGAGCCGTTCTCCAGGACGTAGGAGGCGGTCTCGCGGCTTCCGTTCTCCGGTCCGGAGTACGCGACCAGCCGCATGCCGAAGGCGGTGGAGTAGTAGTGCGCCGCCTGTTTGGCGTTGCCCACGGCGAAGACGACCGCGTCCATTCCCTTGACCGGGAAGGGGTCGGCCTGCCGGACGGTGTCGGGAGTGTGCTGTGTGGTCTGCGTCATGTCCGAAGCCTCGCGCCGCCCCGCAAGGTGCGCAACACTTCGCTGGTCCGGTGGGCAGTCTGCCCAGCACCACGGCGGTCCCGGCGGGCTTTCTGTACAGGCTGACCATCTCGGAGGCAGGGTATGGCGATCGATCGTCTGGACGGCCGGATCATCGTGCTGCTGGCCCGGGAGCCGCGCATCGGCGTGCTGGAGATGTCCCGGCGGCTGGGGGTGGCGCGGGGCACCGTGCAGGCGCGGCTCGACCGGCTTCAGTCGAACGGAGTCATCCGCGGGTTCGGTCCCGAGGTGGACCCGGCGGCCCTCGGCTACCCGGTCACGGCGTTCGCCACGCTGGAGATCCGGCAGGGGCAAGGGGCCGACGTACGGGCGCACTTGGCGGGCGTCGCGGAGGTGCTGGAGCTGCACACCACTACCGGCAGCGGGGACATGCTGTGCCGGCTGGTGGCCCGCTCCAACGCGGACCTCCAGCGGGTGATCGACCGGGTTGTCGGCTTTGATGGGATCGTCCGGGCCTCCACCGCGATCGTGATGGAGAACGCCGTTCCGCTGCGGATCATCCCGTTGGTGGAGCAGGCGGCCCTGGGACCGGGAGACGAACCGACCGACTCGGGGTGAGGCGCGTGAACTTCTGGGAGTACCTGGGCAACCGTCACCAGCAGTTGCTCACCGACGCCTTGCAGCACGCCAGCGTCGTCTTCCAGTGCATGGTCGTGGCGACGGTGCTCGGTGTGCTGATCGCGGTCGTCACCTACCGCAGCGGCTGGGCCGGCAACCTCGCCACCACCGCCACCTCCACCGTCCTGACCGTCCCGTCCCTCGCCATGATCGGTCTGCTGATCCCGCTGGTGGGCCTGGGTGTGCCGCCGACGGTGATCGCGCTGACCCTGTACGGGCTGCTGCCGGTCGTACGGAACGCGATCGTGGGCCTGCGGGGTGTCGACCCGTCCCTGGTGGAGGCGGCGACGGGCATCGGGATGTCCCGGCTGACACGGCTGGCGCGGGTGGAGCTGCCGCTGGCCTGGCCGCCGGTCCTGACCGGCATCCGGGTCTCCACGCAGATGCTGATGGGCATCGCCGCCATCGCCGCGTACGCCTCGGGGCCCGGCCTCGGCAACGAGATCTTCCGCGGCATCGCCTCCCTGGGCAGCAAGAACGCGCTCAACCAGGTCCTCTCGGGCACGCTGGGGATCATCGTCCTGGCGCTGCTGTTCGACGCCGCCTACGTCCTGGTCGGACGGCTGACGATTCCGAGGGGGATCCGTGCCTGAGGCCCGGCCCGGCTCCCCGGACACGTCCGTCTCCCACGGCGCGACGATCGAGCTGGAGAACCTCACCAAGCACTACCCCGGCAGTGCGCAGCCGGCCGTGGACAACGTCAACATGGAGATCAAGGCGGGCGAGACCGTCATCTTCGTCGGGCCGTCGGGCTGCGGGAAGTCGACCACCCTGAAGATGATCAACCGGCTGATCGAGCCGAGCGGCGGCCGCATCCGCATCGACGGCGAGGACGTCACCGACATCGACCCGGTGCGGCTGCGCCGCAAGGTCGGCTACGCCATCCAGTCGTCCGGCCTCTTCCCGCACATGACCGTCGCGCAGAACGTCGCGGTCGTGCCGCGGATGCTGGGCTGGCCGAAGGGCCGGACCAGGGACCGGGTGGACGAGATGCTCGACCTGGTCGGCCTCGACCCCGCGGAGTTCCGCGGCCGCTATCCGCGCCAGCTCTCCGGCGGACAGCAGCAGCGCGTGGGCGTGGCGCGGGCGCTGGCGGCGGATCCGCCGGTGCTGCTGATGGACGAGCCGTTCGGCGCCGTGGACCCGATCACCCGCGACCACCTCCAGGACGAGCTGATCCGGCTCCAGCACGAACTGCACAAGACGATCGTGTTCGTCACCCACGACTTCGACGAGGCGATCAAGCTGGGTGACCGGATCGCGGTGCTGCGCGAGCGCTCGCACATCGCACAGTTCGACACCCCGGAGGCCATCCTCACCAACCCGGCGGACGACTTCGTGTCCGGGTTCGTGGGCGCGGGGGCGGCCCTGAAGCGGCTGAACCTCACCCGCGTACGGGACGTCGAGGTCACCGGCTACCCGACGGTGAGCGTGGAGGACCCGTTGCAGACCGTCTTCAACCGGCTGCGCACCAGCGGCACGAACGAGATCCTGCTGCTGGACCGGCGGGGCCGCCCCTACAAATGGCTGCGGCGCGGCGACCTGATGCGCGCCAAGGGCTCGCTGGCCCGCGCGGGCACGCTGGTGAGCGACACCGTGACCAGGGACGCGACGCTGCGGGACGCGCTGGAGGCGGTGCTGACGGACAACACCGGCAGAGTCGCGGTCACCGGGCGGCGCGGCGAGTACATCGGCGTCGTCGACATGGAGACGCTGCTGAACTCCGTGCACGAACTGCTGGAGGCCGACCGGCTGGAGGCGCTGGAGGCCCAGCACGACCTGGAGGAGGCGCGGGCCCCGCAGACACACGCGGAGCAGGAGGGCCACGGCGGGGAGGTGAAGGCATGAGGAACCCGGAACCGGTCGAGGAGACGGTGAGGGACGAGGAGGCGCCCGGCCGGGACGGCACCGGGGGCCCGCCGCCGGCGCCCGGTCCCCCGCGGCGCCGCTTCACCTGGCAGCAGCTGACGATCCTGCCCGCCTTCCTGGTCGCCCTGCTGCTCGCCACCTGGCTGTGGTTCCAGCAGGCGGACCTGGACACGATCTCCGAGAACGCGCTGTCCGGCGGACAGGTGTCGAAGGCGCTGTGGCAGCACATCGAACTGACCGTGATCTCCACCTTCTTCGTGCTGGTCATCGCGATCCCGCTGGGCATCCTGCTCACCCGCATGCCCCTGCGCAGGGCCACCCCCTTCGCGATGGCCATGGCCAACATGGGCCAGGCCACCCCCGCGATCGGTCTGCTCGCGCTGCTGGTGATCTGGCTGGGCACGGGCGAGAAGGCGGCCCTGATCGGCATCATCGTCTACGCCATCCTGCCGGTGCTCTCCAACACCATCGCCGGTCTGAAGGCGAACGACCCGACAGTGCTGGAGGCGGCGCGCGGCATCGGGATGTCACCGGTGGGCGTGCTCGCCAAGGTGGAGCTGCCGCTGGCGGTCCCGCTGATCCTGGCCGGTGTCCGCACCGCCCTCGTCCTGAACGTCGGCACGGCGACCCTGGCGACCTTCGGCGGGGGCGGCGGGCTCGGCGTCCTGATCACCGCCGGCATCACCAACCAGCGGATGCCGGTGCTGGTGCTCGGCTCCGTCCTCACCGTCGCCCTGGCCCTGCTGGTGGACTGGCTGGCCTCGCTGGCCGAGGTGCTGCTGCGGCCGCGGGGGCTGGAGGTGGGCGGATGAGGCAATGGAGGCGGACGGGACCACGGAGGCGGACGAGACCCGTGAGGCGGGTCCGGCGGACGGCCGGGTGCCTCGCCGGGGCGCTGGTGCTGGCCTCCGGCTGCGGCCTGACCAGCGGCTCCCCCATGGTCGACGACGTCTCGCCCGGGTCGATCGGGCAGGGCGAGCCGCTCAAGGGCGCGCATCTCACCGTGACGTCGAAGTCGTTCACCGAGAACCTGATCCTCGGCGCCATGCTGGGCATCGCCTTCCAGGCGGCCGGCGCCGACGTCCTGGACCGCACCGGCATCCAGGGCTCCATCGGCGGCCGCGAGGCCATCCGCAACGGGGACGCCGACGCCATGTACGAGTACACGGGCACCGCCTGGATCACGTACCAGGGCAACAGCGAGCCCATCACCGACCCGCGCAGGCAGTGGGAGGCCGTGCGCGACGCGGACGTGCGCAACGGGGTGACATGGCTGCCGCCGTCCCGGCTGAACAACACCTACGCGCTGGCGATGAACCAGGCCAACTACAAGAAGTACCGCACCAGGACGCTGTCGGAGGTGGCCGCGCTGTCCCGGTCCGACCCGTCCGCCGTCACCCTGTGCGTCGAGGGCGAGTTCGCCAACCGGGCGGACGGGCTGCCGGGCATGCAGGAGGCGTACGGCATGGACGTGCCGGCGTCGCGGATCACCCAGATGGACACCGGCATCATCTACACGGAGACGGCGAAGGGGAGCTGCACGTACGGGGAGGTGTTCACCACCGACGGGCGCATCAAGTCCATGAACCTGGTGGTGATGGAGGACGACAAGAAGTTCTTCCCCAACTACAACGCCGCCCCGGTGATCAACACCAGGACCTTCGAGAAGTGGCCGGCGATCGCGGACGTCATCGACCCGGTCACCGCGAAGCTGGACAACACGGTGGCCCAGGACCTGAACGCGAAGGTGGACGTGGACGGCGAGGACCCGCACCAGGTGGCGCTGGACTGGATGAAGGAACAGGGGTTCGTGAAGTAGGCCGACAGGGCCTGGGACCTGCCGCTCAGCAGCTCGGTACGGAGCCCTTGCCCTTCGCCAGGGCGGTCAGGGAGTCCACCGCCCCCTTCAGGGTCGTCACCGGGATCAGCCGCAGCCCTGCGGGCAGCTCGGCCCGGGCGTCCGCGCACTCGTCCTTCGGTACGAGGAAGACGGTGGCGCCGTCCCGGCGGGCGGCCTGCGTCTTCAGCGCGACCCCGCCGACCGCGCCGACGGTGCCGTCGGCGTCGATGGTGCCCGTCCCGGCGACGGTACGGCCGCCCGTGAGGTCACCGCCGCTGCCGTCGCCGTCCAGCTTGTCGACGATGCCCAGGGAGAACAGCAGACCGGCGCTGGGACCGCCGACGTCGGCGAGCCTCAGCGTGACCTCGACGCCGTCGTCGGTACGGCCGAGGTACCGCAGCGCCGCCTCGGTCGCGGCGTCCTGGGACTCCTCCATCTGCTCGGTGTTGTACCGCTCGATCTCCTCGGTGCTGTCACCGCTGGGGTACACCGAGTCCCGCGGCATGATCGCCTGGTCGGTGCGGAACCAGCCGTCGACCACGTCCTCCAGCGAGATCCGCGCGTCCGGACCGGTCGCCTCGATGGTCGTCATCCGCAGCTGCCCCCGGGTCTCCCGGGGGGTCGCGCCGGAGATCGTGATGACCGGGGTGCCCTTGTTCTCCCCCAGCACATCCGCCGTCATCCCCGGCTGCGCCACCGAGAACGGCAACGGCGCCAGCCCCGCCGTCGCGAGCAGGGCGACGAGGGGCAGGGCACAGACGGCCAGGGCCTGGAGACGCGTGAGGCGTGAGAGCACGGAGTCAATCTAACGCGAGCGGGTGACGCGGCCGCGGGGGCGGTGGTCAGGCCCGACAGCCGCAGGCAGCACGACGACCGGGCCCACCCGACACAGCCGAGCCGCGGACAGTCGCGCCGCAGGGATGGGCGCGGCAGCACCCCGCAGCGTGCCGAGCCGCAGGCAATCGTGCCCCAGCCAGCACGCCGACCGGGCCCACCCGACACAGCCGAGCCGCGGACAGTCGCGCCGCAGGGATGGGCGCGGCAGCACCCCGCAGCGTGCCGAGCCGCAGGCAATCGTG